>JADGRB010000294.1 GCA_017881315.1 Pseudomonadota bacterium
CTGAGCGTGGCGGTCGCGCCGCACCCGGTGTAGGTGACGGGTGCCGCCTGGGTTCCCGAATCAGCGGACGTAAAGGCGATGGTCTTGCCGACGTAGTACGTTCCGCTTCCGAAGATGACCGTGATGGGCTTGGTGCCCTTGTTCGGGTCCTTGCGAACCGCGGCCTGCGCGGCAGCCATGGACTTGAAGGGCTTGTCCTTGGTTCCGGCGTTGGCGTCGTCGCCACCGGTGGCCACGTAGAAAACGTCGCCGCTCGGCGGCGTGCTCCCGCATCCGGACGAGAACCCCGAGGAACCGCCGGCCGCGCCCCCAGCCGCGCCCCCAGCCGCGCCCCCTCTGCCGCCCGCGCCACCGCCGCCTGCCCCCGGACCGATTCCCCCCGAGCCGCTACCCCCTGTTCCACTGCTTCCGCCCGAGCCGCTACCCCCTGTTCCACTGCTTCCACCCGAGCCGCTATTCCCTGTTCCACTGCCTCCACCCGAGCCGCTCGTTCCGGAGCTACCTCCAGTGGCCTTGCTGCCAGCCATCCCCGAGGCGCCTCCGGCTCCGCTCCCGGTGCCCGGGGAGGGATTGTTCGAGCAAGAAAATGCGACTGGCGCAAGAAGGACGAGATACCAGGCGGCTCGACTCCAGGATGAGTTGTGCATCAAGTCTCGTCTCTCTTTCGAGCTTCTCAACTCGTGGTTCTCGGTTTCACCGTGCGGTCGTCGATACCGAGCCTGCGGTGAGGTTGGAAGAGGTGGCGGTTACCGTGATCTGACCGGGAGCGCCCGTCGACTGCACGATGGCCAGGGCTTTGCCGTTGAACGCCTTCCGGGTCGACGACGAGTAGGCCGTGAGGTCTATCGGGTCGCCGTTGTCCGTGCCCGCGAGCTTACCGGGACCTGAAACGGCAAAGGTGATGCTGTTGTTGGCGGTCGGGGCCATCGAACCGGCGGCGTCCTGAATCACGGCTGTGACGTAAGCGAGATCCCACCCATCCGCGGCGATTGTCGTCCGATCCACCGACAGGCCGACTTTGGCCGCGGCTCCCGCGCTGTCCACCTCGTCGGTAGCGACCACCGCGCCGGCCTTGGTACCCTTGGCCACGAGCTTGCCGCTCGCCCAGGGCACCGTCCACCCGAGGCTCGCGGTGCTGCTGGAGGTGAAGGACTTGGAGCCCAACGACGCGCCGTTGAGGAACAATTCAACGCTGTCGCAGTTGCTGTAGACCCAGACATTCACCGTTGTTCCGGCCGTCCAGTTCCAATGCGGGAAGATGTGGACCATGGGTGCGGTCGTACGCCGGCTCTGCCAGAAGTAGTAGCCGTTCTTGGGGAAGCCGGCGGTGTCGACAATGCCGAAATAGGAGCTCTTCGCATCGTTGGCGTACGGCCACGGCTCGCCCCCGTAGTCGAAGCCGGTCCAGTCGAACTCGCCGGCGAACCAGGGACGGTTGGTCTCGATGACGTACATCTGCTCGTAGTCTGCGGGGCTGGCGTCGGTATCGGGGTAATCGGAGCACTCTTTGGCCGAGTCGTCGCAGCTGCCCCAAGTCGTGGGCTTGTCGACGGCGGTGGAATAGAAGCCGCGGCTTCGCCCTCCCGACTCCATTTCGCTGCCGAAGATCTTCCAGGTCGGGTGCGAGGCATGGTCCCCGTCGAAGATGGGAGACGTGACCGAACCGTTTTGCAGGTAGTTGTACCCTTGCAGATCGAGCAAGGCGGCTACCGCCTGGTTGGTCCCATTTCCCATGTCGTTGCAGGCCCACGTCAGTGGGCGCGTCGAGTCGATAGCCTTCACCCACTTGATCAGATTCGAAGCGGTCGCGGTCGAGGCGCCCTGGATCTCGTTGCCGATGCTCCACATGATGACGCTCGCATGATTGCGGTCGCGGCGGACCAAGTCCTGAATGTCGGTTTGAGCCCACTGTTTGAAGAACAGGTGGTAATCATTCAAACCATTCTTTCCGGTCTCCCATACATCGAAAGCTTCGTCCATGACGAGGAAGCCCATCTGGTCGGCGAGATCCAGCAACTCTGGCAGGGGCGGGTTGTGGGAGGTGCGGAGGGCGTTGACGCCCATCCCCTTCAAGATCTGCAGCTCTCGTTCGAGGGCGCGACGGTGGTAAGCCGTTCCGACCGCGCCGAAGTCGTGGTGGTTGGCCGTCCCCCAGAGCTTCATGGACTGCCCATTCAGGGAGAATCCTTTGGCTGGATCGAAAGTGTACGATCGCAACCCGAGCGGAACTAGGTAGGTGTCAACCGTCGAAGTGCCAACCTGCACGGACAGCTTCGCCTGATAGAGATACGTCGCGTCCGTCGACCACAGGTGGGGATTCGAAATGTTGAGGCTCTGGCTCAACGTCGAAGTCATTCCGGCGGCAACGCTGCTGGCTGCCGTGCTGGTGCTCGCCACCACCGCACCGCCGGCATCGTGAATTTCCGCAGTGATCGTCACGGACTGAGAGGCGCTTGATTGATTCTCGACGTCGGCGGCGATCGAGACCGACGCGGAAGTAGCGCTCACCGATGGGGTCGTGACGAACGCGCCGTTGTAGGCGACGTGGACCGGATTGAGGGCGGTGAGCCAGACATTGCGATAGATACCACTGCCCGAGTACCAGCGACTGTTCGGCTGGCTGCTGTTGTCAACCCGGACCGCAATGACGTTGCTCGCGCCAAGCTTCACGTAGGGTGTGAGGTCGTATTCGAAGGTCGAGTAACCGTAGGGACGCGTGCCCAGCGAGGTGCCGTTGATCCACACCTGGCTATTCATGTACACGCCGTCGAACTCGATCCGGATCTTCTGACCCGAATAGGAAGAGTCCAAGGTGAAGGTCTTGCGGTACCAGCCAACGCCCCCATCCAGAAGGCCGCCGCCGTTGCCCGCCGGGGAATTCTTGTTGAAGGGGAGCTCGACGCTCCAGTCGTGCGGCACGCTCAGGCTGCGCCAGCTCGAGTCGTCGAAGGTGGTTTGCTGGGCGCTCGTGACATCGCCAAGGTGAAATTTCCAGCCGTCATTGAAGCTCGTGCCGCGCGCGCCGTTGTAGGCTTGAACCGGCCGGCTGCCGGCGCTACCCGAAGCGCCCGCCGCACCGCCACCCGCCCCGCCGGCGCCACCCGTGCCGGTCAGTCTCCCGCCGGTGCCGCTACCACCCGCGCCGGTGCTGGCACCACCTGAGCCTCCTGCTCCACCCACAGCCGTCGTGCCACCCGCTGAGCCTCCTGCTCCACCCATCACCGTCGTGCCACCGGCTCCACCCACAGCCGTCGTGCCACCCGCTGAGTGGCCGGCTGCCCCGCCTGTGCCTCTGGCACCGCCGTCAGGGCCACCGCCGCTGGATCCACCCAGCCCCGGCCCCGCGCTTCCGCCCGAGCCGGTGCCGCTCGTGTGCCCCGCGCCCGAGCCGCAAGAGAGGCCAACGCCGCCCGTCAGCAGCAGCGAAAGCCAGAGGCCCGCGGTCGAGGCTGCTCGCATCATGGCGTCCTGCCGCAGCGGATTCCGAATGAGGAGGTCCGATCGGTCGCGTACAGGAAGTCGCCGCGGAAGAAGGATTGCAGATACGGCGACGCGCTGCTGCGGTACGAACCGCCGCGATTCACTCGGCCCGAGCCTCCGGCCAGCGACGCGCAGTCATTGCACGGGTTACCGAACGTCGTCGCGTGTAAATCCAGGTTCCATTCCGAAACCTCTCCCGACAGATCCAGCTGCCCCCAGCGGCCGGCGCCCATCGTGGCTGACCCGACCGGCGCCAGGTTGGCGAGGCCGGTGCAACTGGTGCCGTCGCCCCCATGCTCACAGCCGAAGATGGCGTACTGGCTTGCCGTCCCTGGGTCAGTCGATCCCCAGGGATACTCGCGCTGCTCGCTGCCGGCCGCCGCCGCATACTCGAACTCTGCCTCGCTCGGCAGAAAGCCGCCGTCCCAGATACAGAAGGCATACGCCTCGTACCAATTCACGCAGTTGATGGGCAGGTCCTCCTGGCTGCCGGGCGCGCTGGTCCAGGTCGCGAAGCTCGGATCGCAGACGAGGTTCTGGTCCGTCAGGGTGATGTTGCTGTCGTCCGACGGATTCCAACCCGGCTCGTAAACCGGGCTGCCTCCGCTGTCGTCGACCAGCCCCTGGCCGCCGTTCACGTGCGTGTGCTTGCCGGATCCGGCCGGCGGCGTGTATCCGGCGCCTCCGTTCCAGGCCGCCACGAACTGGCGAAACCGGCCGACCGTCACCAGATACTTGTCCAGGCGAAAGCCGCTGACGGTTGCCGGATCGTCCTCGTCGGTCGGGCCGGTGCCGTCGTTGCTGAACGTGCGGGAATACGAACCGCCCGGGGTAGCCAGGCTGGCACAGCAACTCTCTTTGTTCGGTCCGCAATCGGTCCGTCCGGCGCCGGCGGGCACACAACTCGGCGGCGGGCTGGCCGCGTCGGGCTGGCCCGTCGACGCGTCGGGCTGGCCCGTCGACGCGTCGGGCTGGCCCGTCGACGCGTCGGGCTGGCCCGTCGGCGAAGACCCGCACGACGCCGCGGCCACGGTCAAGAGGATCACAGCCTGCTTGATCATCAGTAGGCGCTGAGCTCGGCAATGGCCGGAACGCCGCGCGCCGAGTCGACGACTACGGCGATGGCGTCGGCGCTGGTCTGATTCAACTGCCAGAGCTGCCGCTGCCCGATGACGGTTCCCTTGATCTGGTTGCCCGACTTGTCCTTGGGCGCCGTGTTCCAGGTTCCGTTCTGCTTGATCTCGACGTGGTACGCGGTCGCGCGCTCGCCCAGCTCAATCGGCTCGCGGATGCTGAGAACGCTGAACGTGACCGGCGAGGGTGGATCGACCTCCAGTCTTCCCGTGGTCTTCCCCGTCGCCGCCGCCCAGTACGTGCAGACGCTGTCGTCGACGGCCTTGCTCCCGTCGAAGCCGGCGGCGCTCCAGGTCGAGTCGGCGGTCGTCGGTTGCCCCTTGAGAACGTCGGTCAGCGACGTGTACCAGCTGCCGAACTGCTGCAACAGCGTGACGTCCTTCGCGTCGAACGCGCCGGTGTTGCTGGGGGGGACGTTGAAGATGAGGGTCGTGTTCATGCCGACGCTGGTGAAGTAGATCGACTGCATGTTGCTGAGCGGCATCGGTGTGTCTTGCGAGTGCCAGAACCAGTGATCGCCGCTGGTCAGGCGATCCGACACGTTCGTTTCCCAGGGACACCACAGGTTCGTCGCCGCCAGCGAGCCGTTCGTCAGCGCGGTGCAGTGCGACAGATTCAGGCTGGAAGTCGTCCGGGTGGCGACCCCGTTCTCGTTGCCGATCCACTGCAGAGTGGGGAACACCGGGGGGCTGTCGGCTGCCGCCATCTGCTCGACCTCCGGTCCCGCCCAGACCAGAATGTGCGGCTGCAGCTGCCGGGCCAGCTTGAACACGTGCCCCCAATCCACCGTGGCGGGCGTCCCGTTCGATCCAGGCGCGTTGAAGCCGTCGAATTCGATCTCGTAGACCGGGCCGTAATTCGTCAGCAGCTCGGTCATCTGCTTTTCCAGGTAGTCCTGGTAACCGGTCTTCGAGCTGGGGAAGTGCTGGTCCCAGGGCGCCAGGTACATCGCGACACGCATGCCATTGGCGTGCATGGCGTCCGTCCACATCTTGACCACGTCTCCCCCGCCGCTCATCCAGCCGGATTGTGCGACGGAGAATTGGTTGCAGCCGTTGGTCGAAGGCGACGGCCACAAGCAGAACCCGATGCTGTGCTTCGCGGTCAGCATGGCCTGACGAAAACCGGCCGCCTTCAGCGAGCTGACCCATGCATTGACCGAATCCTGGGTCAGGTTGGTCGGGGCAAAGACCGTCGGCTTGTCGGCGGTGTTGCCCTGTTCGGTCCCGTCGAACGTCGCCAGCGAGAAGTGGATGAAGGCCGTCATCTCGGTGTGCTGGTAGCTGGCCTGTTCGGGGCTGGGGACCGGTGTGACCGCGGGCGGACCACCCGGGTTCGACTGGAACAGGTCGGGACAGGTGGTCACGAAGCTGCCGTCCGGCTGGATGCCGGGCTGTCCGGCACCTCCGCCGCCAGCTCCACCCGTGCCCACCGTACCGCCGCTTGCCCCACCGCTGGCGCTGCTACCTGCGTGCCCACCGGCGCTCGTGCCGCCCGTCGCCGTGATCCCACCCGCCCCTCCGCCGGTGCCCACGATGCCGCC
>JADGRB010000295.1 GCA_017881315.1 Pseudomonadota bacterium
GTCTCGGAGATCTGAAACGTCATCGCCGTCGGTTGGCCGCCGGAGAGCTGGAACGTTCCGTCCATAACAGCGTAGATCTCTCCCTGCCCTTCGGCAGAAGGGATCGCTGCCGATCCGCCACAGGTGAACGTGTCGTCCAGTTTGACACCGCCCGTGGAGACGTTGCCGTTCGAATCGGTTACGGTCAGGGCGCCGTCCTGCTGGACGACCATCAGGGTGGTGCCCGTTTGTGCGTGGATCATCGCGCAGCTACCCACCCGGCACGTGCAGTCTTCAATCGCCGCGCTCGCGAGGAGATAGCTGCCGGACAGCGCGGTGCCCGTGGCGTCGCCCGCCGGGATACCGTTGACGTCCGTTGCCGTGATTGTCTTGGCTGACGGTCCCCCACAGCCCGACACGATCAGTCCCACTATCCAAATGAGTGCGCGAGCGCATGTTTGCGAGCATCGGCTCATTGAGATCCTCCTGGCCGATTGTAGATCACGGGACGTCGCACGTCCCCGACGTTTGGTCAGGGCCCCAGCCGTGAGCCATCAGGGCGTCACCCCGGACGTCACCTCTCGCTGTCGAGCATCGCCATGAGCGGAGCGGCGTAGCGTGTGCCGGCCACTTCGGTCGCGGGGATTTCGGCTTCGAGGGCGGCGACCTCGGCGGGGCTGAGGGTCACGTCGAGACCGGCGAGGGCGTCGGCGAGCTGGGCGCGGTTGCGGGCACCCACCGTCGGGACGATCGTGACGTTCTGGGCCACGCCCTTGGCACGGACCCACGCGATGGCGAGCTGCGCGGGCTTGATCCCCCTGGCGGCGGCGAGGGCCGCGAGGCGCAGAGCCAGCGCCCGGTTCTTTTCGCCATTGTCGCCGGAGAAGCGCGGCAGATGCGCCCGGAGATCGCCCGCTCCGCTCGGTCTGCTGCCCGTGAGGAGGCCGCGCGAGAGCACGCCGTACGCGGTCGTCGCGACCCCGAGCTGCGCGAGCGCGGGGAAGATCGTCGCCTCGGGCCCCCGGCTGATCAGCGAGTACTCGATCTGCAGATCACAGATCGGGTGCACCTTCGCGGCGCGCCGGACGGTCTCGGCGCTGACCTCGGAGAGGCCGATGTAGCGGACATAACCCGCCTTCACCATGTCGGCGATCGCGCCGACGGTCTCTTCGATCGGGACGGCGGGATCGAGGCGCGCCGGGCGGTAGATGTCGATGTGGTCGACGCCGAGGCGCGAGAGGCTGTGCGTGAGAAAGTTCTTGGTCGCCACCGGCCGCGCGTCGTAGCCCAGGAAGGCGCCGTCCGGGCCGCGCAGGCCACCGAACTTGACGCTCAGGAGGGCCTGGTCGCGCCGGCCACCGGCGAGCGCCTTGCCGACGAGCAGCTCGTTCTTGCCCATCGAGTAGAAGTCGCCGGTGTCGATCAGGTTCACGCCCCGATCGAGGGCGGCGTGGATCGTCGCGATCCCCTCCGCCTCGTCCCCGCCGCCGTACATGCTGCCGGCCCCCATCCCCATGCAGCCGAGAGCGAAGGGAAACACCTGGGGTCCCGAGGTGCCGAGCGCGATCTTCGACGTCGTCGTCGTGGTCATGGGCTCAGTCTGGCCGCTCGCATTTCCGCACTCCAGTGAATATGATCGATCGTCGCCCCCCCGTGCGGATGAGCAGGGGGTTGTCAATCGCCCCCTCGGCACTATGGTTGAGGCGAGCCGTGTCAGAACACGAACCGAATCGCGACGGCGCCGATCGCGGGACGGTGGTTCACCGGGTCGAGATCTCCTACCGCACCATCATCGCCATCGCGCTGACGGTGGGTGGAATCTGGCTGCTCAATCTCCTGCTGCCGATCCTGTTGGTCATCGTGGTCGCTTTGATCCTGGTGGGAACCCTCGAACCCGCCGTCCGCTGGCTCCAGCAGCATCGGGTGAACCGAGCCCTGTCGATCGCCATCGTCTTCATCGGATGCGCGATCATCGCGGTCGGGGCCGGCCTCATCACGATCCCGTCTCTGGTCGCCCAGGTGGGCCAAACGATCAACAACCTGCCGGCGATTCAAAAGAGCCTGGCGCGAACACTCGAGTCCCATCACCTGACCGCGCCGCTCGCCGGCGCGATTCGCGCCTTCAAACCCGAGGACCGCCTGCGGGGTCTCAACGTAACGGCCGCCTTGATGGCCTCTCTCGGCGCCGCCGAGGTGATCGGCTACGCCGCCACCTCCGTCGTGCTGGCGATCTATTTCATCGCCGACGGTGAACGCACCCGCGGGGCCCTCTACGCGCTGTTTCCGCGCCGGTTCCATGTGCGGCTGGCCCGGGTTCTCTTGAACCTCGAAACCATCGTGGGCGGGTATCTGCGCGGTCAGATCATCACCTCGGTCGCGATCGGCGTTTTCACCTTCGCCCTGCTCGCGATCACCCGGGTACCGAATGCGCTGCCATTGGCGGCCTTCGCCACCCTGACGGACGTGATTCCTTTCGTCGGCGGCCTGCTGGCGACCACGCCGGCGGTCTTGGTGGCCCTCTCGCGTGGCACCGTGGTCGCGACGATCGTATTGGTCGCGATGATCGGTTACCAGGAGTTCGAGAGCCGCGTGATCGTCCCGCGGGTCTACGGTAAGGCCCTCCGACTGTCGTCGGCGGTGGTCGTGATCGCGCTCCTCGTCGGCGGCAAGGTGGGCGGGATCATAGGGGCCTTGTTGGCGCTGCCGATCGCGGCGGCGCTTCGGATGCTCGTCGAAGAATTGCGCGTCGACCTGCCCGGCGATGACACGGATGATCCCCATCTGCGCGCCCGGGACGCCCGGGCGGAGCGGACCTACGCCCGGGAAACCGCCGGGGCCTCGCCCGAAGAGGCCGCCGCGGTGGCGACCGAAATCGCCACGGAGATTCGCGACGCAGACGCCGCGGCTGGGAAGGATCCCGCCGAGACCCCGATCAACTCCAGCAAGAGTTGACGGCCCCAATGAATGAGCCGGCGGCCAGGGCCCTAGGCTCCCGCCATGTCGGGATCCAGGCTCGCCAGAGTCTCCGCATCAGAAAATCCGTCCGAGGCTTGCCTGAGGCGCTCGCGCATGTCCTCGCGGAGCCCACGCCCGGACTTGGGCGCCAACATCAGGCCCACGCCGGCCCCGACCAGAAGTCCCACGCCAAACGCGGTGAGAGCGGGGAACAACCACGCTCCGGTCGATCGTTTGGTTTCCGAGCCCACGACGTCGAACAACCGATCTGTGTCGAAATTGGTTACGTCTTTCAGAGTCATCGATGGCCTCCTATTCGCCCTGGCGCGCAGGTTCGAACGTAACCATGCTCCCCATTTTTGCCAGGCGGATGCAAAGCTCGACGATATTTTGAGCTCGCGTGTCGATCTGACCAGACTTCGACCCAGACTTCGACCGTCGTCGACTGAGAACCTACACACACGGAGGACCATCGTGGGACACCTACGCAAATATTTCCTCGGAATCGTTTCGGGCACGACGCTCGCCCTCCTGCTCTTCCCCTCGAGCCTTTCGGCGCGCGCCAAGGTGGTCGGGCCGCCCGAGGTAGCGTGGAAGGACATGAACGCCAAGCAGAAGCGCGTCTACATGAAGGAGGCCGTGCAGCCGAAGATGAAGGAGGTCTTCCAGGCGTTCGACGGCAAGAGGTTCGCGAAGTTCACCTGCGAGACCTGCCACGGCAAGGATGCCTCCGACCGCAAGTACAAGATGCCGAGCAACGACATCCACCCGCTCCCGAACACGCCAGAGACCTTCCAGGCGATGATGAAGAAGGAGCCGACCTGGCCCAAGTTCACGGAGTTCATGGCGAAGAAGGTCGTGCCCGCCATGGGCACCCTGCTCGACGTTCCGGTCTTCAATCCCGCCAAACCGGTCAAGGGCGCGTTCAGCTGTGAGAAGTGCCACAGGCTCGAAACGACGACGCCCTGACCGAGTCAGCGGGTCGTGATGCGGACCGCGAGGTCGAGGAGCTTGCTCGAATAGCCCCATTCGTTGTCGTACCAGGCGATCAGCTTCACGAAGGTCGGGTCGAGTGCCATGCCCGCCCTGGCGTCGAAGACGGAGGTGCACGATTCCCCGCGCATGTCGGTCGACACGACCTCCTCGTCCGTGTACCCGAGCACGCCTTTGAGCGTTCCTTCGGAGGCCCGCTTCATCGCGGCGCAGATGTCGCGATAGCTCGCCTCGCGGTGGAGCTCGCACGTCAGATCGACGACGGACACGTCCGAGGTGGGGACGCGGAACGACATGCCGGTGAGCTTCCCCTTCAGCGTCGGGAGCACCCGGGTTACGGCCTCGGCCGCACCGGTCGACGCCGGAATGATGTTCTCCAGGATTCCCCGCCCGAAGCGCCAGTCCTTGCCGGAGACGCCGTCGACCACCTTTTGGGTCGCGGTGGTCGCGTGGACGGTCGTCATGAGGCCGCGCTTGATGCCGAACGAATCGTCGAGCACCTTGGCGAGCGGAGCCAGACAGTTGGTGGTGCAGGACGCCGCCGAGACGATCGGCTCGCCCGCGTACCCCTCGGTGTTGACGCCATAGACGAAGATCGGCATGTCGTCCTTGGAGGGCGCCGACAGGATCACGCGCCTGGCGCCCGCCCGCAGATGACCCTCCGTCTTCTCTTTGGTCAGGAAGATCCCGGTCGATTCGATCACCACATCGACGCCCACTTCGTTCCAGGCCGACGCCGCCGGGTCCTTCACCGAGGTCGCGCGGATGGGCCGCCCGTCCACCACCAGGAAGTGATCCTTGACCACCACCTCGTGGCGGAACCGACCGTGAACGGAGTCGTGCCTGAGCAGATAGGCGAGGTGCGGAAGCTCGAGGAGGTCATTGACGGCCACGACCTGGACGTCGTCGCGCTCCATCGCGGCGCGGAAGGCCACCCGGCCGATTCGCCCAAATCCGTTGATGCCGATCCTGATCATCGCTGCGCCTCTCCTTCGGCGGGCCCTTCGTTCGGCCTCCCCCACGAATAGCGCGAAAGCCGGCTGGCCTAAAGGACAAGAAGGTTGCGTTTTAGGCCACCCGTCTGAGTCAACCGTGGCAAGCTGAGGTGATGGGCCGTCGGGTAAAGCGCGTCTGGTTTCTGGTCTGCCCCGGCACGGGGGTCCTGAACATCGCCGGTCCCTGGGAGGTGCTGGGCCACGCGAACGACGTGCTTGGTCGAGCGGCGTATGAGCTCGAGGTGGTGGGGCCGCGCGCGCCGGCCGTCGAGACGCGGCACGGGCTGGTGGTGGCGGGAGTTCGCAGCTTGCCCCGGGCGGGGGCGCGGCTTCCGGACATCGCGATCGTCGCGGGCGGATCGCCGCGCACGCCCCTGCCCGACGGCGAATCGCGTCTCGTCCGGTGGCTGCGTCGACATCACCGGCGGATCCCCACGGTCATTTCGATCTGCACGGGCGCCTTCGTTCTCGGCGAAGCGGGCCTGCTCGACGGACGCCGCGCCACCACCCACTGGCTCTACCTCGCCGAGCTGCGAGCGCGGTTTCCCGCGGCCCACGTGGTCGACCAGGGCATCTTCGTGCGAGACGGCGAGGTGTGGACGTCGGCGGGACTCACCGCGGGGATAGACCTCGCCCTCGCGCTGGTCGAGGAGGATCACGGCCACCGCGTCGCGATGGCCGTCGCGAAGCGGATGGTCCTGTTTCTGCGGCGGTCGGGCAACCAGGCGCAGTTCAGCTCGGCGCTCAAGCGACAGGAAACGGAGCCCCCCAAGCTGCGCGACGTCTCGACCTTCGTGCTCGAGCACGTCGACGAGGCGCTGCCCGTGGACCGCATCGCGGCGGGAGTCGGGATGAGCCCCCGCACCCTCAGCCGCTGGTGCCGCGAGCATCTCCACGAATCGCCCGCCGAGCTGGTGCGCCGCCTCCGGGTCGACGAAGCGCGCCGACTGCTGGAAGAGACGCCCCTTCCTCTCAAGGACATCACGGCGCGAACCGGCTTCGGCGACGCGAGCACGATGTGGCGCGCGTTCACCCAAAGCCTCGGCGTCACGCCGGCCGCCTACCGACAGCGCTTCGCGGCCGGGGCGCCATGAAAGTCGGTACCACGTAAAAGGTGAAGCGCCCCCGAACCCGCCGGTTCAGCAGAGGCGTTGCACCTCGCCCATCACCTTGTCGAGATCGAGCGGCTTTTCGAACACCGGTATTCCGGCCGGCGCCCGGTGGGCGGCCGACGT
>JADGRB010000296.1 GCA_017881315.1 Pseudomonadota bacterium
GACAAAGGGGACACAGACAGAGGGGACACAGACAAAGGGCGCGGAGCACGTTGACGGAATCCGCGCTCCCAACTAAAATTGTCAAGTTTTGAGCACCTTTCGGCCGCGCGACATGGTCTCCGACGGCAGCGATGAGGGACGCGACAGCGCACTTTGGGCGCTTCGCTTCATCTCGGGCAAATACCAGGGCGGTGAGTTCCCGCTGCGCCCGCACCGGGAGATCATCGTCGGGCGCTCGTCCGACCTGGACATGGTGCTGGTCGAGGACATGGTCTCGCGCAAGCACGCCAAGATCACCACCGACGATCAGGTGGTGACCATCCAGGACCTGGGATCGACCAACGGGACCTTCGTCAACGGCGAGAAGGTGCGCAAGGCGGAGCTCAAGGACGGCGACCGGATTCTGATCGGAACGTCGATCATCAAGATGGTCTACGTCGAAGGCGACGCGACCAACAACGCGCTCAGCGAGACCGAGGCCCGTTCCAAGATGGCGGTCGCCGCCAACAAGCGCGCGGCGCCCAAGTCGATGTCGGGCAGCATCGAAGAGATCCCGTTGCCCGATCTGATCCAGCTGCTGTCGACCAGCCGCAAGTCCGGCGTGCTGATGGTGCGCTCCGACGCGGCCGTCGGCCGCCTCTACCTGCGCAAGGGCCAGATCTATTTCGCCAACCTCGAGCATGGCCCGACCGTCGGTTCCCGCAAGGCGATCGTCCGCATGCTGGGCTGGGTGCAGGGCGCGTTCGAGCTGGAGCCGCCGGACGAATCGCCCGTGCTCGAGGAGCTGGAGGATTCGACCGAGGCGCTGCTCATGGACGGGATGCGCCAGCTCGACGAGTACCGCGTGCAGCTCGAGAAGCTGCCGTCTCTGGCCGCGGCCCTCACCGTTCCGAAACCGCTCGAGCCCAGGCTGCGCGACCTCGCGCCGGAGGAGCTGGACGTCTTCCAGGCCGCGCTCGAGGTCAACACCGTCGGTGCGGTGTTCGACCAATCGCCGCTCTCCGATCTGTTGATCGCGGAAAAGCTCCGCGTGCTGCTGGAAAAAGGCTACCTCGCGGCCGCCTGAGGCGCGCGGGGCCCATCCTTTTTTGGCTGATCGTTCGCGGCGGCCGTCTGACGGCCGGAGCTTCAGATCGCCAGCGTCGCCCCTTCGGCCGCGCCGGTCAGCTCGATCTCGCGGCCGCCGCGCTCGTCGAGCAGACGCCGGCCCCGCGCGCACAGGCCATCCACCTCGGCGTCGCTGTAATCCTGATCGTAGTGAAACAGAACCAGGCGTTTGACCCGACCGGCGATGGCGGCGTCGACGGCGTTCTCGACCGACGAGAAACCCCGATCGGCATAGCGGCGCCCGTCCTCGGGCGTGTAGGTGCTGTCGTGAATGAGGATGTCGGCGCCCCGGTAGAGATCGACCGATGCGGGCGGCGGACCGCTGGGGTCGTACCCGGCGTCGCTCGCGTAGACGACCGATTGCGCGCCATCCTCGATGCGAAACGCCAGGGCCCCGGCCCGCCCATGTGGATTGGTGCGCGCGCGCACCGTGCAGCCCGCCACCTGGAAAGCCGCACCCTCGTCGATGGCCGCGATGTCGATCCCGGCGCCCATGTTCTTGAGCGTCTGCACCGGGAAGTATTGCGGCGCCATCTGCCCTTCCAAGATCCCCTCCAGCATCGCCGAGCTCTGCGCGCCGCCGAAGATGTGGAACCGATTGCCCGGTTGGTAGAGCGGCACGAAGAAGGGAAAACCCTGGATGTGGTCCCAGTGGGCGTGCGACAGCAGGATGCTCGCTTCGCCGCGGCCCTGGCCGAATACGCCTTCCATGAGGGTCATGCCGAGGTTGCGCGCGCCGGTTCCGCAGTCGAGCACGATGAGCCCGCCGTTCTTCGGTCGCAGCGACACGCAGGAGGTGTTGCCGCCATAGCGGACCGTCGACGGCCCGGGCGCCGGAATCGAGCCGCGCACGCCCCAGAAGGCGATCTCCATCAGCCCCGCCCGAGCTCGACGTCGAGCCCCTCGTAGGCGGCCATCACCTCGAGCGCGCCACCGTCGCGTGCGGCCAGCGTCCTCGTTTCGGCCAGGATGCCGTCGATCTCGGTGTCGGTGCGCTCCGGCGCGTGGTGGAAAAGCACCAGGCGGCGCGCGTCGGCCTCCCGGCAGATGTCGACGGCGTCGCTGGGACGCGAGTGGCCGTAGTGGGGGATCCGCTGGTAGTCCTCCGAGGTGAACATCGTGTCGTAGATGACCAGATCGGCTCCGGCGCAGAGGCGCACCACGCCGTCGCGCATCCGCGCCAGCTTCTGCCGATCGCGCGCCGGCAACTCCGCGCCCGGAGACGGCGGGCGCTCGACGAATTCGTCTTCGAACAAGATGTCGGTGAAGGGCGCGGTGTCGGACACGTACACCACCGACGCGCCGTCGACGGTCAGCCGATACGCGGTCGCGATATAGGGATGGTTGAGACGCGCGCAGGCCACCTTGACGTCGGCGATCTCGAACTTTGCCGAATCGGTCAGCTCACGAAACGCGATCTCGGCCTGGGCCTCCGCGAAAGGAACCGGAAAGTACGGATCGTCGGTCTGGGACGCGAACACCGCGTGCAGGTGGAGATCGTCGCGCTTGCGCGCGTAGACGCTCAGCTTGTTGCCCCGTTGATAGAGCGGCGAAAAATACGGCAACCCCTGGATGTGATCCCAGTGGGTGTGGCTGATGAGCAGATGGACGTCCGTGCGCCCGGCGTCTGCGTCGGTTCCCAGCTCCTTGCCGAGCTTCCGGATCCCCGTCCCCGCGTCCACCACCACGCGCGTCCCGGCGGCCGAGCGAACCTCGACGCAGGAGGTGTTCCCGCCATAGCGTTCGGTCTTCTGCCCCGGGACCGGCAGCGACCCACGCACACCCCAAAAACGCACTCTCATGACGCAAGGAAGCCGGCAGGTGCACCGCGACCCACCCGTCGTCGACGCAGGCTCGCGCGAAACCGCGGGACCATCTCGCCAAGAATAACACGACGCCCCACCCCGCCGCGATGCCCCCTGAAAAAGCGCCGGACCAGCTCCGCCCCTAGGGGGAGGGAGCGCGAGCTGGCCCGGCTGAAAACTAGGCGAGGCGCACGAGGTACCCCGCGCCCTCGGCGCGGGTCGTGACCGTTGCCCCGATGCGCGCCGCCAGGTCCGACGCGAGCACGAACCGCCAGGAGGTGATGGACGGTCGCCCGCCACCGCTCTCGATCTCGAGCACCACCACGCCCCGCGAGCTCTCGGCGCAGATTTCGATCTGCAGGCCGCCGCTCCGGGCCAGGTCGACGATGAGCGCGGCCAGCAAGGATTCGAGCGCGCTGCCCCGATTGCCGACACCGGTTCGACGCTCCTTCCGGAACGAAACCGTCGCGCGGCCGAGGGTGGGCGCGGCCAGCCGCAGAGCGCGCTCGACCACGTCGTCGAGGTCGGCAACCATCGGCGCGCCGTCCCGGATCGCGGCATCCACGAAGGCCACCAAAGCATTGAGCCGCTGGACGTTCCACTCCGTCTCCGTCAGAGCTTCCGAGATCTCGCGCGCGAGCGCGGGGGTCACGGCGGCCCTGACCTCGGTCGCGGCCGCGAGCAGCACCGTCAGATGGTTTCGAAACTCGTGCAGGATCCCGTTCCAGACTGGGACCAGCCGGATGAGCTCCGGATCGTGATCTTTCCCAGGATCGTAGCGGGCAACCGAAGAGGGTGCGCTCGTGGTCAGCATCGTCATCGGTTGGTCGAAGTGGTTAGGTACAAGAATCATGCCGCGCACGAGACGGGCGCCCGGGAACGGCGCCCGCTTCGCCACGTTCGCGCTCAGCCGCCTCCGCTCGCTGGTGCGACTGAAGCGTTCACGGTAAAAGGCGACCCGTGAATCGGAATCGAAGATGCGCGTCACTGGCCTTCCTGCTGGCGGTAGCGTTTTCGGTCGCGTCCTGCGGTCGGAAGATCGGGGACAATTGCCAGACGGCTGCCGACTGCGACCCGAACGGGGGACGCATCTGCGATCTCTCGCAGCCCGGCGGCTACTGCACGATCTTGGGCTGCAACGAGACCACCTGTCCGAGCGAGGCGACCTGCGTGCGCTACTTCCCGGTGCAGTTTCTCAGCAAGCCCTGCAATCCGCTCTGCGAGGACCAGTATTGTCTGGCCGGTGGGGACGGTGGTACCGGCGCCGGATGTCCGATGTTGTGTCCGCAGGGTTCCCCACAAGAGTCCCTGGCCGACGCCTGCCCGAACGGCCCGACGAACGACTGCACCGCCGACGAGATCTGTCTCGACGAAGGGCTGTGCGCGCCGCGGTCGAGTGAGACGCGATTCTGCGCCAAGGTCTGCGCAAGTGCCAACGACTGTCAGGGCGGATACATCTGCCGCCCCACGGGCACCGCGGGCAGCGTGGCCCTTTCGGCGACGCCCTGTACCCAGACCTCGTTTTGCGCTCCCGCGAGCCAGTAGCCGCGTGAGGCGCGTGAGGATCGACGGGAGGGTCCTCTTCTTGGGGGGCCGGCCCGGCAACCGGATCCAGCCCCGCGCCGACAAACAGGCGTGCGTCCCGGCGCCGCCTTCGTCCGTCTCTTCCCGTGTCTGGTTCTCCTCGCGGGCCCTCCCGCCGAGGCGGGCAAGGCGGTCGACGGTGTCGTGAACCTGAACACGGCGCCGGCGGAGATCCTGGCGCTGCTGCCCGGGATTGGTCCGGCAAAGGCCGCGGCGATCCTCGTCTATCGAAAGCGACGCCCCTTCCGGACCGTCGACGAGCTGGTCCGGATCAAAGGCGTCGGTCGCAAGATGGTCCGCCGGCTGCGCGCGCATCTTGCGGTGGCCGGACCGACGACGGCGGCGGCCAGCGCAGCGAAGGCGGGCGGGGCGGTGGCTCCAGAACCGTCCAGACCGTCGCCGACCTCGATCCCGCCGCCGCATGGGCCCAGCTGTCACCCAGCGCTTCCAATTGCCCACGCGGCGCACCCGGCGGTCGCACCAGGTCGCCACGCGCGGGCACCCGGCCAGGAGCGATCGCCCGCGCGGCCGTGGCGATCTCCCTGCCTCGGTCCCCCTTGAGTTGCTAGGGCGCAGGCGCCGGGGAGGGCGGTGCGGCCGACGGCGGCGTGGGCGACGACGGGGCGGATGGGGCGCCCGAGTCGGTCGATCCCGACGGCACCACGGCCGCGGGATCCTTCTGGAGCCGGAGAAGAAACGACAACGACACCGACCGGTCGTAGCGGGCGATGGCGCGCGCCTGGTGATATCCGGGAAGCGTCGCTTCGATGATGTGATCGGCCAGATCACGCTTGACCGAAACGACGGTGGGCGACGGCGCGGCAAGGGCGACGCCGTTGAGACGCAAGCTGGCGCCCTCGGGCTCGGTCGCGATCGAGAGTCTGGCCGGGTTGCGCCAGGCCAGCAGAACGTCGAGCGGCACGACGAAGTAGTGCACGGCCGCGATGCCGCCGGCCGCCATCAACACCAGCAGCGTGACGACGGCGGGCCAGTGGCTGCGCGAGCGGAACTGGACGCGCGCGGTCTCACGCTGAGTGCGGGGAATTGGAAAGGTCGCCGGCCGGGCGATCTGACCACCTTGGGCGGGCTGCGATGGCGACGACGGACGGCGGGCTCCGAACGCCGGTGTTCCAGCCATCGGCGGTCGCTGGGCTCCGAACGCAGGCGTTCCAGCCGTCGGCGGTCGCTGGGCTCCGAACGCAGGCGTTCCAGCCGTCGGCGGTCGCTGGGCTCCGAACGCAGGCGTTCCAGCCATCGGCGGTCGCTGGACTCCGAATGCGGGCGTTCCAGCCATCGGCGGTCGCTGCGTCCCGAACGCCGGCGCCCCGGGCATGGTCGGACGTTGTGTCCCAAACGCCGGGGTCCCCGCCATCGCCGGGCGTTGCGTTCCCAGCGCGGGGGTTCTCGGCATTGCCGGACGTTGCGTTCCGAGCGGAGGCGTTCTGCCCATCGGCGGCCGCTGCGTCCCGAGGGCGGGCGTCCCTGGAATCGTCTGCTGCGGCACGACCGCGCGCTGACCTGTCGTGCGGCCCGACGAGGTCGGCCCGCGGGCCGTCACCGGCGCCGGTGGTTGCGGCGTGACACCCCGCGGGCGCGCGGGCGGCAGCGGCGTCGCGGCCCGCGGCCGGGTCGGCGGCAGCGGCGTCGCGCCGCGCGGGCG
>JADGRB010000055.1 GCA_017881315.1 Pseudomonadota bacterium
CGTGCTCTGCAGGTCGGGTCCCACGAAGAACGACTTGTCGAGCGCGTCGGCCTGAACGCGGTTGATGGGGGCGCGCTCCTTGGCGCAGCCCCCGGCGCCGGCCAGACCGGCGACGGCGACCGCGAGGCCGAGGACAGAGCTGCATCGGTCGGCCCGCCGGCCGGCCCGGCTACCCCCAGCTGCAGATGCCATGCCCGACCACCGACATCACCGAAGTATCGCAGGTCAACCCGGTGTCCGTCTGGTCGCTGCAATTGGCGGCGGTGTCGCACTCCTGGCTGCAAAAGCCGATGTCGCCGATCTTGGCGTCGGCACTCGAGAGGGCGCAGGCGCCGTGGGTCCCGCCGGAGGTGAGGGCGGACCCCGACCCGACCCAGTTGCACGCGTTGAGATTCCCGACCACGCAGGCCATCGAGCAGAAGCTTGCGATGACCGCGGTGCCGCCGGCCGCAGCGCCGATGGGCGCGGTATCGCCGCAGAAGTTGGTCGCGACGTCACACTTCCGCCCCACGGGGCAGTCGCTGTCCTGCGAGCAGATCGGATAGCAGACATCGGTGGTCGGGGTGGTCGTGTTGTCGAGGGTCAAGCACCCGACGTCCGTGCGCCCCTGACACTTGGTGGCCGTACCGCCGAAGGTGCAGCTCTGGAAGCAATAGCCGAGCTGGGTGGTCGCGGTCGCGCTCGAGATCCCCACGCAGATCCCCACGTTGCCGCTGCCGCAGTCGGCGTCCACCTGGCACATCTTCGAGCAGTAACCGTGCGCCGGTGCTTCCGTCTCGAAGATGATCTTGCTACCGGCGGTCATGCAGGTCAGCCCGCCGGTGCAGTCGGCGTCCGCCGAACAAGCCTTGCCGATAGCGGTCGCGCTGGCGCTGCCCCCCGCGCCGGTCGTGCCTGCGGCGCCCGTCGTTCCTCCCGCGCCGGTGGTGCCGGCGGCGCCCGCCTTTCCCCCAGTTCCAGTAGCGCCGCCGGTCGTTCCAGCGACGTCCGTGGCGGCGCCGTCCTTCTTTCCACCGGCCCCTCCGTCGGTGACCCCGGACGAGCTTCCGCAGCCCACCAAGGACGAGACCGAGACAACGACGGCGACGATCGCGAAGACTGGACGGTTGGTCAAACGAATCCTCCCGGGTGAGCCAGAGGCGTCGGCCTCCGTCGCCCATTTTGGCGCCAAGGAATTATTCTGAAGAAGCACGTAGCCAATTACAACACTCTTGGAGCCGAGCTCCGCGCCGCGCCCCCGGGGGCCGGCGGGTTTCGGGACGGAATCCGGCCGCGCGGGACGCCGTCAGAGGCCGCTCCAGCCGCCCCCGATCCCGAACGGCCGCCCGATCGCGAATCCGGCGGCGACGCGGGCGCGCCTGTCGACCACGCCCCAAACGCCGATCGCGGGCCCGCGGGCGGTGATCGCGTGGGGGTAGAGGTTGAAGTGGATGAAGTAGTCGTCCACGTCGCTGACCTGCAAGGACGCGAGCAGCGAATTGCGCCGGTCCAGAAACAGCGCGGCGGTCGGGACGAAGTCGACGGTGTTCTGCACCTTGTTGGTGGCCTGGTTGACCAGGTGGACGGCGGCACCGCCGGCGGCCGCGGACAGCGAGTATTCGTCGTCGAGCGCGACCGAGAGCCCAGCGGTCGTCGCCTCGCCGAACCAGCTGAAGAGCGAGACGCGGCGATAGAAGGGGAGCGCCCATTTGGCGGCGAAATAGTTGCCGGCGTTGTGAAGCTCGCCGTTCGGCAGGGTGAAGGAGGGCTGCAGCGACCAGTCCGAGATGACGACCTGCTGGCTGAAGAACCGGTTCGGCCAATCGAAGCTGAACAGGATGATCCCGCCGATGTCGAAGAAGTAGATGTCGGCGATGCAGTCGGTGTTGAACCCGACCACGCCCTTGTTCTCGAGCGACTCGTTGACGAAGGCCGCCGCCATCAACGTGAACGCCGAAAAGACGCGCGGCGCTGGCACGTGATAGTCCTCGAACCATTCGCGTAGGGCGGTGTACGTCATGCCGCCCCCGATGAGGTGCAAGGTGTAGTTGGGCGTCCAGCGCGCGGTGTCGCGGGTGAAGCTGAGCGGGAAGATCTCCTGGCTGAAGAACGTCTTCCAGCCGTCGTTGGAGATCGCCGAGAACGGGTGAATCAGATTCTCGGCGACGTTGCGGCCGTTTGCGCGATAGCCGAAGTCGAAGATGTTGCGGCTCGCGACGTGATCCTGGAGCACGTCGTACCCGCGGTTCACGAACACCCAGAGCGGCCCGTAGAGCGCCTCGCTGCCGTAGTCGCGGCCGAAATAGAAGTAGCGCGGCTTTCTGGGGAGCGCGCTGACGGGCGCCTCGAGGGTAGGGCTTGCGGTCGCCGCAGGGGGCTCGTCCGCCGCCGCGCGATTGTTCGCCAACGCGAGAACCAGGATCAGCGGACCGGTTCGGACCCAGGCTCGAACGCCCCGTTGCAATCGGGCGGGCTCGGGCAAGGGGCGTCGGGCGTCGGCCATTCCGGCCCGCGAGACTACAACGCCCGGCGGTGGCCTTCCGGCACTCTGTGCGTGGCAATTCCGTCGGCAGCTCGAATTATTCGATCGCGCGGCCGCGAAAGCGACGCATGCCGGGGGGAGCCTCATGGCCCGTCGGAGCTGTCGTGCGAGGTGCGGGGGCCGAGGGCGGGACAGTCTCCGCGGGAGTCGGCGGCAACTCCGCTTGCGCCCGGGCCACCGCGGGCGCGATCCGGCGCCCGACCAGGTTGGCGGCCATCCGAAGCGCGGGCATGTTGACCGGGCCGGCGACCACGATGCAGAGCATCCCTCCGGTGATCGATTTGAGATAGATCCGGTGTTCGCCGTAACGGACGACCGCGACATCCATATCGTCGCCGCCGGCGGCGAAGGTCTCGCCGACCCGCAGCAGGCGGCTTCCCGCCTCCGCGAGCACGGCGTCCTCGAAGAGGGCCGGAATCTCGCGCGCGACCAGACGGCCATTGGTCGTGCAGACGAAGCTTCCGGCGATCCCGTGGACGTCCTTGAGGGTGGCCAGGCTGGCTCGGACCCCCTCCGCGAGCGCGATCGCCTCCGAAGCGATCAAAGCCCGAGCCTCTCGCGCCACGCCGCGACGTGACCGCCCGTATCGCCGCGGTCTCCACTTTCGTACGCGCTCACGTCTTGCTCCTTTTCATTCCGGCAGTGGCTCGGTGCTGTAGCCCTCCATCCCCATCTCGGGGACGTCGAGGCCGTTGAGCTCGGTGCCGGCCGAGACACGGTTGCCGACCAACCACCCCACGGCTTTCAGCGTCAGGAAGGTCACCGCGCCGACCCACACCACGTTTGCGAGGAGGCCGATGCACTCGGCTCCGAATTGCGACGGATCTCCGTAGAACAAACCGCGCACCGGACCCGGCACGCCGTTCCAGCCGTCGCCATAGCGGCCATCGGCGAAGAGTCCGAGCGAGAGGATCCCCCACGCGCCACAGGTCCCGTGCACCGACGAGGCGCCGACCGGATCGTCGATCTTGAGGACGTTCTCGATGAACATGGCGGACACGACGACCAGGACGCCGGCCACCAGCCCGATGAAGATCGCGGCTGGGGCGGTCACGAAGGCGCAGGGTGCGGTGATCGCGACCATACCCGCCAGCATGCCGTTGCAAAGCATGCTCACGTCCGGGGCGCCGAAGCGGTTCTTCAGGTAGAGATAGGCGCCAAACGCGCCCGACGCCGACGCCAGCATGGTGTTGACCGCGATCACCGCGATGTGGGTGTCGGTTCCCGACAGGGTCGATCCCGGATTGAAGCCGAACCAACCGAACGCCAGGATGAACGTGCCGAGCACGGCCATCGGGATGTTGTGGCCGGGGATGGGCACCGCCTTTCCGTTGCGGTCGTACTTCCCGATCCGGGGTCCCATCATCTTGGCCCCCACCAGCGCCGCCACGCCGCCCACCATGTGCACCACCGAGCTGCCCGCGAAGTCCACGTGCCCGTGGCCGAGGCCGTAGTTGTGTCCGAGCTGCGACAGCCAGCCGCCGCCCCAGACCCAGTTGGCGTAGATGGGGTACATGATCGCCGACAGCACGAAGCTGAAGAGCACGAACGAGGTGAACTTCCAGCGCTCGGCCATCGCGCCCGTCGGGATCGTCGCGGCGGTGTCCATGAACACCATCTGGAAAAGAAACAGCGCCGCCACGGGCGCGGTGTAAACGGCGGGCGACAGGAAGAAACCATGCAGGCCGAAGAGGCCGAATTCCTTCCCGCCGATGTGAACGACGAGCTCGCTCGACAGGGTCGGGTCGTTGCCGAACGTCGCGAGGGCGCCCACCCCGCCCATCTGGAGGGCGAAGCCCATTATCCAGAAGCCGATCACCCCGATCGAGTAGACGAGCAAATTCATCCCCATCGTGTGGGCGACGTTCTTGGCGCGGGTGAGGCCCGTCTCCACCAGCGCGAATCCGGCCTGCATGAACATGACCAGGAAACCGGTGACCAGCGTCCAGACGATGTTCAGCGCGGTCTGACCCGAAAGGACCAGCTGTCGGGTCTCTGCGAGCTCCTTGGTCAACTCTGCAATGGTCGGTTCCACACGCCTCCTGCCGCTCAACCTGACAGAGAATCGGTCAAGGGCGCGTTTCGAGGTCGCGAGAGTTGCGTAGCGTGAGCATCACCAGCCGGCAACGCGCTGGTTTCGGCCAGGTGACGGGCGGCGCCAGTTCGGCACTTGGGATGGGAAATGGAAATGGAGCGGCCGCGGTGGCCGCTCCATTTTATTGCGGATCATGAACGGACGGCCGGCGCCGGCGCCCGCCTCTTGGGGCGTTACTTCTTACAGGTCTCGTTGACGATCATTCCGCCCAGGTCGAGGGTGACGTCCATCAGCTTGTCGCTCTCGGCGCCCTTCTTGTCCTTGCCCTTGGCGAAGCTGATCTTGATCGTTCCCTTTTTGCCCATGGGGACGCCGTCGCCAGCGTAGGACATGCCGTCGGCGGCGCTCAGGTTGATCCAGCCGGCCATGTTGTCGAAGCCGATGAACGTGTACTTCTTGTCTGCGCCGTTGTAGCCCATGGTCGCGTTGCCTTCGAAGGCCGGCATCGGGCCGGACTTGGCGCGCTTGTAGACCACGGTGTACCAGTGTCCGCCGAGCACGCTCTTCCAGGTCCAGGTGGACTTGTGTTTCATGTCCTTGCCGTCGGGACCCTTTCCGAGGCCCTCGCAGCTCCAGGTGCCGGTCCACTTCTTGTACATATCGTTCTCGGGCGCGGGCTTGGGCGGTCCCGTCGGCGCAGCCGCCGCCGCGGCCTCGGGCGCGGCCGGAGCCGCCGGCGCCGCCACCGCGCCGGCCTTCGGCGCTGCGGGTGCTGCCGCCGCCGCCGGTGCAGGCTTCGGCGTCTGAGCGAGCGCGATCGATGAGACCGCCATCAGAGCGGTCGCCAGAAGTGTCGTGGTCTTGGTCATCTGTGGTCTCCGGATCATGTGAACCCCCTTGTCCTCTCGGTGCCTCGTTTACAACGCCTGGCGCCCGCCCGATCCTCGGGGCGGGATGATCCGTCGGAAGCCTACTTGTGCCCGTGGTCGCGGAGCGGAGTCGGGCCGTGCGGAGCGCCCGCGGGGACCACCTCTCCGGATGCCGGCGTCTGCGGCTGGCCAGCGACCTGCTCGCGCCAGAACGCGCCGACGCCCCCTTGCACCGCGGTCGACCGGACGCCGCGCGACATCAGCTCTTCCTTGTCGAGGATCGCGTCGCCGCGCCGATAGGTCGGCTTGGCGTGGTCGAGCGTGTCCATGCGGATGGCGTCGCAGGGGCAGGCCTCGACGCACAGGCCGCAGACGACGCAGCGGAGCTCGTCGATCTCGAAGATCATGGGGCGCTTCTCGATGCGGCCGTCGGGCGCCTCTTCGGGGACGATGGTGATGCAGTGGGCGGGGCAGACCGTCGGGCACATCATGCAGGCGACGCAGCGGACCTGACCGTCGTCGCGGAGCATGAGGCGGTGCAGGCCCCGGTTCCGCTCCGGGTAGGCCTTCTTCTCTTCGGGGTACTCGATGGTCGCGATGTCGGTCTTCTTGCGCTGACCGGTCACGTTCCCGAAGAAATTCTTCACGAAGTGCCGGAAGGTGACGCCCAGCCCCTCGGCGATCGCCGGCAGGTAGGCCTGCTGGCCCAGGCTGCCCGGGCGGTTGACGACTTTGACTCCGACGGCCATCGCTTCTCCTATTACCAGGCCTGCACGGCCAGGACGACCAGCGCCGTGGCGACCACGTTGCAGATCGAGATCGGCAGCAGGCGCTGCCACCCGAGACGCATGAGCTGATCGGAGCGGAAGCGGGGCAGCGACCAGCGGATCATCAGCTGGAACCCGCAGAACACGAACACCTTGATGCTCCAGACGATCAGGGTCAAAAGCGAGAAGAGCAGGCTCTTGGGGAAGATCCAGATATTGGGCACGTGGGCCAGGAAGCCGTCGACGGTCGCGCCCATGTGCCAGCCGCCGAAGAAGATGGTGATCATGATGGCGCTCGACACGACGATCTCGAGGAACTCGCCCAGGAAGAACATGCCGAAGCGGAGGCCCGAGTACTCGACGAAGTAGCCGATGATCTCCGGCTCCCCTTCGGGGATGTCGAAGGGCGTTCGCTTGGTCTCGGCGATGGCGGCGGTCAGAAACAGGATGAATCCAAGCGGCTGCAGGAAGATCCCCCAGCTCGAATGGAAGTGGCCGAAGTTGATGATGTTGGTCTGCTGGTCCGCGATCGCGCCGGGTTCGAGGCTGCCGTAGACCAGGAACGATCCGAGGACCGCCATCCCCATCGTCACCTCGTACGACATCATCTGCGAGGTGGCGCGCAGGCCGCCCATCATCGCCCACTTGTTGTGCGAGGCCCATCCGGCCAGCGTCGCGCCGTAGACCGCCAGCGAGGAGATCGCGAAGTAGAACAGCAGGCCGACGTCGAGCTGCGCGATCTGCAGGTTGACCGGATTGGCGCAGGCGCCGCCGAGCCCGACCTTCTCGGTCATCTCCCCCCAGCACAGCGGCGCGCCGAAGGGGATGATCGCGGCGACGATCAGCGCCGGCGCCATCGCCATGATCGGCGCCCACATGAACAGGAACTTGTGCGCCTTCGGCGGAATGAAGTCTTCTTTGAACAGAAACTTCACGGCGTCGGCCATGAAGTGCGTAATGCCCCAAAGTTTGAAGGGACCGATGTTGGCGCGGTTGGGACCGAGACGATCCTGCATCATCGCCGACTCGCGCCGCTCCATCCAGGTGAGGATGGAGGCCAGCGGCATCAGGAAGCCCAGGATCATGAAGACGATCTTGATCGTCGCCGCGAGGGCCTGGAAACCTAGGGATCCGTATTCCATCGCGTCAGCCCCGCGAGCCCGCAAAGCGGAGCTGGACCGGCAACAGCGGCCGGCCCCACTCGGCGTCCTTCATGAACGGCAGCTTCTGTTTGGCCTCCGCGAACACCGTCTTGGCCTCGGTGAACTCCATGGTGGCGCCCAGCTTGCGCGCCAGATGCGAGAGGATCTCCCAGCCGGGCAGCGAGTCGCCCGCCGGCGGCACGGCGGCGCGCACGCGCTGGACCATACCCAGGCGGTTGGTGAAGGTGCCGTCGCTCTCGGCCCATTCGCAGAGCGGCAGCGCGACCTTGGCGGCGGCGCTGACCTCGTCGCGGTGGGTGCCGATCACGACCAGCGTGGTCAGGCGATCGAGCGGCAGCGCGCCGGCCGCGCCGTCCTTGCCGATCACCCCGTGGGTGCCCACCACCAGCAAGGTGTGCAGCGCGCCCGACTTGAGATCGTTGGCGAGGTCCAGCAGCGTCCGCAGCCGTCCCGCGCCGATCGCCATGGCCCCCGCCGTGTTCGGATTCTTGTCGGCGCTCACCAGGATGTCGTCGCTCCACCCCTGGTCGAGACCGGCCAGGTAGGCCTTGCCGAGACCCAGGTGATCGAAGGTGAGGCGGGCGAGGGCGTAGAGATCCTCGTTGGTCGACTGCGCGTTCATCACCACGCCGACCCCGGCCGATCCTGCGTCGAGCGCGGCGCGCAGCACCCGCCCCGCGTCGTCGAGCGCCTCGTCCCAGTCCACCGGCGCGCCTCCGGACATCGGCGCCGCCAGTCGCTCGGCATGGACGCGCTTGTAGGTGAGGCGGCCTTCGTCGCACATCCAGTGCTCGTTGACCTGGTCGTTCTGCCGGGGGACGAGGCGCTGGATCTTCCCGCGCGAGTGGTGCACCTCGATGTTGCAGCCGGTGGCGCAGCCCGGGCAGATCGACGGCGTCGTGTAGAGCTCCCAGACCCGCATCTCGAAGCGGAAGTCCTTCGAGGTGAGCGCGCCCACCGGGCAGACGTCGACCGTGTTGAGGGAGTAGGGGTTGTCGAGCTTGTGACCGGGCGCGGTGGTCAGGATCTCGTGATCACCGCGGTCGGCCATCTCGAGCTGGTGGGTCTTGGCCACCTCGTCGCAGACCCGGATGCAGCGGGTGCACAGGATGCAGCGCTCTTGATCCAGCACGATGCGCGGGCCGATGTCGACCACCTTGGCCTTCTTGATCTTGATGCCGTCGTTGCGAGCCAGCTTGGCGTCCCAGTCGAAGTAGTGCTTCTGCAGGAGGCACTCGCCGGCCTTGTCGCAGATCGGGCAGTCGATCGGGTGGTTGACCAGCGTGAACTCGAGCATCTGCCGCCGGACGTCCAGCGCCCGCGGCGATTTGGTCATCACCTCCATCTTGTCGGCGACCGGCGTGTAGCAGGAGGGAACCGGCTTGGGCTGTCCCTTGACGTCGACCAGGCACTGCCGGCAGACCGCCGGCGAGGTCAGGCCCGGGTGGTAGCAAAAGAACGGGACGCCGGCGCCCATCTGATTGCAGGCCTCCAGCAGCACGGTCCCCTTGGGGAACTGCTGCGTCTTGCCGTCGATGGTCACCGTGACCATTTCGGTCGAGGAGCTCGGGGGTGTCGGGGTCGTCGTGATGGGTGTGGTGGTCATCGATCGCACTCGCCGCCAATCATGTTCATCATGCCGAAGGTTGGGACCACGTCCGCGATGAACAGACCCGGCAGGACCTTGGTGAGGACCGCCACCGCCGGCAGGCAGGGCGGGCGCACGCGGCACTTCCAGGGGCGGCCGCTGCCGTCGGAGACGATATAGAAGCCGAGCTCGCCGTTCCCAGCCTCGGTATACGAGTAGACCTCGCCGGGCGGGACGTGGATGCCGTCCATGATGATCTTGAAGTGGGCGATCATCGCCTCGATCGAGTTGTAGGTCTCGCTCTTGGGCGGCAGCGCGACACGCGGGTTGTTAATCATGAACGGCCCCGCCGGGATGGTCGCCAGCGCCTGCTCCAGGATGCGCATCGACTGGTTGACCTCCTCGACGCGGACCGCGTACCGGTCGAAGTTGTCGCCCACCGAGCCCACCGGGACGTCGAAGTCGAAGCGATCGTAGACCAGGTAGGGGTGGTCCTTGCGGACGTCGTAGGCCAGGCCGGTGGAGCGTCCGACCGGCCCGGTGATCCCGTAGGCCAGCGCGTCTTCTTTGGTAATGATCCCGATGCCGTCCATCCGATCCCGAAAGATCCGGTTTCGCTCGAGCAGCTTGCCGATGTCGCTCATCACGATGCGGGTACGGGCCAGGATGTCGAGCAGCTTGGGACCGAACTCGGGCGGCAGATCGAAGTGGACGCCGCCGATACGCAGATAGGTCGAGGTCAGCCGCGCGCCGCAGACTTCTTCCAAGAGCTCGAACAGCCACTCGCGTGCCTTGAGGGCGTAGAGGAAGACCGTGAAGGCGCCCAGCTCCATGGCGCCGGCGCCCAGACAGGTCAGGTGGTCGGCGATGCGGGAGACCTCACCCACGATCACGCGGATGAAGAGCGCCCGCTCCGGGATGTCGTCCGCGATCCCCATCAGCTTCTCGACCGCCAGCGCGTAGCCGACGTTGTTCAGCATCGGCGAGATGTAATTCAGGCGGTCTGTATACGGGAAAACCTGAGTCCAAGTCGCACTTTCCGACTCTTTCTCAAAGCAACGGTGGAGGTATCCGATCTGGATGTCGGCGCTGGAGATCTTCTCGCCCTCGACCTCGAGCACCATCCGGACGGTGCCGTGCATGGCCGGGTGCGAGGGGCCCATGTTGAGGGGCAGCGACTCGGTGGGCAGATCGGGCGCCTCGAGATCCTCGGCGTCCTTGAAGCCGAGGACGACACGGCGGTGCTGCGGCGGGACCAGGGGGCCGTCGGTGGTGTCCACGGTCAGTCCGGCGCCCCCGCCTGGCGGCGCACCAGGGGCTGTCGCTTCTCTTTCGGGTAGTCCTTACGCAGCGGGTGCCCGACGAACTCGGGGTACATCAGGATGCGGCGCAGGTCCGGGTGGCCCTTGAAGCGCACGCCGTAGAGATCGTAGGCCTCGCGTTCGAACCAGTTGGTCCCCGCCCAGACCGACACCAGGGTGTCGACCCAGGGATCTTCCTCGGGCGCCCCGCAGTAGAGGCGGACGCGGTGCTTGAGGCTGACCGAGTAGACGTGCAGCACGACGTCGAAGCGCGGCTCCTTGCCAAACCGGTCGACGCAGGTGAGATCGATGAACATCTCCATCTTGGTGGAGGGATCGTCGCGCAAGAACATCGCGACAGGGATCCAGGCGTCACGCCGGATGCGCGCCCACTCGTCGCCGTGCTCGCTGCCCGATTCCAGGATCTCGCCGCCGGTGAAGCGGGCGCCCAGCCGGTCGAGGACGATCTGCGCCACTAGGGCTCTTCCTTCCGGTGTGTCGATCCGAGTGGCCGGATCGCGGCGAGCGGGACGTCGTAGCCTTTCTCGGCCTCGATCGCGATCTGGCTGTGCCCTTCGCCGCGCTGGATCCTCTCTTGTAGCAGAATGAGGCCGTCCAGGACCTGTTCGGGCCGGGGCGGGCAGCCGGGGATGTAGACGTCGACCGGGACGACCTGATCGGCGCCCGGCATGGTCGAATAGTTCTGGTAGAAGCCGCCGGTCGAGGCGCAGACGCCGAAGGCGACCACCCACTTGGGCTCGCACATCTGTTCATAGATGCGCCGCAGGGCGGGGCCCTGGCGCTCGGTGATGGTGCCGACGATGATCAGCAGATCGGCCTGCCGGGGGGAGAAGCGCGGGAACTCGGCACCGAAGCGCGCGATGTCGTACTTCGGCGCCGCGACCGACATGAACTCCATCCCGCAACAGGCGGTGACGAACGGGTACTGGAACAGCGAGAACTTCCGCGCCCAGTTGACGGCGGCCTTCAGCGACGAGGTGTGGAATTCGAAACCCATCTTGGCTGTTCCCGGGCTCCCTATTCCCAGCCCACGGCGCGCTTGCGCCAGACGTAGGCCAGCGCGACGATCAGGATCCCCATGAAGACCAGGATCTCGCCGAGGCCGAAGAAGGAGACGCCGCCCGTGCAGACGCGCGTCTGGAGATCGACGGCTCCCAGGCAGGAGAGCGCCCGATACTTGAGCGCCCAGGGATACAGAAACGCCGTTTCGATGTCGAACACCAGGAATACGATCGCCACCTGGTAGAACTTGACCTCGAAGCGGGCGCGCGGGCTGCCGATGACGTCGGATCCGCACTCGTAGGGGTAGTCCTTGCCGGCGCTGGGGCGGGAGGGGCCCAGGTATTTGGCGGCGGCCGTGAGCGCGAAGGCAAAGCCGACCCCGCCCAGGATCATGAGAGCCGCTGAAAGGTAGTCAGATGTCATCGGTAGTCAGATGTCATATTGGGCCGCGGATGGCCGTCTCGGGAAGACCGAAGCCGACGCCGCGATTTATAGAGGTTGCGTGACAATGAGTCAATTGACTTGGAAGCCGCAGGTTTCTATATCTAGACGCCCGATGCGACGCGCCCCAACGTGGCTCCCCCTGGCCGGAGCGCTCGGCATCTGCGTTTCGGCGCCGGCCTGCGCGAAGGCACCCGCCCAGCCGCCCCCCACCGAGGCGGCGGCGACCAAGGCCGGCGGCGAGGACACCACGCTTCCCCCCGGGATCGACCTCGGCAAGCTCGACGAGTTCAGCAAGAAGGTCTTCTTCCGGATCGCCAACGGCGAGTCGTCGGTCTGCGGGCAGGCGCAGAGCCTGATCGCGTCCGCCAAGAAAGATTGCGGACGATCGGTGAACGCGCTTCGCTACGTGGCCCGCCTGGTCGAGCAGGGATTCACCGACTCCGAGGTGTCGGAGGCGCTGGCCAAGCGCTACCGCCCGATCGCGCCGAGGAAGCTCGACGTCGCGAGCGCGCCGATGAAGGGGAACCCGAACGGGAAGATCACCCTCGTCGAGTTCGCCGACTACGAGTGCCCTCACTGCAAGCGCTTCCAGCCGGTGCTGCGGCAGATCGTCGAGGAATTCCCCAACGACGTGAAGCTCTACTTCAAGCACTACCCCCTGCCGCAGCACACGAATGCTCGGCTGGCGGCCGAGGCCGCGGTGGCCGCCCAGAAGCAGGGGAAGTTCTGGCAGTTCCAGGACAAGCTCTGGGAGCATCAAGATGAGCTCGGACCCGCCGAGATAGAGAAGGTGGGCAAGGAGACCGGTCTCGACCTCGCGAAGTTCCGCCAGGACATCGCCTCGGAGGCGATCAAGGCGCGCGTCGAGAAGGACCACGGCGACGGGATCGCGGCCGGAATCCAGGCGACGCCGACGCTCTACATCAACGGTCGCGAGTACACCGACGCGCGCGACAGCGACAGCCTCAAGGAATGGATAAAGGACGAGCTCGGTCATTGAGGCGCGGCGGCTCGCCGATCCTGGTGGCCGTGCTGACGCTGGCCTGCGCCACCTCCGGCGCCGGTGGGGGCGGATCCGGATCCGGTGGTCCGGTCGGCGCGCCGTTACCCTTGCTGAAGGTCGACGCGCTGTCGGGCAAGACGATCGACGTCTCTTCCTATCGCGGACGCGTCCTGCTGCTCGACGTGTGGGCCTCCTGGTGCGGGCCGTGCAAGCAGGAGCTGCCGGTGCTCGACGCGATGGCCAAGCGGCTCAAGGGGCAGGGGATCGACGTGCTGGCCGTCTCGGTCGATCAGGAGCGGGTCAACGTCGACAAGTTCGTGCGCGGGCACGGCCGCTGGTCGCTCACCATCGCCCACGATCCCCGCCAGGAGATCGCCGAGCTCCTGCAGCCCGACAAGATGCCGACCTCGTACGTGGTCGATCGCTCCGGGATCGTCCGCTACGTCAACGCTGGCTTCGTCCCCGAAGACGCGGCCGGCATCGAGCGCCGCCTGCTGGAAGTCGCCGGGCAGTGAGCGCGCTCAGCGCACCGTGAACTCGAGCGCGATCCCGGGACGCAGGCGGAACGACGAGACGATGGTGGTGGTCTCGGCGCCGACCGCCAGGTTGTAGTCGACCGCGGCCGGCAGGAAGTCGGCGAACACCAGCGCTTCGATCTCGATCCGCTTGGTGACAGGCACAGTGGCGCCGACGGCGGCGGTCACGAGCAGACTGTTCGACCAGCGGGGCGGCGTCAGCGTCGCCGTCGCGTTGGCGGTTCCCGCCAAAGGGGTCAGATGCGAGAGATCGGCGCCGAGCCCGAGGCGCGCGTCGAGCCCCCGTGACAACCGGACCTGAATTCCAGCCCGCGGCGCGACGGTCTGCAGCCGCAGGCCGACCTCGGCTCCCTGGTCGTCGGCGGGGAGTTGATACTGGACGCTCAGCCAGGCGGCGAGCAGGCGCCGGCTGCGCTCGCCGCCCCAAAAAGCCCAAGACAAGATCAGCCCCGGTCCTTGCACGATCGGGAGCTCGGTCGAAAAGCCTTGGCCGGCGTAGAAGGCGCCTACCCGCAGGGCTGGCGACGGGACCACCACGGGGGCGGCTGGCGGGGCGACAACCGGTGCGCCCGGCGGGGCCAGGAGGGGCTTGGCCGTCGGGGCAGTTCGACGCGCGAGCAGGTCTTCGGTCTCCGCGCGACTGAGGCCGGCCCGATCGTCTTCGTGCAAGGCCAGCAGCGAGAGGTCGAGCACCTCGGCTAAAGTGGCGCGGTCGAGCTCGTCGAAGGCGCCGGAAAGACCGAGATCCCGGATCAAGAAACGCTCGCCGGAGCGGGCGGCGAAGTAGATCCGCGCCCGCTTGGCGTCGGTGAGATCGATCCAGCAGCGAATTCCGTCGTGGGCTTCGCCATTCGCACGAAGGACGTCCCGGGGGTCGAAACGATCGATGCGATCCCAACGGAGAAGACGCCCGTCCCCGGCCCCCGGTCGGATCAGCGCCCGAACCCAGACGAGATCGGCCTCGGTTCCGATGACCGAGATCTCGGTCGTCGCAGCGGGTGACGCCTCCGGTGGGTCGATCACCACGGGCTGGGCCCTGGCGCTGACCGCGCGCACCATGATGAGCAAGACCAGCGGGACGGCCACCCGCGCAGCCGGGCGGCGGCGGCGACGGACCGCGATCACCTCAGCTCGGCGAGCCGGCGTCGCCCGACGGGTACGTAGGCGCTGTCCGGAAAACCACCGAGAAGCCGCTGCCAGGTCTGCCGCTCGCCCCCGACGTCGCCGAGGATCTCGAGCGCCCAGGCACGTCCGTAGAGCGCCTCGGGGACCAGCGCGCCCGCCGGCGAGGCGCGAAGATACGAATCGAATTCGGCCAGCGCCGCGCGCGGGGAACGATCGAGCAGAAGCCTTCCGAGCGGCACGGTGGCCAGCAACGCTTCGGGTGAGCCGGCGTAGTCCCGGCGCAATTGTCGGTAAAGCGCGAGCGCGGTTTCGGGTTCGCCGCCCCGCTGTGCGTCGCCCGCCCGTCGCAAGAGCAGCGCCGGGGTCGGGCGCGCGCTTTCGGGTAGCGCGCGAGCTTCGCGGCGGCGCGCGGGCGGCTCCGACGCGACCGCGGTTGGCCGCTCCGCGCCCACCGACGCGACCCGCGTTCTGGCGGCGGCGCGATCGGCGGCGTGGCGCGGCGCTTCGGGCGTGGCCGCCAGCTGGGGAGGCTTGTGCCGCAGCCAGATCGCTGCGCTGGCGGTTCCGGCCAGGAGGGCAATGCCGCCGGCGAACGTCAGGAAACGAATCCGCCGCGCTCGCCGCCAGCGGCGCCGGGGGCGGGCGCGGCCCTGGGTCCAGCCACGCGCGACGTCCGAAAGGCGCTCGATGCGCACGTCGTCGTGGTGGTCGATCGCGTTCATCTCGCCAAAGTCCGCCAGGACCTGTCGCGAGAGGCGGCAGAGCGCGCATCCGGCCAGATGGGCCTCGAGCGCGAGGTTCTCGGCCTGCGATAGCCGGCCGCGGCTCGCGCGGGCGACCAGCTCGCTGCGGCAGTCCCGGGCGCGCTCGATCATCCGCGCATCTCCAGGAGCTCGGCCAGCCGCGCGTCACCCTCCAGCTTGCGGCGCAGCGCTTGCTTTCCGAGCCGGAGGCGGCTCCAGACGGTGTTGGGAGAGATCGCGGCGGCGTCCGCGATCTCGTCGACGGTGTAGCCGAGGATGAAGTGCAGGGCCAGCGCCTCCGCGATGACGTCGGGCAGCTCGTCCAGCAGCTGGCGCACCAGGACCCGGCGGCGGGTGGTTACCGTGGTGGCCAACGGCGAAGAGACGTTCTCGACGTCTTGCGCCCCGAGATCCTCGGGCGTCTCGTCCCCGTCGTCGGTCCAGCGCGAGCGCACGCGCGCCCGCCGGAGCGCGGCCAGCGCCGTGAGTAGCGCGATCCGGTGCGCGAAATGGGCGACGCCGCACTCGTTGCGAAATTTCGGCAGCGCGCCCAGCAGCGCGATGACCGCGTCCTGCGCGACGTCGTCGACGTCGGGATTTCGCCGCCCGAGCACCCGCCTCACGATCGTGAACATCGAGCCGCCGAGGTGCATCACCAGCGTGCTCGACGCGTCGGGATCTCCGCCGGCGGCCGCGCGCGCCAGCTCGGCCAGCTCGTCGGGCGGGGCGTGCAGCCCGCGCACGTCCAAGCCGGATTGACCGGCCAGGACGGATTGACCGGGGAGCTCGACGTCGTTCATCGGTTTCAGCATCCGAAACGTCCTCACACCACCGGCCCATCGCCCCGCGTCACCAGGGTATCTCGCATCATCCGCGGATCGTGGTCGGGGTGGTCGAGGTTGAAGTGCAGCCCGCGGCTCTCCGGCCGCCGCCGCGCGGATTCGATGATGAGGTCGGCGACCAGCGCGATGTTGCGCAGCTCGACCAGATCGCCCGTGATGGTGACGTTCCAGTAGTAGTCGCGGATCTCGGAGCGAATCAGCTCGATGCGCCGCGCCGCGCGCTCGAGGCGCCGGTCGGTGCGCACGATGCCGACGTAGTTCCACATCAGGCGCCGGATCTCGTCCCAGTTGTGGCTCACGACCACGGCGTCGTCGGGGGATCCCGCCTCGCCGGCGTACCAGGGCGCGACCCCCGCCGGGTGCGGGTTCTGGACGTCGCGCACGTCGTCCGCCGCGCGCGCTCCGAACACCATCGCTTCGAGCAGCGAGTTCGAGGCCAGCCGGCAGGCGCCGTGCAGCCCGGTCATCGACACCTCGCCGATCGCGTAGAGGTTCTTCACCGTCGATCGGCCGCGCTCGTCGACCGCGACGCCGCCGCAGCTGTAGTGCGCCGCCGGGACCACCGGGATCGGCTGGGTGCGCATGTCGATCCCCAGCTCCAGGCAGCGGCGGTGGATGTTGGGGAATCGTTCGACCAGGAAGTCGCCCGGCAGGTGCGTCATGTCGAGGTCGACGTGATCGTCGCCCGTGCGTTTCATCTCCGCGTCGATCGCGCGCGAGACGATGTCGCGGGGCGCCAGATCTTTCATCTCGTGGTAGCGCGGCATGAAGGCGGTGCCGTCGCGCAGGCGCAGGATGCCCCCCTCGCCGCGGAGCGCCTCGCTGATCAGGAACGACTTGGCCGCCGGGTGATAGAGGACGGTCGGGTGGAACTGGAAGAACTCCATGTTGGCGATGCGCGCGCCGACCCGATACGCCATCGCGACGCCGTCGCCGGTCGCGACGTCCGGGTTCGAGGTGTAGAGGTAGACCTTGCCGGAGCCGCCGGTCGCCAGCACCACGGCCCGCGCCACGACGGTGACGACCTCGCCGGTTCGCTGGTCGAGGAGATAGGCGCCGAACACCGCGTTGGGCCCGCCGTACTTGGCGGTGGTCAGCAGATCGATCGCCATGTGGTCGGGCAAGAGGGTGATGCGCTCGCCGCGCGCGGCGACCCGCTTGAGCAGCGCCTCCTGGATCGCCCAGCCGGTGGTGTCCTTGGCGTGGACGATCCGCCGCGCCGTGTGGCCGCCTTCGCGCCCCAGCTCCAGGTGGCCGGCCGCGTCGCGATCGAACGGCACGCCGAGCTCGTCGGCGAACCACAGGATGTGCTCGGGACCCTCGCGCGCGCAGATCTCCACCACCTCGCGGTGGCACAGGCCATCGCCGACCCGCAGCGTGTCCTCGACGTGCGCGGCCACGCCGTCGTCGGGATCGAGCGCGCCCGCGACGCCCCCCTGCGCCCAGCTGGTGTTGCCGTCTGCGGGCGCGCGCTTGGTCGCCACGATCACGCGCCCGTGCGCCGACGCGCGCAGCGCGAACGTGAGCCCCGCCAGCCCCGAGCCGATGACCAGATAGTCGGTCTCGATCACGGCCGGAGTCTACCAGCCGCGTGTGTTACGATCTCGCCTGCCATGAAGGGCCGGGCGCTATGGGTCTTTTCGAGTCTCTCGCTTGTCGGCGGGATGCAGCCCGGGATGGCGCGGGCGGGCACCTTCTGGTCGCGCGAGCGCGCCGATGGGGTGGTGGAGTTCACCAACAAGCAGCCGGCCGGCAAGAGCTGGAAGGTTCTCTTCAAGACCGGCCCCGGCAAGGCGTCGGCCCTGCGCGGCTCGACCGACCTCGTGCCGGCCCGCGACACCTCGCCGGTGCGCTACTCCCGCTACGATCGCGACATTTCGGACGGGCAGGCGTTCTACGGCATTCCCGAGGCCTTCATGCGCGCCGTCATCAAGACGGAGTCGGACTTCGATCCGCGGGTGGTCTCCAGCGCCGGCGCCCAGGGGCTCATGCAGCTGCTCCCTTCGACCGCGCGTCTCATGGGCGTCACCGACAGCTTCGATCCGCGGCAGAATATCATGGGCGGCGCACGTTATCTCCAGGTGCTCGCCCGAAGGTTCTGCCGGACGCCGGTCGCCGCCGATGATGGGCAGCGGCTCACCGTCTGCTCGCCCGAGGAGAAGGTGAAGGTGATCGCCGGCTACCACGCGGGCCCGGCCGCCGTCGAGAAATACGGCGGAATTCCCCCCTACGAGACCACGCACGCTTACGTGGCGTCGGTGCTGCGCCGTTACGATCAGTATCGTCTGTCGGCCGGCGGCTCTATCGCGGACCATTGACCAGATGACCGGCACCACCGACACGCCCCATTCGCAGCACCTGGCCCATCTGGCCACCGCCGGCGAGCTGGTCGCGGCGCGAAAGCTGGACGAGGCCGAGGGCGAGATCCTGCGTGCGCTGGCCGGTCTGCCCACCGACCCGAAGGCGCTCAATTTGCTGGCGCTGGTGCGCTACAAGCTGGGCCGTCTGGAAGACGCTCACTCGACCTATCGGGAGATCGCCGGCGCCACGCCTCAGGACGCGGGCGCGCGCCGCAACCTCGGGCTGCTGGCGCTCAAGCTGGGGCGCCTCGACGAGGCGCTGCCCGAGCTCGAGATGGCGGTGCGGATCGCCCCGGGCGACGAACGAGCCTGGAGCTACCTCGGCTACACCTACGCCAAGAAGGGAAAGGCGGTCGAGGCCGCGGAGGCGTTCCGTCGCGCCGGGCAGGACGCGCTGGCCAGTCAGCTCGAACAGTCGGCCAAGGTCCAGCGCTCGCCGCCGCCGCTGGCGCGGGTGGCATTTGCCCGTCCCGTCGCGCTGGCCCCGCCGCTGCCGGCGCCTGCCCGCGAAGGTGCCGAAGCGCGCGCCGAGCCGCGGGTCGAAGCGCCCGCGCACGCGATGCCGGCCCCGGTCGTGGAGGCGCTCGGGCCGCCACAGCCCCGCGAGGTCGAGCCGATTCCGCTGCTCTCGTTCGTGCTGTCGCGCCTCGGACAAGCGCCCGCGCCGCAGCCGCCGACGGGCGCGTTGCGGTTGACGATCTCCGACGAGGCGCACGCGCGTGCCGACGCGATCCTGGCCGGGGCGGGCGAGCTCAAGTGGGAGCCCGGGTTCCGTCGCGCGCAGGGGCGCTGCAGCACCGAGCGGCTCGGCGACGAAGAGAGGCCGTACTTTCGTCTCACCGGCGCCGGCGAGATCTGGATCGCGGGCGCGCCCGGTCGCTGGCTGCCGCTCCGGCTGGCGGACGACGTGCTCTACGTGCGCGAGGATCGGGTCCTGGCGTTCGAGGGGTCGCTCACCTGGGAGGCGGGCACCGTCCCGAACGCCGGGCTGCGCATGTTGCAATTCCGGGGGCGCGGAACCGTCGCGCTCGATCTTCGCGACGCCTCGATCGCGCTCAAGGTGACGGACGGCAAGCCGACGCTGCTGGCCGGCGCGCGGCTGGTCGGGTGGGTGGGTCGTCTGGTTCCGCACGGCGAGCGCCTCCCCGGCGCCTCGCCGTTCCAGCTCGCATGTCAGGGTGAAGGGGTCGTCCTGCTGGACGCGGCCGCGGAGTAGCGAGTAGGTAGATGGGCAACCTCCGGCGCGAGCTGACCAACGTTCCGAACCTGGTGACCATGGGGCGGGTGGCGTTCATCCCGTTCGTGCTGCTCTTCATCGACAATTTCAGCCCCCTGCGCAGCTTCATCGCCAGCTTGCTGTACCTGGGCGCGGCGGCCGGCGACGCGCTCGACGGCTATCTCGCGCGCAGCCGCGGCGAGGTGAGCACGCTGGGGAAGTTCCTCGACCCGCTGGCCGACAAGCTGATCGTGACGGCGGTGCTGGTCTTCCTGGTGGCGCTGTCGCGGGTGCCGGCCTGGGTGGTGGTGGTGATCGTGGGTCGCGACCTGACCATCAACGGTCTGCGCAGCATCGCTTCGGCGCAGGGGTTGGTCATCTCGGCGAGCCCGGGCGGGAAGATCAAGACCGGTTTGCAGCTGGTCGCGATCATGATGTTGCTGATCTACTTCCGTTACCCGGTGCTCGGCACCGGCATCACCGTTGACTACCACCGCGCCGGCC
>JADGRB010000056.1 GCA_017881315.1 Pseudomonadota bacterium
GGGACCGTACACGCTGTCGGTCACGCGCGACGGATACGTCCGCAGCGACCAGAACGTGGAGTTGCGCGCGGGCGAGCCACTGCCTCTCTCGGTGACCTTGGAGCCCTCGCCCGACACCGGGTTCGAGCTCACCAGCGAGCCGCCGGGGGGGCTGGTCTGGCTCGACGGCGCGCCGATCAAGGGGGCCTCGGGGCAGCAGGCGCGGACCGACTTTCGCGCCTTCCGGATCGCGCCCGGTCATCACGTCCTCGAGATCAAGGGTGAGAATCGCTTCAAACCCTGGCGGCAGGATGTCGACGTCGATCCGGGATCGATCCGCAAGGTCCACGCGATGTTGATTCCGGCCGGCGGATCGCCGGCGGGAGCCAAGCCTTCGGCGGCCGCCCACCCGGAGGTGGCGATCGCGTCGCCGCCGCCGGCCGAACCGCACGGGTCGTCGCCCCCGCCATCGTCGCCGCAGGTGTCGCCGCCCCCGGTCGCGCCGCACGTGCCGTCGCCGCCGCCGCCGCCGCCCTCTTCGCCCGAGGCGAACGCGGCCGGATCGGCGCACCGTCCCAGCGGGGGCGTCGCTGGCCCGTCGGGCGGACGGCGAAAGAAATCGCGTGAGGCTGGCGCCGACGAGGGGAGCGCTGCCGCCGGCGCCGACGACGGCGAAAAAGAGAGCGCCGCCCCGGCCGCCAGCGGCGGCGGCGACTGCAGCATCACCGTGAATTCGACGCCCTGGTCCGAGGTCTGGATCGACGGCAAGAACACCACCAAGCACACGCCGTTCGTCGACTACAAGATCCCCTGCGGCAAGCATCGGCTGGCGTTCAAGCGATCCGACATGCAGATCGACTACAGCGAGAACATCACGGTTCGCCCGGGCGAGAAGTTCAAGCAGCGCTACACGCTCGCGACAGATGAATAGCCCGCCCACGATGGGCTCGCTCGGGCGGCGCCCGACCTCCCCCGACGCGATCGAATCGGGAGCTGAGCCGGAGGGCATCTCCGACACGCCGCCGTCGCGGGCCGAGGCGCTGGAGGCGACCTGGCGGGAGTTCTACCGACGGGCCGGCGAAGCGCCCCGTCACCCGGTCGCCCGCGATTTTCTACACCGGGATCTCGTCACGGCGCTGGCGCGGCTGGTGCCCGGCGATGCGTCGGTGCTGGAGGTCGGGTGCGGGGAAGGCGAGCTGCTGGCGGCCCTGCCGAACACGCGCCGCAAGGGGAGCGACTACCTGCCGGAGGTGATCGCCCGGGCCCGGGCCCGCCATCCGGAGATCGCGTTCGAGGTCGCCGACGCGACCGCCGAGCCGCTCGCCAGCCTGGACCGCTTCGACGCCGTGATCTGCGATCGGCTGTGCCACAGCGTGCTCGACATCAAGGCGTTGCTCGCCGGCCTCAAGCGCCAGCTCGCGCCCGGTGGCCGCATCTACCTCACGGCCTTCAGCGCGCTGTGGGAGGTCCCGGTCCGCCTGGCCGAGATCGCCGGGCTCAAGCGTCCGGCGCCGACCGCCAACTGGCTCTCCGATTCGGATTTCCGCAACCTCTACGACATCGCCGGTCTGGAAGTGGTCCGTTACGAAGACCGGCTGCTGCTACCCCTCGAGGTGCCGGCTCTGTCGACGGCGCTCAATCGCTATCTGGTGCGCGCGCCGGGGATGAAACACGCGTCGCTTTATCGCATCTACGTTCTCCGCGATCGCGGCGCCGCGGCGGTGGCCCGGAGGGCCAGTGTCAGCGTGATCGTCCCGACCCGCAACGAAGCCGGGAACGTCGCCGCCGCCATCGCGCGCACGCCGCTTTTGGGATCGTCCACCGAGCTGATCTTCGTCGAGGGACATTCGACCGACGACACCTGGGCCACGATCCAGCGAACGATGCGCGCCTACGATGGCCCGCTCAAGCTGCGGGCGTTCCAGCAGACCGGCAAGGGGAAGGGCGATGCGGTGCGCCTCGGGTTTGCGCACGCGAGCGGCGACGTGCTCATGATCCTGGATGGGGATCTGACCGTGCCGCCCGAGGACCTCCCCACCTTCTACGAGGTCCTGACCGGTGGCCACGCCGACTACGTGCAGGGGACGCGCCTCGTCTACCCGATGGAGGCGGGGGCGATGCGCTTCTTCAACAAGCTGGGCAACATGGCCTTCTCGGAGCTCTTCACCTACCTGCTCCAGCAACCGATCAAGGACACGCTCTGCGGCACCAAGGTCCTCTGGCGCAGGGACTATCAGCGGATCGCGGCGGCGCGCAGCTACTTCGGCGACTTCGATCCGTTCGGTGACTTCGACCTCATCTTCGGGGCCTCGCGGCTGAACCTGAAGATCGCGGAGATTCCGGTGCGCTACCGGGATCGCACCTACGGCGAGACCAACATCTCGCGCTGGAAACACGGCCTGCTCCTGCTGCGCATGTCGGCGATCGCGGCCCGCAAGATCAAGTTCGTGTAGTCGGCGATGCCGTTCTCCGACGAGCAGCGGGCGCGCACGATCGCGCGTTTCGAGGAGCACCGGCGCGCCTGGGCAGAGAACCCGGCGTTGCGCGCGCTCTACGCCGAATGGTACGGGCGGATCGCCGCCGCTCTGCCGCCGCCGGCGCTGGGGCCGCGGGTCGAGATCGGCTCCGGGCCGGGTTTCGCGCGCCAGTTCATTCCCGACCTCGAGCTCACGGACCTGGTGCGCGCCCCCTGGCACGACCGCGAGGTCAGCGCCGAAGCGCTGCCCTATGACGACGCCAGCCTCGGCGCGATCGTTCTCTTCGACGTGCTTCATCACCTGCCGTCGCCGCGAAAGTTCTTCGCCGAAGCGGTGCGGGTCTTGCGTCCCGGCGCACGCCTCGTGATGTGCGAACCCTACGTCAGCCCCGTTTCCTACCCGGTCTACAAGCTGTTTCACGACGAGCCGCTGGCGTTGCGGGTCGATCCGCTGGCGGACCAGACCGGCAGCGACGCCCGCGATCCATTCGATTCGAACCAGGCGATCCCGACGCTGCTCTTCGGGCGCGCGCGCGCGACGTTCGAGAGCGCGTTTCCGGCGCTCACCATTCGCGCCGTCGAATATTTCGCCGGCCTGAGCTATCCGGCGTCGGGCGGATTCTCGCGGCGGCCGATCCTGCCCATGCCGCTCTGGTCGCTGCTTCGCGGTCTGGAAGCGCGGCTTCCCGCCGCCATCCTTCGCCGAACCGCCTTCCGGATCCTGGTCGCGATCGAACGGACCTTGTAGCTACTCGTTCAGGTACCGGGCTTCGTCCAGGCGCTGCACTGGTAGAGGGCCGCCGAGACCGGTGCCCCGGGTGGAAAGGCGACCCGCCGAACGGGCGTGAGCGCGGCGCCGAGGGCGGCGGCGATTCGTGTCGGGGGGCTCACGTGGTGGTCGTCGATGTTGGGGAACCCGATGGCGGTGAAGGCGCGGGTCATGAGCGGGCTGACCATCGGGTAGCCCGTGACCAGCGTGCCGCCCGGCTGGAGCGCCCGCGCCAGGCTGCGCGCCGCGCCGGCCGCGTCGGCGATGTGTTCTAGGACGGAGAAGCAGACGATGGCGTCGTAGTGATCGGCGGGCAGATCGCCGTCGCGCAGGAGATCGGCGCTGCGAAATTCGGCGTGGCAGCCGGGGGCGACCAACCTCGCCAGACTCGCCGCCAGCGTCAGATCCGTTCCCGTGTATTCGGCGTAGTGCTTGGTCAGCGTCGGGACCAGCACGCCGCTGCCGACGCCGATCTCGAGGACGCGCCGTCCACCGGTGGGCAACAGATCGAGGCCCATCTGCAGGCGGTGGCGATAGAGCCAGCCGACCCACGGGTGATAGTAGTAAGGGAGCGGATCGTGCGCGTCGTTGGGGGTGAGCGTGCCGCGCGCCGGGAGGTCGAAGCGCATCGATTCAGCCCGCGCCGCCGCGCTTTCGCGCGATCAGGATCAGGAAGCCGCCGAAGTCGCGCAGCAGGGGCGCGTCGCAAGCCGCGTGCTCGGCCCAGCTGAACAGGCGACCGAGCGGGGGAAACGCGAACACCCGGGAGGTGGGCGTAAAAATTCGCACGCCCCGCACGGCGACCATCTCGAGGTCGGGCGGCAGGTAGGAACGCGCGCGCGCCAGCGTGTCGAAGCGGGTGTAGACGTCGCCCTCATGCGTCCCGTCGGCGGCGATTCGCCCCGGCCCGCCGATGCGCTTGGCGAGATAGCGCAGCGACATCGGGTTGTAGAACTCGAGCAACAGGTGGCCGCCGGGGCGCACCAGACGCGCCAGCTCGGCGACGGCGCGTTCGATCGGCGGCACGTGCGCCAGTACCTTCATGCTGTAGACCAGATCGAACGACGCGGACGGTAGCGGCACGTCGGTGAGCGTCCCTTGCACGACGCGCAGGCCGCGGGCCCGCGCCGGTTGGAGCATCCCGCGCGACAGATCGAGCCCCAGCGCCGCGCGCGCGACGGCGGCGGCCTCGCGCAGGAGCAGGCCGGTGCCGCAACCGGCTTCGAAGATGTCCTTCCCGGCGCCGTAGCGACGGACCAGCTCCAGCTCCAGCTCGTCGATCAGGCGGTGGTAGCCGTGGTGCCGCTCAGCTTCATAGCCGGCGGCGAAGCGGTCGTAGTAGGTCTGGGTGCTGGGCGCCGTCGGCATGGCGTCAGTGGAAGCTGGGCGCGTGTCGTTGCCGCCGTGCGACCAGGATGAAGAGGACGCCGGAAATCGCGAAGGCGACGATGGCCGCCTGCAGCGCCAGGGAGACCGACTTGGTCCTGTCGAACAGCCAGCCGACCACCATGGGCGCGGGGGCGTTGCCGAGCACGTGAATGCCGAACAGGAACACCGCCTGCAGCGTCGCGGCGTACTGAGGCGGTCCGAGCTCGTCGACCACGGCCGCGGACGGGCCGTTGTAGACGGAGAACAGGAACGCCGCCGCGGACGTCACGATCATGAAGAGGGGATGGCCGGTGATGAGCAGGGCCACCGCCCCCACCGGCGCTCCGATCAGCATCGAGCCGCCGATGGTCAGCGCGTGACCGCCGCGGGCGCGGCGGCTGAGGGCGTCGCCCACGTAGCCGCCGACGATCACGCCGCCGGCCCCCGCGACGAGACCGACGACGGCCATGAAGATGCTGCCGACCAGGATGCTGAAGTGTCGATCCTCGATCACGAGCTGGCGCGTCCAGAAGATGAGCGAGCTGGCGCCGAAGGTGGCGAGGATGCCGCCGCCGAGAGCCAGGATGAACGTCGGCGACAGCAGGTAGGCGCGCGCCGGCAAGGCTTGCGGGCGCTCCAGGCGGGCGGGCGCGGCGACGAACGCCGAGGCGATCGCCAGCAGGATCGATGGCCCACCCGCGATCCAGAACACGCCGCGCCAGCCGAGGTGCGGGGCGAGGGTGGCGCCCAGCACGAGGCCGCTGGTGCCTCCCAGCGCCATCCCGACGTTGTAGATCCCGAGCGCGCGACCGCGCTTCTCGGGGGGCGCGTCGGCGCAGAGCAGCGTGTTGGCGGAGGGTCCGTAGGCGCCTTCCCCGACGCCGACGAGCGCCCGGAAGAAGAGCAACATGGGGAACGAGGTCGACAGGGCCGAGCCGATGGTGGCGATCGACCAGACCATGATCCCCGTGAAGATGACCTTGCGGGGCCCCACGCGATCGGCGATGGGGCCGGAGATGAGCGACGCCAGCGCGAAGACAAACAGATTGACCCAGGCCAGCCAACCCAGCTTGAAGTTCGTGAGGTGGAAGGCCTTCCCGATGTCGGGCGTCATCCCGTAGACGACCTGCCGGTCGACGTAGTTGAAGAAATTGATCAGCGTGAGCAGCGGCAGCGGCGGGATACCGCGCGTGCGCCCCGCGGCCGGCGGGACCGAGGCGGCCATCGGAATCGAAGTCATCGCAGGCTTTCGAGGCAGGCGACGGCTTCTGGCCGCGACCAATCACGCTTGTTGATGAAGTAGTAGCGGACGCGGCCCGCGGCGTCGATCAAGAAGCTCTCCGGGTACTGCTCCGTTCCGAAGGTCTTGGGGACGCTGTGCGAGGCATCGAGCAGCACGCCGATCTGGGTTCCCTTGATGAAGAAGCGGCGGATGGTGCCCCAGTCGTCGTCGACGCTCACCGCGAGGAACCGCAGGTCGGTCCCGTCGATCTTGCGGGCGAAATCTTCCAGCGACGGCACCTCCTCGACGCAGGGGGGACACCAGGTGGCCCAAAAATTGAGCAGCACCGGATGTCCCAGCTGACCGCGCAGCGAAACGGTGTGCCCGGCGGCGTCGGGGAGCTGGAAATCTGGCGTCGGGCCGTTGCGCAGAAATTCGGGCAGTGGATCGGGGGTGAGCGCCAGGCAGGCGCCGCCGCGCGTTCGCGCCAGGGTTTCGTGCGCCGCGCCCAGGAACCGCACGGCGACGAACGCGATCGACAGCGCCGTGAGCGCCACCGGCGTCAGGCGGCGCAGCACCCCGACATTGGCGGACGACCCCCGAGCACGTGGTCCGGCCGCCGACTTCATCGGCTCATCGCGACGGGCATGGGATGCGCATCCACAAGAAGGTACGAGGCGGCGGAGAGGATCGAAACCCCCTCCGCCGCGTTCGGGTCAAAGGCGCGCCACCGGGCCGGGTGTCATCGACCCTGCGGCGGCGTCGTCGTTGTCGTTGTCGTTGTCGTCGTCAAACTGGGCCTCAGCCCGGCTCTTTGGCCGAACCTTTGCCCTTCTTCTTGGCCAGCTCGTCGTCGGCGATCTTCTTGAACGTCTCCCACGGGTAGGCGCCGTTGATCTTGCGCCCGTTGATGAACACCGCCGGCGTGCCGTTCACGCCGACCGCCTGACCTTCCTTGGTGTCCGACTGGATCTGGTCCTTGTACTTCTGCCCGTCGAGGTCGGCCTTGAACTTGGCCATGTTGAGGCCCAGGTCCTGGGCGTACTTCTCCAGACTCGGGCGATCGAGGGCGGTGTTGTTCTCGAACAGCTTGTCGTGCATCTCCCAGAACTTCCCCTGTGCGCCGGCCGCCATGGCCGCCTCGGCCGCCGGTTCGGCGTTGTTGTGGAACGGGAGCGGGTAGTTCTTCCAGACCATGTGCACCTTGCTGCCGTAGTCCTTCTCGAGCTGCGACAGTTGCGGCTCGACGCGCTTGCAGAAGGGGCACTGGAAGTCGGAGAAGATGACCACCTGAAGCGGCGCGTTCTTCGAGCCCTTGGCGGCGCCGCCGGCCGAGCTGACCTTGTAGACGGTCGTGTCCTGATCGGGCGTCTTTTCCGCGCCCGCCTGCGGCTGTCCCGCGGGGGCCGCCGGCCCGGCGGCCGGCAGCTCCGACTTCGCGTCCTTCATGAGCGCGTCGTAGATCTTCCCCTTGGGGGTCCCCTTGGCCATCATCGCGTTCGCGACGGCCAGCTCCTCGTCGATCTTGGCCTTGAACACCTCGTAGGGCTGGGCGCCCGAGAGGAACTTGCCGTTGATGAAGAACGCCGGGGTGCCGCGCGCCCCGATCTTGCCGCCCGCGGCCGCGTCGGCCTCGATCGACTCCTTGCCCTTCTGGGCGTCGAGCGCCGCCTTGAACTTGCCCATGTTGAGGCCGAGCTCGCCGGCGTACTTCTCGAAGGTCGCCCGGTCCTCGTGCTGCTGGTCGGCGAACAGCTTGTCGTGCATCTCCCAGAACTTCCCCTGCTCGCCGGCGGCGCGGGCCGCGATCGCCGACGGCAGCGCGTTGGGGTGGAAGGGCAGCGGGAGATCGCGCCAGACCACGCGCACCTTCCCCTTGTAGTCGTCCATCACCTTGGTGACGGTCGGCTCGACGCGGCTGCAGAACGGGCACTGGAAGTCCGACCACTGCACGATCGTGATGGGCGCGTCCTTGGCGCCCTTGAGCGGCGAGCCCTTGATCTCCGCGCGGTAGCGGGTGTTGGCGTCGGGCTCTCCCGGACGCGCGGCGGCCGGCGGGGGCGCGGCCGCCTTCGTGAGCCCGCTCTGCGTGAGCGCCGCGTAGACCTCTCCGCGCGGCGTTCCGGCGGCGATCTTCGCGTCGGCCTTCTTGACCTCTTCGTCGATCACGCTCTTGAACGCCTCGATCGGCTGGGCGCCCCGGAAGTTCCGGCCGTTGATGAAGAAGTTGGGCGTTCCGTGCGCGCCGAAGGTGTTGGCGTCGTCCATGTCGCGCTTGATGCGGTCCTTGCCCTGTTCCTTGTCCATCGACTCTTTGAACTTCGACATGTTGAGCCCGATCTCCTGCGCGTACTTGTCGAGGCTCGGACGGTCCAGGTTCGCCTGACCCGCGAACATCTTGTCGTGCATCTCCCAGAACTTCCCCTGCGCGCGCGCCGCCTCGGCCGCGAGCGCCGCCGGCATGGCGTTGTTGTGGAACGGGAGCGGGTTGTGCCGGTAGGCGACCTCGACGTCGTTGCCGTAGTCCTTGAGGACCTGCGCGACGGTGGTGCTCGCGCGGCTGCAATACGGGCACTGGAAGTCGGAGAACTCGACGATGGTGACCTTGGGCTGCTTGCCACCACGGACCGGGGCGTCGCCGATCGCGACCTTGTAGACCTCGGGTCCCGCGCCCGGGCCCTTGGGGGCCTGACCGGGAGCCGCCGCCGCGCCGCCGGGCGCCGTCTTGGCGCCCTTCATGAACGCCGCGTACACCTGTCCGGGCGACGTGCCACCGGCCAGCAGCTTGTCGGCGCGGGCGATCTCGTCGTCGATGACCTTCTTGAACTCCTCGTACGGCTGGGCGCCCTGGATGTTGCGCCCGTCCACGTAGAAGTTGGGCGTCCCCTGCACGCCGATCTGCTTGGCGGCCGCCAGGTCGGCGTCGACCCGCGCCTTGCCGGCGTGGGTGTCGAGCGCGCTCTTGAACTTGCCGACGTCGAGGCCGATCTCCTGCGCGTCCTTCTCGAGGCCGGCTCGATCCAGCGCCTGCTGGTTGGCGAACATCTTGTCGTGCATCTGCCAGAACTTCCCTTGCGCCTCGGCCGCCACCGCGGCCTCGGCCGCCAGCGGCGCGTTCTGATGGAACGGCAACGGGTTGTGGCGGAAGAAGATCCGGACCTGGTTCGGGTAGTCCTTTTCGATCTTCTCGATCGTCGGGTTCACGCGGCTGCAGAACGGGCACTGGAAGTCGGAGAACTCGACGATGTTCACCTTGGCGTTGGCGGGGCCCTTCGACGGCCCTTCCAGCGGTACGCGGATGCGGTCGACCCCGTCGCTGGGTCCCGCCGGCTGGTTCATCGCCGCGTTGTTCGCGGCGCTCGTCGTCGTGCTGTCCTTGTCACGCGTTGCCAGGCGCCCGAGGCCGTAACCGCCTCCGAGCACCACCACCAGCAATAGTAAAACTGTTCCTTTGTTCATGATCGGACTCCCTTGGGATTCGAAAAACGTACCGCGAAAGAAAACCAGGCGTGTGCGGGAGCGCGGCTAACCCGAACGCGCGCAAGACCGGAGACCTCGAACCGTGATCAGGCTCGAGGCGGTCGATCGGGCGGTGTGAGCGTGCGCAGAGGCAACGGTTGCGCCCCCGCCAAAAAATGATTTCGGTCGATTGCCGGCGCCAAGCCGGGGAGGGCGAAGAGCGCCACAGGCTGGACGTCGGGCGGCGCCAGGTGCCCCGGGTCGGCCGGGCTGGTGCCGCAAGAAACGCCGCGGCCCGCGCGGGCGCGGTGCGCCGGGGGGGCGATCGCCCCGTTCGGTTGCTCGCTGTCGGGCGAGCGCGAGACCCGATACCAGAGATCGAGCGGCGCCTGGTCGCATTCGCCGCTCGCGATCGGCCCGTCGCCCGGCGTGGGGCAGTCGATCTCCGCCGGCGTCGCGTAGTCGCGCGGACCGGAGTCGTCCTTGTTGGTGCCGTCGCTCCCTGGGGCCCCGGCGCCGAGCCCAACGGCGGCCCCGTCGCAGCTGGCGGGCCAATCCGGGCACGTCACCGCAGCCGACGGCATGGCCGGTGCGGCGGAAACCACGAGTGAGAGGACGAGGCCGAGCATGGGGGCGAAAGAGCTACCGAACCGGCTGGAAAAGCTACTCCACCATCAAGTCCCCGGCAAGCCAGGGTATTCCCGGCGCCGGGCCTCGTCGACGGGGCGGGAGACCTTTCGGTCGAGCCGCGTCATGTCCCGGGCCGGGCGACCACCTCGAAGGGGCGCATCATCTCGTTGGCGGCGTGCTCGAGCAGGTGGCAGTGCCAGACGTAGCGGCCGGTGTAGCCCTCGAACTTCACGATGATGCGCGTGATAGTCCCCGGGTCGACGCGGACCGTGTCCTTCCACCCCGCTTCGTTGGGCGCCGGGGGCATCGGCGCCCGCACCAGCTCCAGCTTGCCCGAGGTGTTGTACTCGTCGGCGTCGAACAGCTGGCGATCGAGGATCTGAAACCGCACCAGGTGCAGGTGGATCGGGTGGCTGTCCTCGGTCAGGTTCATCAACTTCCAGATCTCGACGCTGTCGAGCTCGGGCTTCTCGGTCACCGGCTCGTGCCATCGCCTCGCGTTGAGCAGCATCAGCATCCGGTGGGCCTGGGGGTCGTGGTACTCGTTCAGGGTCAGCGTCCGGGTCTCGACCGCTGCCGACTCGGGGATCTTCCGCACCGGACGCAACTTGGTCGGCAGCTTCGTCGCGCGCGCGCCGGTCGTGGTTCCGACGCGGAACTGCATCAGCTCGAACGACTGGCTCTTGAGCAGGATCTTCTGACCGCGGGCCGCGCCAAAGTCGACCAGTAGGTCGGCCCGTTCGGCAGGTGCCAACGTCAGCGTGGTGAGCGCGACGGGCGCCGGCAAGAGGCCCTGGTCGGTCCCGATCTGATGGAAGGTCCCGCCGTTCGAAAGCGACAGGTCGTAGAAACGAGAGTTCGAAGCGTTGACGACGCGGAACCGGTACTGGCGCGGCTCGACGTCGAGGTACGGGTAGAGCTTGCCGTTCACCAGATGGGCGTCGCAGTAGATCTCGGAGATCCAGGGAGCGTCGGGCGCGCCCGACGTCGAGTATCGAAGCTGGCCGTCCTGCCCGAACAGCCGGTCGCAGAGCACCAGCGGCAGCTCGTAAGGGGCGCGCGGCAAATCGAGCGCGTCTTCGGCCGCGTCGCGGATCAAGTAGACACCCAGGAGGCCGGCGTACTGGTTGAGGCGCTCAATTCCCATCGCGTGGTCGTGGTACCAGAGCCCCGCCGCCTCCTGCTGGTTCGGATAGTGGAAGAGCGAGGAGCGGCCTGGCGTCGTCCAGTCTTCGGGGTAGCCGTCGTTCTCCGGAGAGGCCTTGGCGCCGTGCACGTGGGTGACGGCGCGAACGTCGGGGCGATCCTTGCCGGCGCCGCAGAGCGTGTGATCGATGGGCAGGAAGTGTCGGGCGGGCAGCTGATTCACCCACTCGACGAGGACGCCCTGGCCGGTGCGGGCCTCGATCGTCGGGCCGGGAAAGCTACCGGCATATCCCCAGAAGCGCGTCGCCGGGACGTCGCGGTGGATCTTGGCGACGACCTCGCTCATGGCGACCTTGTAGACCGGGATCCGCTTGGACGCATCGCTGGGGTCGGGGCGGGCTCCCTCCGACGCCAGCGTGCGCGGGATGGGCAGCGGGTCGACGAAGCGCGCCAGCGCCTCGGGGTGAAGTGGCGGACCCTCGGGGGGCGGCGCCGCTGGCGGCGGCTCGGCGCGCGGCGCTGGGGCGACCATGCTCCGCCGGCAAGCCCAGGCCGGGACCAAGGTCGTAGCGAGAGCCAGGAATTTCCGGCGACGAATCAAACGACCACGATATTTCCGAACCGCGCCCGTCGATGGTGACGAATGAATCACAGAATCGACACCGGATCGCCTTCGTATTTGGCATGCGCGACAGAAGACTTCGTGGAAAATGATCGGCGCGTGGACGCGGCGCCGACCTCCCTGCTCGATCTGGCGGCGCTCTTTCTGAGATTGGGCGCCACCGCTTTCGGAGGCCCGGCGGCGCACATCGCGATGATGCGGGACGAGGTGGTCCGACGGCGCGGATGGCTGACCGACGAGCGCTTCCTCGATCTGCTCGGCGCCACGAACCTGATCCCCGGGCCGAACTCGACGGAGATGGCCATTCACATCGGTTGGGCGCGCCGCCGCTGGGCCGGCCTCCTCGTAGCCGGCGTCAGCTTCATCGTTCCAGCGATGCTCATCACCGGTGTGCTCGGGTGGGCCTACGTGCGGTTCGGCGAGCGGCCACAGGTCGGGTGGCTGCTCTGGGGCGTCAAGCCCGTCGTCGTCGCCGTGGTTCTGCAGGCGCTCTGGAACCTGGCGCCGGCCGCCGCTCGCACCTGGCCATCGCGGATGGCGGGGGCGGTCGCCCTGGTGGCCGCCGCGCTGGGGACCAACGAGCTCGTGATCCTGTTCGGGACAGGGGCGCTCGTCGCGGTGATTCGGGCGCCGCGAAGACCGGCTGGAGGTTCGCTGGTGGAGGTCATTCCCGTGCTCCCTGTGGCTGGCGCGGCGTCGGTCGGGGCCGTCAGCCTGACGGGGCTGTTCGCGCTGTTCTTGAAGGTCGGTTCGGTCCTGTTCGGCAGCGGTTACGTCCTGGTGGCCTTCCTTCGGGCCGATCTCGTTCAGCGATTGCACTGGCTCAGCGAGAGGCAGCTCATCGACGCCGTCGCCGCCGGTCAGGTGACGCCGGGGCCGGTCTTCACGACGGCGACCTTCATCGGCTATCTGCTGGCCGGGCCTCGGGGCGCCCTGGTGGCCACCGCCGGGATCTTCCTTCCGGCATTCGTCTTCGTCGCGGCGAGCGGGCCGCTCGTACCGAAGCTGCGCGCCTCCCGCGTCGCCGGCGCCTTTCTCGATGGGCTGAACGTCGCCTCGCTCGCGCTGATGGCTGTGGTGACGGCGCAGCTGGCGCGTGTCGCCATCGTGGACACCTCGACGGCACTCCTCGGGTCGGTGTCGGCCATCTTGTTGCTCCGGTTCAAGGTGAACGCGACCTGGCTGATGCTGGCGAGCGCTGCGCTCGGGATAGGCCTGCACCTCCTCGGCCTCAAGCGCTAGCCAGCAAGATGAAAACGGCGGCGGCCCCTGCCGGGACCGCCGCCGCGATTGGTTACGAGCTCGATCGGTGAGCTAGAAGGTGAACATGCCGTTGATCGAGCCGGCGATGGTGTCGAACGACCCACCGGGCTGGATCCGCTGGCCGGCCAGCCAGTTGTCCTCGACGAACTTGAGGATCGAGCTCTGGTCCGTGAGCGTGTGGTCGATGTAGTTCTTCTTGGCGTAGGGCGACACCACGACCAACGGCACGCGCGTGCCGTAGCCGCAGCGGCCTTGCGCGGGGTTGCCGTCCGCGCCAAGAAGCGGCGTGGCGGGAGCCGTGCCCCGCTGCTGCGCGCCGTGCGTGCAGACGCCGTTCCCGTTGAGCTGGTCGGCCGGAGCCGCCGAGGTGTTGACGATCGGCGGAGCCTGGTGATCGTACCAGCCGTCCGAGTCGTCGTAGGCGAGGATGATCGCCGTCGACGACCACTCCTGGCTACCCTGGAGCGCGTTCACCACGCTGAGGAGGAAGTTCTGCTCGTCGATGGGGTCCGAGTAACCCGGGTGGCCGTCCTGGAAGGCGGGTGCCTTCACGTAGGTGAGCGCGGGCAGGTTCCCCGCCGCCAGCGCCTCGAAGAAGTCGTGCGAGTCGTACTGGTGGTTGGCCACGTCGGTCGAGCCGATCGCGGCGGCCGAGCTCGGACGCGCGTGGGTCAGGTTGGCTGTCGAGGGGTAGTACTGGAACGGCTGGTGGTGCGGGATGTAGTCGGCGGAGGTCCCACCGGCTGGGAACGGCACCGTCGGATCGGTCTCGCGATGGCAGCCGGTCGTGCCGTTGGCATTCGTGACCGTCAGGTCGAAGCCGCCCTCGAACCAGCCCCAGGTGAGGCTCTTGGCGTTGAACAGGTCGCCGATGTTCCGTCCCGCCATGGTGTTCTGCTCCGTCGAGGTCGAGCAGACGTCAGCGAGCGGATCGGTATCGCCGATCAGCGACCATCCGCCGTTTCCATCGGGCGTCACGTGGTTGGTCGAGAAGCTCGACAGCGGCTTGTTGAAGGCCGGGATGCCGTTCGTCTGGCCGGAGACCAGGTTCATGACGCCCGGCGTGGAAGGACCGAAGGTCGTCGTCCAGGAGTTGTCGCTCATCGCGTAGTTCTGCGCCCAGCTCCAGTAAGCGCTCACCGTCGTGGCGTCGAAGTAGCCCATGACCAGCCCCTTGGTGGAGGCGGCCGGCGGCGCGCCCGGAGGCGGGCCGGCGGTCCCGGTGAAGTCGGGGAACAGATCCATCGCGCCGCCGTTCGAGGCTTGCTGCTCGGGCTTGTAGTTGTGGCCCATGTCCGGCGTCCACGCCTGCGCGGCGCCCGACAGAAGGAACGGGTTGATCGCCCCCGCCCCGTTGGCCGCGTTGGCCGCCGTCGGGTTGTTGTGCAGGAGGTCGACGCCCGCCAGCGGCGCGAAGCCGCCGAGCACGTCGAGCGGCGTGGAGAGGTTGTTGGCCGCTGGCGTTCCGGGCGCCGGCGTGAAGCCCGCCGCGTTCGGGTAGGTGCCGAAGTAGTGGTCGAACGAGATGTTCTCGCCGAACACCACCACCACGTGCTTGATCGGCGTGGCGGTCGGGACCAGCAGGGCGGCGTCGTTGTGGCCGCTGCAGGTCACCTGCAGCGAGCCCTGCGCCGCGCAGCTGGCCAGCGCGTCGCCGTCGGAGACCGTCACCGAGATGGTGGCGGTGCCCGTGGTGAGGCACTGGAAGCTCGGGCTCGAGGTGTTGGCACCGGTGAGCGTGCCGCTGCTGGCGGTCCAGTTATAAGAAAGCGCCGACGGCCCGCTATCGGGATCGTCCGCCGCCGCGGACAGCGACAGGCTCGCGCCGACGGCCACCTCGGCCGGGCTGGCCGAGAGCGCCTCGAGGTTCGGGCAAACGTTGATCGTGCCGTTGACCGCGATGCTGCCGGTCTTGGCCGGCTGGTGGCAGTCGAGCGTGAGGTTGACCTTGGTGACGGTTCCCGCGGTCACGTTGAACGTCGCGCTACCGCCGCAGGTCGTCCCGTCGGTGCCGGTCGCGCTGAGCGTGATCGTGAAGCCGTTGCCGGTAGGAAGGCCGCCGATGATCGCCGAGAGGGTCGCGCTCGAAGCGACGTTGATCGACCCCGACTTCGAAAAGCCATTGGGGCCGGTGATCGAATAGCTCACGCTCGTGAGCGTCACGCCGCCTTGAATCAGCGCGATGTCGACGGAGCCGAACCCCGAGTTGTTGGTGGTCGAAGTCGAGCGTTCGCCGCCGCAGCTGCCGACGATGAACGCGGCAGAAGAAAGAATCGCCAGTACCGATGCTCTGCTGATTGTTCGAAACACGGTGACCTCCAAGATTTGTAAGCGCGCGCGGCGCGGTCGCGCTCTGGCGCTTCAAACCTCGTGCCAGGCTGGCCCGCGCCGTAATGTCAGAGCGGGCCGCACCTCGGCGCGCATGAGTACCGGTCGACTCTCCGAAGATCGGAGAGCCACGGTTCGAATTTCGGAGACGCGTCGTCCCCGCCGCCCGGCCGCGCGCGATCGGTTACGCCGGCGTGGGCGCTTGCGGAATCCCGAAGACGTCGCGCAAACGCGGATACCGCTGCTTCGGCAGATCGACGCCGTGCAGGCCGATCCTCAGGGTCACCGTCGTGCCGTCGCCCCACGGCCACCAGAGACCGAACGCGCCAGGGCCGTCGGCGTCGCCGCCCCAAAGGAGCTGCTGGGCCGCGCGCAACCCGCCGCAGCTCTCGCTGAGCGCGCGCACCCCCGCGGGCGCGCCGGGCAGAGTCTCCGACGACCAGGCGCCGGGGAGCGCCTCTGCAAAGGCCGCGCGCGCGGCCGCCTCACCCGACATCGGAAACGACGAGGCGACGCACTTGAACCGCCGGTCGTAGCTCCAATCGGAGGAGGGCCATCGATCGCGCAGGCGCTCGAGCGCTCCGAACACGGAATCCCACGCTTCGTCGGGAGTGGCCATGCCCCCCAGGGTATCCGTTTGCGGGGCGGGCCGCAAAACATCGTCTGGGCTCTCCCGCGGCTCAGGCGGTCGCCCGCGCGCGGGGCGGCGTTCGATAATCGGAGAACGAAAATGCCGCGAACTGCGAGAGCCCGAGCAGCAGCAAGAAGATGCGGGCCCGCAGGGGCGTCTCAGGGAGCAGGCCAGCCGTCGCCGCGACGACGGCCGCACCCTCGCCGAGCTCGATGAAGGCGTGGACGCGAAAGGGAATCAGCTTCCACGTCCCCTGCGGGTAGTCGGTCAGACGGGTCAGCAGGAGGTGCGTCGTGGCGCCGGCCAGCGCAACGGCCAGCGCTCCACCGCGCAGTCGAAGGCCAGCGGCCCCAAGCAGGTAGGTGAGCACCACCAGATCGTCCAGCCAGCCATGCAGCCGTAACCCGATGAGCGGAAGGAGCATGCGGGTGCCCAAATCTAATCGATGAAAATCCCGATCGGCCGTCAATCGGGTTCCTGGAAGGTTGACTCAGCCATAACAAACCGTGTACAAAAGGCCGGTACAGGGACTCGGCAGCTTCGGGGTCCGACCGCACCAACTGCGAAGGGAGCTGGGGAATGAGCCGACCGACCGGGTTTCGCAAGCGGATTGGCACTTCGGCGATCGTGGCCATTGTTTCCGGCGCGCTGATCCTGGTGCCGTTGCTCCAGCGGCCGGTTCTCGCGCAGCAGAGCTGGGCGCCGCCTCCGGCTGGACAGCCTGCCCCTGGTTACTACGCCCCGCCGCCCGTCGATGCGGGCCGCGCGTCGGCCGAAGGTGTTCAGGACGCCGATGCCGACATCAATGGCACGCTCTGGTTCTTCGCCGGCTGTCTGATTGGCGTCATCGGCATCGCCATCGCGTACTTCGCGGAGCCCTCGCCTCCACCCGCCCGATTGATGGGCAAGTCCGCAGAATACGTGGCGATCTATACGGGCGCCTACAAGACGGAAGGTAAGTCCGTGCAGGGCCGACACGCGATCTACGGCTGTTTGGTCGGAACCGCGGTTGGCGTCGCGATCTACATCATCCTCGTTGTCTTGGTGCTGAAGAGCGCCAGCACCACCACCACGGTACAGTGACGGTCGGGTGGTGGGGCGCGTGGGTCGCCGCCGCCATAGCCGCAGTGTCGTCTGAAGCGCCGAGGGCGCGGCCGGGGGCGTCGCTCACGCTCTCGGCGGACTTCGTGCTCAAGACGACCGACACCCAGGGGAGCGAGACGGTGACCGGCGCCCTCCGTTTCGTCCCGGGTGGCGACGTCTGCGTCGCCGTGAAGACCCCCCGGTTGCAGGAGATGCACCTTTCGTTGCGCGCGCTGGTCATCTACTACCCGGATCGCGATCTGGCCTTCGTCGCCAACGTCGTGCCTCCGAAAGCGCCCCCGATGCTGGACGCGCTCGCGGCCGGGATCGCCGATCCGGGCAGCACGCTGCCCACCCAGTCGAAGCTGATCGAAAGAAAGCGCGCGAACGGCAACCTCTCGACCCGTTGGCGCGTCATCGATGGCGCGGGCCAGGAGCTCGGCGAGATGCGCGCTGCCGAATCGCGCGAGGGCGTGCTCTCGCTCGATCTCTATGACACTGCGGGCAAGCCCCAGCGGCGGTTCTCGTTCGGCGACCGACTTCGGGTCGGCGGCCGCAGCGTGCCGCGCACAATCGGGGCGGAGTACTTCGCGGCCGGTGGCGCACGCCAGCGCCAGGAGCAATGGACGCTCACCAATTTGACCCGGGCCGACGACCTGCGGACCGCGGCGATCGGCTGCGCCCACCTGGGGCCGCGCACCAAGGTGCAAGACCTGCAATGGTGACGCCGCGATGTTGAACCTCTGGAGCGGGGTCGCCTTGGCGACGTTGGTGGCGACGGCGCCGAGCGCGGTGGCGGCCGACGACGAAGCGCAGCTCTGGCAACCCGCCGAGGCAGTGGCCTTCCTGCTCGCGACGCCGACCGAGACGACGGGCGCCGAGGCCGTTGACGACCAGCCGCCGCGCTGGAACGGCGCCCTCGGCGGCGGCGTGACCCGCGCTTTGTTCGGAACCTACCGGGTCGTCCTGTCGTCGCAGGATCTGCCGGTGTGTGCCTTCAACCCGTCATGCTCGCGGTTCTCGCAGCGGGCGATCGGCCGATGTGGCTTCATCGAGGGGGCGCTCCTCTCTCTCGATCGCCTGCTCCGCGACCACCCGCTGGCGGCCGCTTTCTATCCCGTCGACGAAGGGGGCAAGCTGCTCAAGGACGATCCGGCGCGTTACTGTTTGACGGCACCCCGGTGAGCCCGAAGTCGTCCGGAAGGTGGAGAACCGCGTGACGGCACGGCGGCTCGCGACGATCGTCACCCTGTTGCTGCTGGACGCCCTTTCGCCCGCGCGGGCCGAGCTCGGCGGGGCGTCGCCCGCGGTGGCGCCGGCAAAATCCGCGTCGCAAGCGGCGGCGCCGTCGCCGCTGGCGCCCTCGTACCTGGAGCTGGCGGATCGGCTCCGCGGCGCGGGCAGCTATAGCGAGTGCGCCGTGGAAGCTCTGCGCCACGCGTACCAGCATCCGACCGAGCGCCAGCGGGGGTTCGATGAAGCGGCGCTGTGCCTCTCCTTGGCCGGGCGCTTCGACGACGCCCACCGGCTGATGCTGGCGTTGCCGGCTGCCGGTGAGTCGCTCGATGGGCGCGGGCGCTTTCGGGTCTGCCTGACGGAGGTCTTCATGCCCGACGTCGGCGCGCCGGCCTGTCCAGACCTGGTTCGGTCCCCGTCACCCGATCGGGAGGATGCCCTGGGACGGCACACGCTCGTGATGCGCGCGATGCACGCGATGCACTGGCAAGAGGCGCGTGCCTTGCAGTCGACGTCGAAAGCGCCGCCGACGGTGGCCGCCGGATCGGCGGCCGCATCGGCCGACCCGACCCTCAGCGCCTGGCAGGAGAAGGACCGCGCGCTGCTGAACCGGTACGACGCGCTACCGCGCAAGTCGCCCCTGCTGGCGGGGGCCCTGTCGGCGGTCGTGCCGGGGCTGGGGCGCGTTTACATCGGCCGCTGGCAGGACGGGCTGGTCAGCTTCCTGCTGGTCGGGCTCAGCGCCGTCTTGTCCGCGCAGGGTTTCTACGAGGAGGGTAGCCACTCGGTGCGGGGGTGGATCCTCGGCTCGGCCGGGGCGCTGCTCTATGTCGGCAACGTCTACGGATCGGCGGTGGGGGCGGTGGTTCAGCGCCGCGACGCCGAGGAAGCGCTCGGTCAGGAGGTGGATCGTGAATACCGCCGGCGACTCGAACCCTGACGGCTCGGCGCGCGGGCGACACCGCCCGTGCCGCCTTCGTCTTCCCAGCGGCCGGCTGGGGGCGGCCTGCGCGCTGGCGGCCATCTTGGTGGCGCGCGCGGCGGCGGCCGAGCCGGCCGCGACCGGCGACGGGTTCGTGAACATGCTCCTCGGCCTCGGTCTGCCTGGGGAGGCCGGCATCGAGGCGCGGCGTCTGACGTTCGAGAACGGTCCCGACGCGATCGCGCCGCAGACCTCCTTTCGGGTCGGGATGGCGCTGGCGCTCGACTATCAGGCCGACGAGGCCATCCCCTTCCTGACCCAGGCCGCGGCGGCCACCGACGATCCGACGCGGGCCGACCAGTGGGAGCTCGCGACCGGGGTGGTGCTGCTGCGGACCAAGGCGTTTCCTCACGCCGTCCATGTCTTCTCGCGGGTGGAGACCTTCGGCGCCGACGAGCCGACGCGCAACTTCGCCACCCGTCTGCGCTGCATCGCGGAGGTGCTGGCCCGCGACGGCGCCGCGGCGCGCGCCTGCATCGGCGAGCTCCCCGGGGCTTCGGGGGCCCGCGCCGCCGAGGTCGACGACCTGCTGGCGGACCTCGACATCAACGTGCGCCGGCGCGGGTGGATCGGCGGAACCTTGTCGGCGCTCATCCCGGGGATGGGACAGCTCACGGGGGGCAACCCGGGCGACGCGCTGATGGCGTTGG
>JADGRB010000297.1 GCA_017881315.1 Pseudomonadota bacterium
TTCAGACCCAGGATCAGCGTCCGAGCACCGGGACCAACCCGAGCGGCGGAACTTGCAATCCCGACGCGGGCGCGAGCTGCTACCGGTTCCCCGCCGTCGCCAACCTGGCCGTTCCGACGGCGGTGGCGAGCACGTACACGGAGGCGTTCACGCTCTTCAACAACCCGGCGAGCTCGGCGATCCCGACGCCGTCGCAGGTGACGGGGATTCAGTGGCAGGTGAACTCGGCGTCGAACGGCACCGGCACGTGCACGGTCGAGCTGCGCATCGACAACATCAAGTTCCAGTAAAACAGCGGACGCGCTACTGGACCCAGTCGCTGTTGGTCTTCGCCGCCAGCCAGTTCTTCACCAGCGTGCCGAAGCTGGTCAGCGTGGTGAGGGAGGTGTCGGTGAAGATGTTGGGCGTCCAGGCGTTGTCCGTCACCCAAGCCGTCCAGCTGGCACCGTCCCCGTCGACGGTGGTTTGCAGGGCCGTCCCCCAGGAGGCGGGATCTGACGTTCCGTAGCCCCACTCGGTCATGAACACCGGCGCCTTGGTCACCGCGGTCGCGACCTGCGTTTGGAACGCGTTCCCGCTGGTCCAGTTGCTCGGGTAGATGTGGGCCGTGTACATCAAGTTCGTTCCGGTTGGCGGATCGCTGGTCGCGTCGCCGGCGTGCTGATCCCAGCTGTTCGAAGGGACGATGATGATGTTGTTGGGCGCGGCGGCGCGGATCACGTTGATCCAGCCTTGCACGGCCGGCTTGAGCGCGGCCCACGAGACGGTGTTGTCGATCGGTTCGTTGAACGGCTCGTAGAAGACGTTGGTGTAGGTCGCGAACCGCGGCGCGATGTCGGTCCAAAACGTGGTCGCGTCGGCGGCCGAGGTCCCGGTCGTCGCGTTGTCGATCTGATGGAAGTCGATGATCACGTAGAGGCTCTTGCTGGTGGCGTAGTCGACCGCCGGCTGGAGGACCTTGCTGACGTAGTCCGCGGCGCTGAGCGGTGTCTTCGGCGTGCAGCTCGCGGTTGGCCCGGTGCCCACCGGGTAGGGGAGCGGCGAGCAGGTCGGATAGCCGCCGTTGTAGTCGATCTTCGGGTACACGGGCAGGCGCACGACGTGCCCCTGCACGCCGGCCGCCGCGACCTTGTCGATCCGGGTGGTGATACCGCTCGCGCTGTTGCTGGCGTAGGCGTAGAGGGAGCCGATGTCGATGAGCGACGATCCGCGCAGGATGATGGTCTTGCCGGTCGGGTCCTGGAGCTTGTTTCCCGTGACGGTGAGCTGAGGCAGTCCGCTCCTGCCGCCGGAAGCGCCGGCGCCGCCGTTTGTACCTGCCACACCCGCACCGCCCGATCCCGCTGTGCCGGTCGAGACGCTGCCCCCCGTTCCGCCGCCGCGGCCTCCGTTGCCGGCCCCACCCGCGCCGCCGGCGCCGCCTCTGCCCCCCATTGCGCCCGTTCCCGCCGAACCGCCGGAGCCGGTCGAACCGCCGGTGCCAGTCGAACCGCCGGTGCCAATCGAACCGCCGGAGCCCGTCGAACCGCCGGAGCCGGTCGAACCGCCGGTGCCGGTCGAACCGCCGGAGCCGGTCGAACCACCGCTGGCCGTTCCATGGCCTCCGCTCCCACTTCCCATGGAGCCCGATCCGTCTCCCCCTGAGCAGGCTGCTGTCGCAAGTAGAACGGCCGTCAAGATACTTCCTAGGTTCGCGGGACGATTCATCTCATACCTCCAGTCGCTCAGGCGTCGAATATGCGGTAATCGCCAGAAGCGAGGAGCGTATTCTAACCCGTCCGCGCGCTCGGCTGCGCGCGAACGGCGCGCCCGCAGGCGAGTCGTCCTCGATCACGTCGAAGGTCCCGCTGTCAAACGGAAACCCCGGCGCTGCCGTCTTGATCCGCCGGTTGCACAGAAATCATTTCAGACAGCGGTGCGCGATCTCCTCTGGATTCTCAGCTGCTCGCAGGCACCTCGAGAGACCATCGTACACACGAAGCGTTTGACAGCGGCGAAGGTCGGCCTCGAAGCGGCCTGCCAGCTCCCGCTGCCAGCGGGGGGCCAGGGCCGGATCCCGGTATCCAGACTCTTTGAGCTCGAGGTCGACCAGCCGGTCGAGAACCGCGCGGCAGTCCTCTGCGGATGCCCGGTGCCGGTGGCACCCCGCGATGGCGACCACGCCGGCGATAACGGCCGCGGTGGCTACACGACGAATTTCCCTCCCGAGCGTCATCGAAAGAAGTGCACCCGAATGGGCGGCGAGAGGGCGGCGACCGGAGCGCCTGTCGGATCGCGCGCCGGCTCGAACCGCGTACCAAGCGCGCACTGGCGCGCGGCACGGCCGAACCCGAACCCGGGATCGTCGAGCACGTCGACTCGATCGGCGCGGCCGTCGGCGGCCACGGCGACCCTGAGCACGACCGTCTCTTGGTCGACCTGTCGCGCGTCGGCCTCCGCGGGCCAGGGACAGCTCCAGGCCGCCACGTCGAGCTGAACGGCTCGCGCCCGGCTTCGGGCTGCAGTACCGTCGCCCGGACCGCCGGGCGTGACAGTGCCGGAGGCGGGCGTGCGGCTGGTCCCGCCGTGGGTGGTTGTTCCCCCCGCGTACGAGGCGCCCGATCCGACCACGAAGGCCGTGCCCGTGAAATCGACGGGCGAGTCCGAAACGGCCGCGAGCTTTCCAGCCTGTGCGGGAGCCGCAGGTCCGGGGTGTGTCGGCGCGGCTTTCATTCGCAGGTGCACCACCGGTTCGGTCTTTGCCGGGGCCGTCGTATCCGCCGCCGGCGTTGGAGGAGGAGGCGGCGGCGTCACATCCACAGCGCGCTCGGCCGCGATCGCATCGTGGACCCGCGCCGCCAGCTCCGCGCCGAAGCTTGGCCCCGAGCTTTCGAAGCGGGTCACGACCAAGAAGGCGCCCGCGTAGAGCGCCACCACCACGGCGCCACCAGTGGCCAGGCGTCGCCGACGACCCGCGGGCTCGCCCGCGAAAACGAGATCGACGATTCGCTCGTTCTTGGTACTCATGGATGTGGCCGACCGTCGTGCAATGCCGTCGCCTTCAACGTGGGGGCTCGTCCACCGGCAGCGCCCCGAAGGCGACCCGGGTGATGCCCACGCCCTTGAGCTCGTCGAGCAGGTGGACTACGCGGCGATGCGAGACGTCGCCGTCCGCCTGGATGACCGCCCGCAGGTCCGGGCTCCCAGCCAGCGCGGCGCGCGCCCGCTCCTCGAAGGCGCCGTCGTCCAAGATCGCGGCGCCGTTGACCAGCACCGCGCCGTGCACCGGCAGGATGATCGACAGGACGACCTGTACCTCCTCGCCGTGCGCGGCACGCGGCAAGTCCAGGGGAACGGCCGGCGTGACGATGATCTTGGCGGTCACCACGAAGATCACCAGCAGCACCAACATCACGTCGACCATCGGCGTGACATTGATGCCCGAGATGATCCCGCTGTCGGGTCCGTTAGCGGATGCCACCAGACACCTCGCGCAGCGGGGGGATTTCGCGCGGTCCGCGTGCGTCGTCCGCGATGTAGGCCAGCACCAGGTTCGACAGCACGTCGGTCCCGGCGAGCAGCGACGTCACCCGCCGTTGCAGGTAGTTGTACGAGGCCACCGCCGGCAGGGCGACCGCGATCCCGACGGCCGTCGCCACCAGCGCCTCGGCGATCCCGGCCATCACCGCCTGGGTGGCCACCTGTCCTGCCGCTGTCGCGCCGTGGCCGGGGGCGGCGTGCCCCAGTTCCTCGAACGCGTGGATGACACCCACCACGGTCCCGAACAGACCCACGAACGGAGCGTTGTTGCCGACGGTGGCCAGAAAAGCCAGACCGCGCTCGAGCCGCCCGCGCTCGAGCGCCGCCGCGCTCTGCATCGCCTTTTCGGCCGCCCCGGTGCCCCGATCGGCGAGCCGGAGCCCGGCGTCGGCGACCCGCGCCGCGACCGCCGGGCTGGCCTCCAAGGACCGCCGGGCCTGTTCGAAGTCGCCCTCGGACAGCTTCGCGTCGAGCTCGCGCGCCAGCGCTTCGAGGTTGCCGCCGCGGCGCCGCAGGTAGAGCCAGCGCTCGGTCGCGAGGACCAGGCTGCAGACCGAGAACACTCCCAGGAGCCAGAGCACCCACCCGGCGCCCGACGCCAGCAGAACTTCTTTGACCGATTCCATCGCGTTCATGTCGTCCTCAGTTCGGCGACGGGTAGTGGCGCGCGACGTAGCAGAGCCCATCCGAGTTCAGGTGCCCCTGCGTGCTCTGGTCGTAGGTCGAAAAGTCGTAGTAGTCGCGCAACCCCTGGCAAGCGTCGGTACCAACTGCGTGGGGGACATTCTGCGGATCGAAGGCCATCACGCCCTTGAGCGGGGTATGCACGTCCGTCGGAGGGGCGATGCAGTAGCGCCACGACAGCGCGTTGCCGAGCGCGTCCTTGTAGGCGGTGTAGTCAACCCCCTGGGTCAGGTCGAGCGTCACCGTCGGGAAGACCCCGGCCTGCCCCTGCCCGGCCACCCGGGCCGCGAACTGGTCGAAGTGGGCCGGCGAGTCGTGCAGGACGCTGTCCCAGAAGGGATGGTCGGTGTGGATGGTGATTTGACCGACCACAAACTGGTTGCTCTTGAAGAATATCCCGCGCTGGTGCTCCTCGCCCGGGAGCGCGGCAGCGGGGTCGTTGTCGGGATTCTGGCAGTTGACGTAGGAGGTCGGCGACTTGAAGCAGAGATGAAAGGGGACGGACTGACCCACCGCGGGCCAGTTGGCGTATATGGCGGGGTCGCACGCGGCATTCGGCGCGGCAGCCGTGGGACAGGTGCAGCTCGTTCCATTGAACGTCGCCGTCCCGACGTAGAGCACCGCGCATCCGTCCGCAGCCATCTGCTGGTAGTCGGTGAGGCCCGCCGCGTCGATGTTCACGTTCATCGCGGCGGAGGTGGCCGGAATGACGTCGAAGCCGAACGCGTAGGCGTTGGCGCCGCTGGTGTCGAAGGCTGCGCTGTTGCCGGCGGGATAGTTCTGGTGCGACAGGGCTGCGATTGGCACCGCTTCTTCGCCGGGGCCCCCCTTGCCTTGCAGATAGCTCGGATCGCCGTGAGCCAGATCGACCGCCCAGGGACCGGAGATCTTGGCGACGGTCGGCTCGGTGCAAGATTGATCGCCGGGAGTCACGTTGGGACCGTTCGAAAGCGAAATGTTATCGAGCGTGACCAGCAGGCGGGTGAAGCTGACGCTCCATCCGTCGACGAACACCGGATCCCCGGCGTTCGCAGGCGGGAATTGATAGCCGGTGAGCGCCAGGACCTCTCCCGACGCCGCGAAGAGAATCCCACCGGGACCTGGATCCACGGGCGGCGTAAAGTGGGCCAGCGTCGAGCTGCCGCTGCCGGTCCCGGCGTCGGCCGGACCGGCGGCGCAGGTCGCGCTGCTGGCGCAAGTGATCGTCAACGATTGCTTGCTCGAGCACGAGCCAAGCAGGGCGGCGGTTCCCGCCGCGAGCAGGCCGGTCATCAGGTTCAGGTTCTGGAACCTCATCGTCTGTCTCCTTGATTGGGTGGTGTGAGTCAAAGCGCGTCGGACCAGGAAAACGTGTAGGGCGCGGTGGAGCGCAGGTCGGCGTAGAGGTTCTGGCCGGTCGGCGCGTAACCGGGGGCGGCCGGATCGTCGCTGAACGCGTAGCCGCCCGTGCTGGCGGCGGCCGGCAACTGGCTGAAGTCGACGTTGATGAAAAAGAGACGCGGATCGATCCGCAGCAGCAATCCCCCGGAGGTCAGAATGGTCAGCCGCGCGGGGATCGGCGTGACGATGCGCTGCTTGCAAATCGGATCCCCACCGCCGGTTCCACCGCCGGAGGGCTGACGGTTCGAATCAATGGTGACCGTTCCCGTGAACGGAAACGTCGCTCCGCTCTGCGCGGCGGTTCCTGCGACGATCAGTATCGAGGTCGGGTCGGAGGTCGCGTTCACGTCGCCGCCCGTCAACCAGACCTGGCCGACCAGCGCAGGAGGTTCCGTGATCCCGAGGGCGTTTGCGGGGAACTCCTGAGGGGCTGGGCTCAGGAGGTTGACGTCGAGCGACGACGTTTCCTGTGCCAGATACGTCCCGGTCAAATAGCAACCGGTCGCCTGCCCACCGGAGACCGACTGGCTCTGGTCCAAATAGACGGCCCCG
>JADGRB010000298.1 GCA_017881315.1 Pseudomonadota bacterium
CGCTGCGAGCGTCGCCGCCCACAGGGCGCGGGCGAGGGCAGGAGCGGGCGGCCGGGGCGCGCGCCTCATTTCTTTACCCGGCCCATGATCGGCGCATCCGGATTCGGATCGACGGTCACCACCACCCGGCCGTCCTTCCGCAGGACCTCCTGCGCGACGCGCTGGATCGACGCCGCATCGACGGCACGGTAGCGGCGCAGATCCTCGGTCACGAACCCCGGATCGTTCAAGAAGTCGTTGTAGGACTGCAGGCGTTCGGCGCGGGCCAGCAACGCCTCCAGGCTCCGCACGGTTTCGGACTCGATCTGGTTCTTGCCCCGCTCCAGCTCGACGGCCTCGATCGGCTTTTCCTGCAGAGCCGCGATCTCCTCGTCGATGACCGCCAGGATCTCGTCCAGGGTGTGCCCGGGCATCGGCGAGGCGGTGATCTCGAAGGTGCTCGACAGCAGCTGACTCTGCTGGGCCGCGCTCACCGACTGCGCGATCTTGAGATCGTAGACCAGCCGCTTGTAGAGGCGCGAAGACTTCCCGTTGCCGAGCACGTTGGCGAGCACGTCGAGCTCCCGATCCCCGGGCGTGAAGTTGGCCGGCGACGGGTAGTCGACGGTGAGTTGAGGCTGCTGGATCTTCGCCTCCATCGCGATCCGCTTGGGCGCGGCCAGGTGCACCACGCCGCCCGGGCGCCGGGGAACCGGCTCGCCGGCCGGGATCGCACCGAAGTATTTGTCGACCAGCTCCTTGAGCTTGGGGCGATCGAAGTCGCCGGCGATCGTGAGCGTCGCGTTGGCGGGCGCGTAGTAGGTGCGGAAGAACGCCTTGACGTCGGCGACCGACGCCGCGCCGAGGTCCTCCATCGATCCGATGACCTCGTGGTGGTACGGGTGGTCGGGGGGGTAGAGGGCCTCCGCCAGGATCTTGGAGATGAGACCCACCGGCCGGTTCTCGTAGCGCTGGCGTTTCTCGTTCTTGACCACCTCGCGCTGGTTGTCGAGCGTCTCCTTGAACGACGGCCGGTCGAGCAAGAAGCCCATGCGGTCGCTCTCCAGCCAGAGCGCCAGCTCCAGCTGGTTCGAGGGGACGACCTCGAAGTAGTTGGTCCGATCGGCCGAGGTCGACCCGTTGACGTTGGAGGCGCCCGCCTTCTGTAGATACTCGAAGTGCTTGTCCTCGGGGACGTGCTTGGTCCCCTGGAACATGACGTGCTCGAAGAGGTGGGCGAAGCCGGTGTGGCCGGGCGCCTCGTCGCGCGAGCCGACCTTGTACCAGACGTCCACCACCACTTCCGGCATCCGGTGATCCTCGTGGAGGATCACCTCCAGCCCGTTGGTGAGCGTGTACTTCTCGAACGCGATCTGCGGGAGATCCGGCGTCGGAGATGGCGCGGGCGCCGTGCCGGCCAGGAGCGCCAACGCCGCAGCAGCCCGTGCGTGCATGTTCGAAACTTCTAGCACGGGACCCTCAAAAGGTCCCGCGCCCCCCGCGACGGCCTCGAGCGAGCAAGCTCGCTCGAGCCCCACGCGATGCATGCCCTGGCGCCGCTATCGGCGGATGTGATTATCTGGGAGAATTCAATCAGGTCCAGATGCCGACTCCGACGCCACCGCCGCAGGAAGCGCCGCCCGTCGCCACCGACGAGGAGCTGGTCGCGCGCGCGCGCGCCAGGGACTTCGGGGCGTTCGAACAGCTGCTCGACCGATACGAAGATAAGATCTTCCGCCTGGCCTACCGGTTCGTCCGCAACGAGACCGAGGCCAAGGAGATCCTGCAGGACACCTTCCTGTCGATCTGGCGCAAGCTCGACACCTTCAAGGGCGATTCCCAGTTCTCGAGCTGGCTCTACCGGGTGGCCGCCAACGCGGCGCTCATGCGCCTGCGCGCGCAGAAGCGCCACCCCGAGGTGTCGACGGAGGATCTCCCGATCGACTTTCTCGACAACTACGGCCACCTGCCGGCCACCGGCGAGAACTGGGCCAAGCGTCCCGACGACGAGCTGCAGTCGGAGGAGCTGCGGCGCCACATCCAGGCCGCGGTCGACGAGCTTCCCGAGATCTACCGAACGGTCTTCCTGATCCGCGACGTCGAGGGGCTTTCGACCGAGGAGACGGCGGAGGTCCTGCAGATTTCCATCCCCACCGTGAAGACCCGCCTGCACCGCGCGCGGCTCGCGCTTCGGGAAACCATCAGCAAGTACTTCGATCAGCGCTGACCATCGCCGCCGGTCGGGGACTTTCCGGCTATAATGAGCCGCCCCATGGTGACACGCAGGGCAGCGATGGCGCTGATTTGGTGCGTCGCCGTCCTCGTCGTCGTCGATCCGGGCGACGCTGCGGGCGAAGCGATCGCACCGCCGGCCGACGCGCCGGGCCCCTATGACGAGACGCTCGCCCGGGAGGGTGCCCGCCTGGGCGCCCAGGCGGGCGGGCCGCAGGCGGTGGGGGCCCTGGCCGAGCTGGCCTGGCTCGACGAGAACGTCGCGCCCGCCGCGCTCGAAGCGGCGGTGCGGCGCGGCCTCGCGCCCGGGGCGGATCCGCTGGTCGCCGCCCAGGTGGCGTTTCTGCTGGCGCACCTTCTCGACGAGCGCGGCGCGACCGAGGAGGCGACGGCGCTGCGGGCGGGGCTCGGCCTGCTCGCCCACGCCTTCGTCATCGGCCCGTTCGGCGAAGGGCGAACCGGCTTCGCGACGTCGTTTCCGCCCGAGAAGGAACCCGAGGCCCCCCAGCTCGGCCGCGCCTATTCCGGCAAGCTGCGCGAGGTGCGCTGGCGCCCCGCCGACGCGGCTGTTCGCGAGGGCGCGCTGGTCCTGGGCGGGCTGCTCCGTCCGGACGATCAGGCGGTCGCCTACCTCTGCGCCTTCGTGCACAGCGACGCCGACCGCCCGGCGGCGCTGCGCCTGGGCTCACCGGGTCCGATCAAGGTGTGGGTCAACGGTGCGCCGGTCTTCGAGCATGACGTCACTCGACCCGCGGCGCTCGATCAGGACGCCGCCGGCATCCGACTCGGTCGGGGCTGGAACCGCATCCTGATCAAGACCGTGATCGTCGACGGCGCCTGGCGGGTCTACGCCCGCCTCACCGATCCGGCGGGCGGCCCGCTGCGCTTTGCGAACGAGGCTGGGCCGCCGCCGGCCGGCAGCGCCTGGGTGGCGCCGCGCAAGGGATCGCGAGCGTCGCCGCGAGTCGCGACGCTCGACGCGCTGCTCGAACGCCGCGCCAGGGAGGCCCCCCCGGGCGCCGCCGCCGAGGCGTGGCTGGACCTCGCGCGCTACCTGGCCTGGGCCGCTCCGCGCGATCGCAGCGCGCGCGCCGCCGCGGAGGCGGCCGGTCGTGCGGTGGCGTTGCGCCCTTCGCTCGCCGCGCTGCTGGTGGCGGCCGATGTGTCGGCCGACGAGGACGAGCGACGCCGCCACCTCGAGCGCGCGCTGGATCTGGCGTCACGCTCCCCCGATCATACCGATGGGGCGCCGCCGATCTCGAACGGCTGGCGGGCGTTGCTGCTGGCCCGTCTCGGCGAGATGGCGCGGACCGAACGACGCGAGGCGCGGGCCGCGCAGGCTTTCCAGGAGGCGCTCGCGATCGACAAGGGCTGTTGGCCCGCGATCTTGTCGATCGCGGAGGAGGAGTCCGAGGCCGATCTTCCATTGGCGGCGCTGTCTCGCATCGAGGCGCTTTCGCCAGCGGTGCGGGCGCTGCCGAGGGTCCGGCGGGCCGTGGCGCGACTCGACGAGGCGGCGGGACGTGTGCGGCAAGGGGATGGGGTGCTGGAGGACCTGGCCCGCGATCGCCAGGTCGAGGTCGATCTCCTGCACCAGTTGGCCAATCGGGCGCGGGCGCGCGGCGACGCGGCGGCGGCCCGGGCGCGCCTGGCGGCCGCCGTGGCGCTCCGGCCAGACTTGCCGTCGCTGGCTATCGAGCTTGCGCGCCTCGACGAAGGGGCCGGCGACTCGCCGGGGGCGCTCGGCGCGCTCACCGCGCTGGCGACGCGGCTTCCGGATGACCCGGCCACCCTGGTGGCCCTGGGCAAGCTCCTTCACCGGCTGGGTCGCCCCGAGGAGGCGCTCGACCGGCTCCGGACGGCGCTCGTGCTGCGGCCGCAGGATCCGGAGCTCAAGCGCTACGTCGATCGGCTGCTGGCGGGTGAGCGTGGCGCCCTCACGCCGGCCGACGAGCTGGCGCGCCGCTTCGGCGAGGACGCGCGCGCGCTGGTCCCGGCGACGCGGCCTGCGGCGACGGGCGATGCGGCCCTGGTGCTCCTCGATCGGCGGGTGGTGCGCGTGCACAAGAACGGCCTGTCGCGGACCTTCGCGCAAAGGGTCGTCGAGGTGCTCACCGAGCGTGGCGCCGAAGAGAACAAGGCGTTCGAGGTGCACTACACGCCCGGCAGCGAGGAGGTCGACATCCGGCAGGCCCGCGTCTACCGGCGCGGCGCGCGCGGCGAGATCGAGGTTTCGGAGGCGACCGACCGCAGCGACGAGGATCTCTCCGAGCCCTGGTACGGCATCTATTACGACAACCGCGCCGAGGTGGTTCGCTTCGAGGGGCTCCGGCCCGGCGACGTGATCGAGATTCAGTATCTGGTCGACGACATCAGCAGCGAGAACCGGATGTCCGACTACTTCGGCGATCTGCAATACGTCGCCGAGTCCATTCCCAAGCGCCGCTGGGACTACACGCTCATCGCGCCCGCCAGCCGGCCCATCCACGCCAACGTCCCGCGCGTGCCGCGGCTCGAGCGGCAGACCACGGTCGAAGGGGACGACCGCGTGTACCGCTTCGCCGCTTCCGACGTCGCGAAGGCGGAGGCCGAGCCGGCGATGCCCGGCACCGGCGAGATCACGCCCTATCTACACGTCAGCACCTACGCGACCTGGGCCGAGGTCGGCGCCTGGTACTGGCACCTGGTCGAAGAGCAGCTGGTGTCCGACGATGAGGTCCGCAAGACCGCGCGCTCGCTGGTCACGCCCGGGATGTCCGACCAGGAGCGGGTGCGGGCGGTCTACGACTTCGTCGTCGGGAGCACCCGCTACGTCGGACTGGAGTTCGGCATCCACGGCTACAAGCCCTACCAGGTCTCGCAGGTGCTGGCGCGGCGGTTCGGGGACTGCAAGGACAAGGCGTCGCTCATGCTGGCGCTGCTGCGCGAGGTGGGCGTCGCCTCCGAATTGGTCCTGGTGCGCACCCGCCGCAGCGGGCGCCTCGATCCGGAGCCCGCGTCGCTCGCCATCTTCGATCACGCGATCGTCTACGTGCCGAAGCTCGATCGCTATCTCGATGGGACCGCCGAATTCGCGGGGCTCTCCGAGCTGCCGACCGAGGATCAGGGCGTGATGGTGCTGCGGGTGGGACCGCGCGGCGGCGTGCTGACCGAGACGCCGGTCTTGCCCTCGAGCGCGAGCCGGGTCGAGCGCCGCTGGCAGATCGCGCTGGAGCCGTCGGGCGACGCCCACATCGACGAGTCGATCGCCATTGCCGGGGAGGCGGCGCACAACTGGCGCGAGCACTATCAGACGGCGGGCGAGCGGGTCGAGCGCTACGGGCGGGTGTGGGCGGGCCGGTTTCCGGGCGCGCGTCTGGCCTCGGTCGAGATGCCCGGGATCGGCGATCGCAACCTGCCGGTAGTCGTGAAGGCGGCGGTCGCGGTGCCCCGCTTCGGGCAGATCACGACCCGTGGGACGGTCGAGCTGCCGGTGAGCGGACGCGACGCCGACTTCGTGCGGACCTACACCCGCCTGTCGACGCGGCAGCAGGATCTGGTGCTGGCCTACCCGTGGCAGCACGACGAGGAGCTGACGTACCACCTGCCGGCCGGCTGGCGGTTGCTGGGCGGCGGTCTGACCGGACAGAGCGCGCGCGAGATCGACAGCACCTTCGGTCGGTTCCACCTCGACGTCAGCACGGACGGGGACGTGGTGCGGGTCCGCTCGTTCCTGGACGTGGCGCAGGCCCGCGTCGCGCCCGATCAGTACCCGCGTTTCCGCGCGTTCTTGGGCGAGATCGACGCCGCCATCGAGGAGCGGTTGCTGGTCGGACCGCCGGAGGCGGGCTCTTGAGGCGGGACCCGAAGATAGGTTTGTCCGGTTCGTCCGGTTCGTCGGTCGCCTGTCTGGTCGCGCTCGCGACGATTTCCGGATGCGC
>JADGRB010000057.1 GCA_017881315.1 Pseudomonadota bacterium
GGCAGCAGGACGCGCGCCGAGGCCTGCAACGGACATTCGAGAAAGCGGCGCAGATCGGCCAGCGTCAAGGCGCGCCGGGGAGACGCCGGCTCGGTCGCGGGCGGTCCCACCCAGTCGAGCTGTGCGGCGACGGGCGCCCACGCTTCCGGGGCGAGCACCTTTCGCAGCGCCGGCAGCGGGGGAAGCTGCGAGACGCCGCCGGCCGCTCGGCGCACGGAGCGGCTGAGCGCCGCCGCTTGCCGCTCGCGCGCGGCGGCGGGGATCACCCCGCAGGCGGCTGGGTCGAGGTGGCGCGGCAGGGGCGCCACCTCGCGCTCCACCTCTGCTCCCACCACCTCGCCCAGCGCCAGCAGCGTCGAGGCGGGGTTCTTGCGCTCGCCGGTCACCGCGTCGCGCGCGACATACGACAGATAGATTCGGTCGCGCGCCGAGAGCAGCGTCTCCAGGAACATGTATTCGTCTTGCTCGCGGGGCGTGACGTCGCCAGGCTGCCGCCCGCCGGCGCGCAGATCGAGCGCATCGAGCCCGTCGGGCGCCGGGAAGACCCGCTCGTCGAGACCGATCACGAAGACGATCCGGAAGGGGAGCGCGCGCATCGGGACGAACGACGCGACGGTCACCCCTTCGGACGATCGGTGATGGCCGGGGCCCGCGCCGAGGCGCGCCTTCACCAGCTCGGCCGCAGTGCGAAAGCTGATCTCGAGCCCGGGCGGCACCAGCGCCGCGACCCGCTCGATCGCGGCGAAGGCATCCCCCAGCGCGGCTTCCTCGTCGGCGGCGGCCGGAAAAACCGTGGAGGCGATGGTGCGGCGCAAGAGCGCGGCGAATGTTGCGAACGTGGCCGGCCGGGCGGTCGCTGCCCGCGCATAGGCGATGAGCTCACGGGCCAGGATGCCCAGCGCCCGCGCGGCAGGCTCCAGCGCCGGCGGCAGATCGGCGGCCAGCAATGGCTCTGCCTCCCGCGGCGGCTCGCCCGGGAGGACGAACGGACGTGCCTCGCCGCTCCGGCGGCCCGAGAGAAACGCGCCCAGCGCCAGGCGCCGCAGCCCCTGGTCCCAGCTCAAACGATCGCGATCGAGGTAGCTGCCGTCGTGATCTTCGCGGTCGGCGCCGCGCACGATCTCCAGCGCTTCGCAGAGCGCGACCCAGTGGTCGGGATCGACCTCCGGGAAACGGCGCGCGACGGTCGGGTGCATGGCGAGACCCAGCAGGTCCGGCCGTCCCAGAGGACCGTTCGGCAGCTCGAGGAGCCGGGTGACGGCATCCAGGATCCGACTCTCGGCCGCGCGCGGCAGATCGACGAGGGTGTGCGGCAGCGCGGACGCCTCGTCGAAGACCGCGCGCGCGAGCGGGAGGTACGCCGGCGCCGCAGCGGGCGGCACGATCAGCGCGACGTCGGCGAAGGTCAGCGTCTCGTCGGCGCGCAGCAGCGACCAGATCTCCGCCGCCACGGTCTCGAGCTCCCGCCGCGGATCGGGCGCCGGGAGGATCACCAGGCTGCCGTCGGGAAGCGGGCGATCGCCCCCCGGCTCGCGATCGAGCACCTCCTTCTGAAGCGCGGCCAGCAACGACGGGCGACGCGGGACGTTCGGCGGAGTGCCGTTCGGCGGCGGGTCGGTCGTCGGATCGACGAACCGCGCGTCGAAGTCGCAGTCCGCGAGCTGATTCAAAAGGCGCATGTTGTCCCGCCCCGGGCGGCCCCACAGCTCGAGGAGAGGATTTTCGGGCAGCGCTTCCTCGGTCGGACCGTCGTCCGCCAGGCCACCGAGCGAGAGTTGCGCACCCCCGCGGCGGCGCGGGAAGCGGCGCGCGTCCGGCGACTTCGCGCCCCGCCGGCGGGGCGCCAGATCCTCCCAGTACTCCCGGCAGGGGTTCAGCGTGTAGACGAAGAGCGCGGTCGCGCGCGCGATCGAGCCGAAGATCGATCGGTAGAGGCGCGCGACGTACGAGATCCCGAAGATGTGGGCGGCCGGCGGCGGTCGCAGCGCGCCGGGCGGCAGCTGCGCGAAGAAGTCGGGGAGAGTCATCCCGCGCCGGCTCGCGAAGACGCCCCCGCGCCCGAAGAGCGCCAGCCACAGCTCGCGCTGCCAGCGCTGCAGGGGCTCGTCGAGATCGGGCACCAGGGCGCCGTTGCGCCAGGTCGCCAGCATCTCTGGCCGCGAAAAGGCGTACTCGTCGAAGAGCCCCGCCAGCTGCGCGGCCAGCTGCACGCGTTTTCGGTCGAGCCCCTCCTCGTCGGAGGCGTCGCCGCCGGCGGCCACCGAGAGATAGCCGCGCACCGGTCCCAGATCGCGCGGCGTCAGGCGGGCGGGCTCGGCCAGGAGCGCCAGCAGCTCGCCCTCGCACAGATCGCGATCGACGATCAGGATCTCGGGCGCGCTGGCCCTCGCGATCTGTCCCAGAAATCCGCGCAGAAACTGCGTCTCGATGTGCGCGGCGATCCCGAGCCGCCGCGCCAGGGCCTGCTTGACGTAGCCCTCGACCAGCGAGTTGGGAACGATCAGGTGGATCGGGTCGAAGAGGCTGGTGCGGCCCGCGGCCAGGTTCTCAGACAGCGCCTCGCAGAGCGCCTCCGTGTGGTTCGAGTAGCAGAGCCGGATCACGCGTAGCTGGTTCTAGTACAATTTCCCGGTGGCCCCCTTCACGATCTTACTGGTCGAGGACGACGTCGACGTTCGCGAGGCGCTGGCGGACGCGCTCGGCGACAAAGGGTACCTGGTCGAGTGCGCCAGCGACGGCGAGCACGCCTTGCACCTGCTGCGCACGGGCGCACTCCCCGGGCTGATCCTGCTCGACCTGATGATGCCGCGGATGAACGGCACCGAGTTTCGAATGGCCCAGCGGGAGGACCCGGCGCTCGCCGACCTGCCGGTGGTGCTGCTCAGCGCCGATGCGCGGATCGAGGAAATGGCCCGCGCGTTGAAGGTGCAGGGCGCCGTTCGCAAGCCCATCGATCTCGATCAGCTCTGCGGGTTGATCGAGCGGATTCGAGGCGCGGTCAGTAAAACCAGCGCATGAAGCGGCGCAGGAGCCGCAGGGTGGACGACCGATAGGGGAAGGTGAGCCGGCGGTCGACCCAGGGCGACAGCCAGCCGAGGAGGGGATGGTCCTCGACGATGGTTTCGATGCGACAGAACTGACGCAGCCCCTCGGGGCCGTGACGGAATCCGATCCCGCTCCCCTTGACCCCGCCGAGGGGCGCCTCGACGCAGAAGTAGTTGACGAGCGCGTCGTTGATGCAAACGCTGCCGGTTTGCAGGCGCCGCGCCAGCGCCCGCGCCTTGGGCACGTCGGCCGACCAGACGCTCCCCGAGAGGCCGAAGGGCGAATCGTTGGCGACGCGCAACGCCTCCTCGGCGTCGGCGACCCGCATGATCGGCAGCACCGGGCCGAAGGTCTCCTCGCGCATCACGGCCATCTCGAGCGTGGCGTCGACGATCAAGGTGGGGGCGAAAAACTGCCCGCCCAGATCGTCCCGCCGGGTCCCGCCGGCGAGGAGGCGTGCGCCCTTGGCGACCGCGTCGGCGATCTGGCTCTCGGCGCGCTCCATCTGCGGCGCGAAAGTGACGGCGCCGACGTCCACCTCGCTGGCGTCGGGGCGGCCCAGCGCGGGCGGCGCCTGGCGCAGGCGCGCGATCTCCTCGGCGCAGAGCGCGGCGAATCGATCGGCCACCCTTGCCTCGACCAGCACCCGCTCGGTCCGGATGCAGACCTGGCCGCTGCCGGCGAAGCCGCTCCAGATGGCGGCGTGCGCGGCGCGGGCCAGATCGGCGTCGGCAAGGACGATCATCGCCGACTTGCCCCCGAGCTCGAGCACCGCCGGGATCAGGCGCGCGGCCGCCGTGGCGGCGACCTGTCGGCCGACGGTGACGCTGCCGGTGAAGAAGATCATGTCGGAGGTCGCGGCCAGCACCGCGCCCGCCTCGCCGCGGCCGGGAACCACCTCCAGCACGCCCTCCGGCAGCCCCAGCTTCTTCCAGAGCGCCGCCACCCGCAACGAGGTCAGCGGCGTTTGGTCCGACGGCTTGAGCACCACCGCGTTGCCCGCGATGAGCGGCCCCACGCAGTCGGCGTAGTTGTTGAGCAGCGGGAAGTTCCAGGGGCCGATGACGCCGACGACGCCGCGGGGGTGGCGAACCACGCGGGCCCGCTTGTTGGCGAAGATCAGCGGGTGGCGCAGCTCGTCCCGCAGCGCGCGCCGTCCGGCCCGTCCGGTGTAATAGCGGGTCAGCTCCAGCGTATAGAAGAGCTCGATGAGCTCCGCCTCGTAGCGCGGTTTGCCGCTCTCGGCCGAGAGGGTGTCCAGGAAGCCGTTGTCGTCCCGGATCGCCCGCGCCAGGCGCCGCAGTGCCCGCGCCCGATCGGCGAAGGGGAGGGCGCCCCAGGCCGGCTGGGCCGCCCGGGCCCGCGCCACCGCCGCCTCGGCCGTCGCCGGGTCGGCGCAGGGGATCTCCTCGAGGAGCTCCCCGGTGGCGGGGTTCTTGACGCGCAGCGGGCTGGGGGGGCTCACGGGGGATTTTACCTTGAACCACCTGAGCGTAGACTCTCCCAATGAATTTCGCTCCTCGCTTATTTTCGGACCGTTCATTCGGGCGGGCGATGAGGCCCGGCTTCCTGCTGGTCTCGCTGGTGGCCGTGGGCGCCTGCGGGCGCACCGACCTGTTCAGCGCACGCAACGGCGGCGGCAACCCCGGCTGTCCAGCCAACGATCCGACCTGCGTCGCGCCGACGGATGGCGGGGGGCTGGTCGGGGGCCACGGCGGCTCCGGCACCGATGGTGGAAACAAGACGGACGGCAGCCGGACCGACGGCAGCCGGACCGACGGCAGCCGGACGGACGGCAGCCGGACCGACGCCAAGGTCTGTCCGACCGGCACCAAGGAGATCTGCGGCAACAACAAGATCGACGACGACTGCAACGGGCTCACCGACTGCGCCGATCCCGCCTGTGCCGGCGATCCCCTCTGCTCGACGCCCGGCCAGGAGATCTGCAACAACGGCATCGACGACGACGGGGACGGCCTCATCGACTGCAAGGATCCCGACTGCTCGAGGAGCCCGGCCTGCAAGCCCAGCACGGGCACGGAGATCTGCGACAACGGCGTCGACGACAACGGCAACAACCTGGTCGATTGCGTCGACCCGATGTGCGCGACGTTCCCCGCCTGTCTGACCGCCAACTGTTCGGTCGACACCGACTTCGGCACTCTGGCCACGCACGGCGCCAGCGTCACGCGCCCGCTCAACACCACAGGAGCGCCCAAGGGATACATGACCTGCGCGCCGACCGGCGGACGCGGGCGGGTGGGCCGCTTCGAGCTCGACGCGACGGCGGACGTGCGCCTCGACTTCTCGCAGGTCGCCGGGACCGCCCACGTGGTGGCGCTGTTCCGCGCCGGCGCCAACGAGTCCTGCGATCGAAACCCGATCACCTGCGTGATGGCCGGGGACAACGCCACGGCCACCCAGACCTTCTCCAGCCTGCCCGCCGGGGTCTACTGGCTGATCGTGGAGTCGTACCCGGGCCTGCAAGGGTCCACCACCGTCACCCTGTCGACCGGCAAGGTGTCGACGCCCGAGATCTGCAACAACGGCATCGACGACGACGGCAACGGCCTCATCGACTGCGCGGACGCGGCCTGCGCCAAGGATCCCGCCTGCGTCGATCATGAATGTCTTCCGGACGTGAAGCTGGGCGCCCTGGTGGTGGGCGCGCCGGCCCGAGGCGTACGGGTGAGCTTCGCGAACGCGCCCCACCGCTATCTGCCGACCTGCGCCGGCACCTTCTCGGGCGGCGACGAGGCGATCGCGTTCACGCTGGCGGAGCCGGCCGGCGTGGACGTCAGGTACCAGCAGACGGGCGCCAGCATCATCTCGATCTTCCGGATGCCACCGCCGGGCCTGGCCTGCGATTCGGACGAGCTCAGCTGCGCGTTCCGGGACGATTTATCGAACGAGATCGCGTTCAGCGAATTCGGCGCGGGGAACTACCTGATCATCGTCAACGCCGGCAACGCGCAGCAGACCGGCGTCATCGACCTCCAGATCTCCGCCTTCGCCGTGCGGCACCAGGAGATCTGCGGCAACGGAATCGACGACGACGGCAACGGCCTCACCGACTGCCAGGATCCGGCCTGTCGCGGCGTCGGGACCTGCCCGGAGCCGTCCTGCGTGCCCGACCAGGATCTGGGGTCGTTCTCCTGGGGGACCAACCGGATCGTCACGGTCAACACCCAGAATGGCAGCGACCTCTATCAGACCTCCTGCAGCCGCGGCAACGGCAAGGAGAAGATCCTCAAGCTCTCGTTGACGGAGCCCATGGCCCTCAGCATCGACTGCACCGACACGGGATCGCACGTGCTGGAGCTCTCGCAAGAGCTCAAGCCGCTGGACGCCTGCGACGCGCACGAGGTCTCCTGCGCCGATCCGCAGATCTTGCCGTTCGGCTGCGGTTTCGCGATCCCGGACCTGCAACCCGGCAATTACTATCTCACCGTGCAGGCGTTCCAGGCCGGCCAGGAGGGGACGGTGACCCTGAGCCTGGGGGGCCTGCAGGAGACGGTGCGGGAGATCTGCGACAACGGCATCGACGACGACGGCGATGGGTTCACCGACTGCGCCGATCGGAAGTGCGTGACCTCGCCGGTGTGCGAAAAGCTGGCCTGCACCGTGAATCAGGACCTGGGGCTTCTGCCGCTCGACGGATCGCCGGACTCGGTGGTCGTGCAGACCTCCGGGGCCGGCAACAAGGAGACCGTGACCCCCTGCGTGGGCCAGCCGGGCGGTCAGGACGCCGACGTCGACTTCCAGCTCCCGGCCAAGGCGGACGTGACGCTCGACTGGGCGCAGGCCGGCAACCACGTCTTCGCGCTCTACCCCAACGAAGGAATGCTGTTCGGCTGCGAGGCCGCCCCGGCTCTCGCCTGCGTCCCGTCGGCGGGAACGTCGACCGGCACGCAGATCTTCACCGGTCTCCCCGCGGGGCTCTACCACCTGGTCGTCGACGCGAACGCGCCGACCGAGGAGGGCGGCGTGGTGGTGCAGCTCTCGGCGGTCGCGTCCGTCATGCCGTAGCGGAGCCGGCGGACCGCCCATGCGCGCCGCGACCCTCCTAATCTCGATGACGATCGCCGTCGGGTCGATCGGATGCGGCAGCTCCGCGGGCGGCGGCGCGGGCGGTGCTGGCGGGGGAGGCGGCCGGGGCGGCACCGGCGGATCGCTGGGTGGCAGCGGAAGCGGGGGATCGCTCGGCGCCGGCGGAAGCGGCGGTCTCGGTGGGGGTGGTGCGGCCGGCAGCAGCGCCGCGGGAAGCGGCGGCACCGGCGGTAGGGGCACGGGCGGCGCCGTGGGATCTGGTGGCACGGGCGGCGCCGTGGGATCTGGTGGCACCGGCGGTGGCGGCACGGGCGGCGCCGTGGGATCTGGCGGCACCGGCGGGAATGCCGGCGCGTGTGGCGAGCCGGTCTCGTGCGAGGGGTACGACGACGGTCCCGACGCCGGCTTGGCCGCCGTGGTCACCTGCCTGTCGCCGAGCTCGGTATCCGCCAACGCGCCCTTCACGCTGGCGATCTACGGTCACCATCTCGCCACCGGCGCGGGTCAGCCCGCCATCGTGACCTTTGATTCGCACGATCCGTCAAACGGCGTCCCCGTTACCGCATGTCACATCGACGTTCAGGTTCCGGCCAATCAGTTGGCGACGTCGGGTCAGGTCTCCATCGTCGTCTCACCAGGCGGGTGGATTCAAGACTCCCGCTCTGTCCCGCTGACGGTCCACTAGCGCCGCACGATATCGCCGGTCAGCCGCACCGGCACGCAGCCGGGCCAGATCGGCAACGCGTCGAGGAACGGAAACCCGTTGAGCCAGTCGCAGCGCGCGCGGACGGTGATGGTCAGTCCCACGACGGCCTCGCCGCCGACGGCGGCAACCTGGGCGTTGATCTCGTCGGAGAAGTCGCGCGTCGAGTGCGGCGTGAGGCCCGAATATAGAAAGCCGAGCGAGGTCTGGCGCACGTCGAGCGTTCCCACCTTCGTCAACGATCGCCGATCGTAAAGGCGTCCGGTGCTGTCTCGTACCTCGGGTGACAGCGACAGCGGATAGCGGGAACGGCTCGTCGTGACGGCGACGCCGGCGCCGGCGCATCCGGCCGCCGTGAGCAGGCCAGCGAGCGCGACGACGGCGGGGCTCAGCGCGGGCGCGCGGTGCCTCACCGTAGCGGTAGACATTTCGCTCCAGCAACGGGGGTTGGAGTGGCGTCGGCTTCGATCGATACGTCCGACTGGAAGTAGAACGGGGAACCGAGAGTTGCCAGGCGCGTGCCCGGACGTTCGAGAGATGAACGTCGTCGGCGCAGGGGGTCCAGTAAAGCACCCGATCGAGCGAGACCCCGATCGGGTGACTCTCTTCCGTGACGGAGTAGGCGAACAGCAGGAAAGAGCGCCGATGCGCGCCCACGTGACTGGCAAGCGCAGTCGTCTGTTCGGGCGGCCTCGCCGCGCAGCCGAGACAGGCCACCGGGCCCAGCAAAACCGGCTCGCGCACGTCCGACGCCGTCATCGACGTCCAGTCGCACCCGCTCGGGACCACTGCCAGCAACGTACAGGCGGCGACCGCCCCGAAGGCCCGATGCATGGCAACAGCGTGGCTCGACCTGCCCGCGCGGACAAGCGAGCCAGGTCACCTCGCCCGGCTTCAGAGACCACGCGGGGACGTCCGCCGGATCTGATAGACTTTTCGGAGTGGCCGTCGCCGTCGAGAAAAAACCGCGCAAGCTGCGCATCCTGGTCGCCAAGGTCGGGCTCGACGGGCATGACCGGGGGGCCAAGGTGGTGGCGCGCGGGCTGGCCGACGCCGGGTACGAGGTGATCTACAGCGGGCTTCACCAGACGCCCGAGATGGTGGCGGCCGCGGCGGCGCAGGAGTCGGTCGACGCCGTGGGGCTGTCGATCATGTCGGGCGCGCACATGACCCACTTCCCGGCCGTGCTGGCGGCGCTGGCGGCGCGCGGCGCGGGCGACGTGGTGCTGTTCGGCGGCGGCATCGTCCCCGACGAGGACGCGGCGGCGCTCAAGGCCATGGGCGTGGCGGCGATCTTCACACCCGGGACGCCGACCCAGGCGATCGTCGAGTGGATCGAGCGGGAGCTGCGGCCGCGCGTCGAAGGGGCTGCGGCGTGAAACACCTGATGGTCCGAGCGTCGCTTGCCGCCGTGGCGGCGCTGCTGGTCGTTGCGCCGCCCGCGGCGCGCGCGAACGCCAGCCAGGACAGCGAGGCGGCCCGCGTCGCCGACATTCTTCAGTCGACGTTGGTCGCGCACGGCGCCGAGGTGCACCGCTGCTTCGAGCGGGCGCTGGCCGACACGCTGGACGTGGCCGGCAAGATCGAGATCGCGGTCGACGTGGGGGCGGGCGGACGGGTCACCAAGGCGACGCCCGCGGTCGACGAAGTGAAGTCGCCGGTGCTGCTGGCCTGCCTGCAGCAGAGCGCGGCGACCTGGATGTTCGCCGGGATCGATCCCGGCAGCACCGTGATCGTGCCGCTGTCGTTCGAGGGGCAGGCCGCGCAGTTTTCGGTCAAGGTCAAGGACGCGCCCGATCACGGCCCGCCGGTGCCGAAGGGGAAGCATGGCGCCGGCGCGTCGCCCGCGGTGCCGCCATTTTCGGTGAAGCTGCTGGTCGATGAGGCGACGATGCACGCCCAGAAGGCGGCGCTCGCGCAGCTCACCGTCGCGCCCGCCAACCGGATCGCGCTGCACCGGCACCCGGGAGCCGAGGTGCTCTACCTGCTGCACGGACACGCGCGTGTGCTGGGGCCGACTGGGATCGCGCCCGAGAAGCTCGACCCGGGGATGGCGATCTTCATTCCCGCCATGATGCCGCACGCGATCGAGAACATGGGGCGGCAGTCGTCGGCGACGCTGCTCGAGCTGTTCGTGCCGCCCGGTCCCGACCGCGTCTACCGCGATCCCAAGGACGAGGCCGGTCGCGCCGCCTTCGAGGTTCTGCACGACCCGACGGTAGCCGCGCCCCCGGGCGCGCACTTCACGGTCGCCAACCCACCGCAGACGGAGGCGCTCCCGGTGTTCGGAGGCAAGGGCAAGATCCGGCCGCTGCTCGACGCGGCCCACACCGCCAACCGCGGGTTCTATCTGGGGACGCTCGAGGCCGACCCCGGCGCGGAGGTTCCGCGCAACACGCATCCGGGCGCCGCGGAGATCCTGTTCGTGGTCGCGGGGGCGGGCGAGCTGACCGTCGGCAGCGAGAAGGTCCCTTTCGAAGCCGACGAGGCCCTCTACATTCCGGAGGGTCAGCCGCACGCGGCGAAATTCAGCGGCACCGACAAGGCGCTGCTGGTGCAGATCTTCGCGCCGGCCGGCCCGGAAGACCGCTACCGAGGACCCCCACCCAAATGATCGACTTCGAGCTCACGGACGAGCAGCGCGTGCTGCAAAAATCGGTGCGCGGGCTTTGCGACCGGCTGATCGTTCCCAACGCGCGCCGCTGGGACGAGGAGGAGCACTTCCCGCAGGAGATCATCCCGGCCATGGGCGAGATGGGGCTCCTCGGCATGCAAGTGCCCGAGAAATACGGCGGCGCCGGGATGAAGTTCCACGACTACGTGGTCGCGCTGGAAGAGGTGGCGCGCGCCGACGCCTCGGTGGGGCTCACGATGGCCTCGCACAACTCCCTCTGCAGCGGACACATCCTGCTGGCCGGCAACGAGGCGATCAAGCAGAAGTACCTGCCGCAGCTGGCGACCGGGAAGGTGCTGGGCGGATGGGGGCTCACCGAGCCGGGCTCCGGCTCCGACGCGGGCGCCGCCCGCACCCGCGCGGTTCGCAAGGGCGGCGGCTGGGTCATCGATGGGACCAAGACCTTCATCACGCAGGGCTCCGTGGGCGGCATCTTCGTGGTGCTGGCCTCGACCAGCCCCGAGAAGAAATCCAAGGGGCTGACCGCCTTCGTGGTCGAGCGCGGCACGCCCGGGTTCCGCACCGGCAAGAAGATCCAGAAGATGGGATTGCACGCCTCCGACACGACGGAGCTGATCTTCGAGGAGGTCGAGATCTCGGACGATCAGCGCCTGGGCGAGGTCGACGGCGGCTTCTTCGACACGCTCAAGATCCTGGACAAGGGGCGAATCGGGATCGGCGCCTGGTCGGTCGGGATCGGCCGCGCGTCGTTCGAAGCCGCGCGCCGCTACGCGAAGGAGCGGGTGCAGTTCGGCAAGCCCCTGAGCGAGTTCCAGGCCATCGGACACATGCTGGCCGACATGGCGACCGAGCTGGACGCCTCGCGCCTGCTGGTCTGGCGGGCCGCCTGGATGCAGGACCAGGGGATGCGCACCACCGCGGAGTCGTCGATCGCCAAGTACTACGCGGCGCGCGCCACCATGCGCGCTTGCAACGCCGCCGTGCAGATCCACGGTGGCTACGGCTACACGCGCGAGTTCGACGTCGAGCGCTATCTGCGCGACGCCAAGCTGGCCGAGATCGGCGAGGGGACCAACGAGGTCCAGAAGATGGTCATCGCGCGTGAGCTTCTGCGGGTCGCGGCCGAAGGTGGCTAGGTGGCAGCGTGGATAGATGGATAGCCGGATAGGCGGCTAGGGGCGTTGGCGCCCTCGGTGGCCTTCGACGTCGACCGCGTCCTGGCGGGCGACTTGCGCGCGGCGGCCGCCCTCATGCGGGCCCTCGACGACGAGCTGCCCGGCGCGCACGAGGCGCTGCGCGAGATCTACCCGCACGGCGGGCGGGCGTTCGTCGTCGGCATCACCGGCTCGCCGGGCGTCGGCAAGTCGACGCTGGTCGACGCGCTCATCACCGCCATCCGGGCGCGCGGCGAGCGGGTGGCGGTGGTCGCCATCGATCCGACCAGCCCGTTTTCGGGCGGCGCGCTGCTGGGCGATCGGGTGCGCATGCAACGTCACGCGACCGACGACGGCGTGTTCATCCGCTCGCTCGCGACGCGCGGGCAACAGGGGGGACTGTCGCGCTCGACCTCGGCGGCGGTCGCGGTGCTGGACGCCGCCGGGTTTCCGGTGATCTTCGTGGAAACGGTCGGCGCCGGCCAGGCGGAGGTCGACGTGGCGGACGCCACCGACGCCGTCGTGGTGGTGACCGCGCCCGGTCTGGGCGACGAAGTTCAGGCGCTCAAGGCCGGCCTGCTGGAGATCGCGGACGTCTTGATCGTCAACAAGGGCGATCGCGAAGGGGCCGATCGGGCGCTGGCGGATCTGACCAACATGCTCGCGCTAGGGGCGCGCGCGGCGCCGGCGCTGCTCCGCACGGTCGCATCGAGCGGGGAGGGGGTGGCCGAGGTCGTCGCCGCGCTCCAGGCCTTGCGCGGAAGGCCAATCGCCGAGCGCGACGCGCGCCGCCGGCGGCAGGCCGCCCGTCAGGTGCTCGCGATCGCCGGCGAGCGGGCGCGCGATCGGGCGCGCGCCGCCATCGGCAGCGAGAACGCGCCCGGTCCGCTGGCCGCGATCATCCAAGATGTGGCCGCGCGCACGCTCGATCCCTGGAGTGCCGCCGACGCCCTGTCGAAGGTGTAAAATATACCCATGAAGACTGTTTTGGCCTGCGCGTTGCTGATGGGCTCGGCCGGTTGCGGTCTGCTCAGCTCGGACATCACCACGACCAAGATAGGGCTGCCCCCGCAGACCTACTCGTTCGACACGTCGATGTTCAAGGGACTCCCGACGGGGAATTCGCAGTCGGTCCCCTGCGGCGACGGCCAGGCGATAACCGACTGCTGCAATCCGGCGCCGCTTCCGCCGCCCGACTGCACGACGACCCCGCTGGTCTGCCAACCCGACAACAGCAGCTTCAACAACGGCGCCAGTGTCTGCACCGCGGTGATCCCCGAGTCGATCTCGAACTCGATCAACCTGAGTGGCGCGGGGCTCAGCAGCTTCCCGGCCGGTAACATCTCGATCGATAGCATCGCCTACACCGTCTCGAACAACACGTTGAACGTCGATCTGCCTCCGGTGAGCATCTACCTGGCGCCCGACGGGGTGACCGATCCGATGAACGGGGCCATGCTGTTCGGTACGATCCCCGCCATCCAGGCCGGAACCAACCCGAGCGGCAAGGTGCAGAAGGACTCCGGCGCCGACCACGCCTTCGAGGTCTACGCGGGAAATCTATCGACGCCATTCAACTTCATCGCGTCGACCACGGTCGTCATCCCGTCCGGTACGCCGATCCCGAACGGTCAGGTCACCATCACCGTCACCGTCACCCTCGCCGCCCACCTTTGACCTCGTGACCCCGGCCGTCGATCGCGAGGTGATCGTGGCCGGCGCGGGGCCGGCGGGAATCGCAACGGCGGTGGCGCTCTCGGCGCGGGTGCCGGGGCTGACCTCCCGCATCCTCTGCCTCGACAAGGCCAGCTTCCCGCGCGACAAGCCCTGCGGCGGCGGGCTGACCGGGCACGCGCACGCGGCGCTGGCGGTCCTGGGCCTGCCGATCCGGGTCCCGCGCGTCGCCTGCGGGGAAGGGCGGATCGTCTACGGTCACCGGACGCGCGACGTCGCGCTCGGCCGTCCGGTCGATATCGTGCGCCGGCGCGAATTCGACGCCGATCTGGTCGAGCAAGCGCGGGCCCGCGGCATCGAGATCGCGACGGGGGAGGGGCTGGCGTCGTTCGAGGTCGACGCGCGCGCGGGCCTGGTGCGAATCGTGACCAGCGCGGGGCGCCGGCTGACGACGCGCGTGCTGGTTGGCGCCGATGGGGCGGGCAGCCGCGTCCGCCGCACGCTCGCCGTCGACGACCGTCCACCCTTGCGCCTGTTTCAGGCCGAGGTCGAGGCGCCGGCCGCGCTGGCGCCGACCATCGCGGGACGCATGATCTACGATTTTTCGCTGATGACCCGCGGGCTGCGCGGCTACCTGTGGCTGTTTCCCGCGCCGGACGGTCGGATCAACGTCGGCGCGATGCACACGCCGACCCGCAAGGTGTCAGGCGCCGAGATCGAAGGCCTCCTTCGCGAGGGTCTCCGGCCGTATGGGGTCGCGTTGCCGGACGGCGCGCGAGGCTGGCCGGCCTGGCGCTACCGGGCGAGCGCCTCGATCTCGGCGCCGCACCTGCTCTGCGTCGGAGACGCCGCGGGAATCGACGCGCTCACCGGCGAAGGAATCGCCGTCGGGCTCGAGCAGGGACCGATCGCCGCCGCCGCGATCGCCACGGCGCTGACCTCGGGCGACTTCGCCTTCGCCGGCTACACCGCCGCGGTCCGCCGCGCGGTGGTCGGCCGCGAGCTGGCGCTCGACGATCGGCTGGCCAGCCTGCTCTACGCGCGGCACGGGTTCAGCGTGTGGCTGTCGCTCATGCTCTTCGATCGCCGCATGCAAGAGCTCTACGCCGCGCGGGTCTCGGGATCGGAGGTCCTGGCCGATCGAAAGACGGCGCTGCTGGGCGCCCTCGGCCGGCACGCGTTCGCCGCGCCAGCGCGCCTGGCGATGCTGAGGCTGGGCTAGTCGCGCCGATCCGCGCGCGAGCCTCCGGTCGAAGGGCTAGGCGGTCGCGCGCGAGGCGCCGCCCGGCGCGCTCTCGGCGGCGCCGGAATCGCCTTCTGATACGGGGCCGGTCTTGGCCACGGGCGCCGCCGTCGGCGTGCCGTCGCCGCTGGGCGCCGGCGCGGGCGCGGGCGCGCGTTTGGCCCCGGCCCGCTCGGCGGATTTCACCATGGCCGCCTCGGCGCCGGTGTTGACGCGCTCCTTGAGCTCCTTGCCGACCTTGAAGAAGGGGAGGCGCTTGGGCCGAACGCTGACCGTCACGCCGGTGCGCGGGTTGCGTCCTTCGTAGGGGCGATAGTTTCGAATTTCGAAGCTGCCGAAGCCCCGAATCTCGATCCGCTCGCCCCGCTTGAGAGACGCCTCCATCGAATCGAAGATGACATGGACGAGTAGCTCGGCCCGCCCCTTCGGCACCTTCTGCGTCTCGCACAACACGTCGATGAGATCCGACTTCGTCATCGTCCCGTCATCCCCCGGTCACTTCCGAGCGCGCCGTCTCTGCGTCGGCGAGCCCAAGATGTGAGCAACACATAACGGTAACCCCTTTCCCGCCCGCCGTGCAATCCAAAACCTTCCAGCTGGGGAAACAGACTAGGTGGGTCGATATTCCCCGAAAACCTCGCGGAAAACGTCGGCGATCTCACCCAAGGTGGCACGCGCTTTGACTGCGTTCAGAATAGCCGGCAAGAGATTGTCGACTCCCCGCGCGCTTTCTTGCAGATGATCTAGCGCGGCGCGCAATTTAGCTCCCTCGCGGGCCGCGCGCAGGCGCGCCAGGGCCTCGTTCTGGGCGGCCGCCAGCGCCGGGTCCAGTCGGTGGAGCGCGGGAGCTTCGCTGGCGCCGTCGGTGAAGCGATTGACGCCCACGATCACGCGCGCGCCGCTCTCGACCGCGCGCTGGTGCTCGAGCGCGCGCCGCTCGATCTCGCGCTGGGGAAATCCGTCCGCGATCGCGGCCACCATCCCGCCCTTGCGATCGATCTCGGCGATGAGCGCGGTCGCGCGGGCTTCGATCTCGGAGGTCAGCGATTCGATCGCGTAGGCGCCCCCCAGCGGATCGACCAGGTCGGCGACGCCGCTCTCGTGCGCCAGGATCTGCTGGGTGCGCAGCGCGACCCGCGCCGATGCTTCGGTGGGCAGGGCCAGCGCCTCGTCGTAGCCGTTGGTGTGGATCGACTGCGCCCCCCCCAGGATGGCCGCCAGCGCCTCGACGGTGGTGCGCGCCACGTTGTTGAGCGGATCGGCGGCGGTCAGCGTCGACCCGGCCGTCTGGGCGTGAAAGCGCAGCATCTGCGCCCTGGGATCCTTGGCGCCAAAGCGCTCCCGCATGATCCCGGCCCAGAGGCGCCGCGCCGCCCGAAACTTCGCCACCTCCTCGAGCAAGTTCGAATGGGCGTTGAAGAAGAACGACAGCCGGGGCCCGAAGGTGTCGGCGACCAGACCGGCGGCGCGCGCGGCCTCGACGTAGGCGATCCCGTCGGCCAGCGTGAACGCCACCTCCTGGACCGCGTCGCTCCCCGCCTCGCGGATGTGGTAGCCGCTGATGCTGATGGTGTTCCAGCGTGGAACTTCGCGCGCGCCGAAGGCGAAGAGGTCGGCGCACAGGCGCAGCGAGGCGGCCGGCGGGTAGATGTACGTTCCGCGCGCGATGTACTCCTTGAGGATGTCGTTCTGGACGGTGCCGGAGAGGGCGGCGCGCGGGATGCCGCGCTCGTCGGCGACCGCGATGTAAAGGCAGAGCAGGGTGGCGGCGGTGGCGTTGATGGTCATCGAGGTCGACACGCGGTCGAGAGGAAGCCCGTCCAGGAGCGCGTGCATGTCGTCGATGGAGGAGATCGAGACGCCGGCGCGGCCGACCTCGCCCCGCGCGAGCGGGTGGTCGGCGTCGCGCCCCATCTGGGTCGGCAGATCGAAGGCGACCGAGAGCCCCGTCTGCCCCGAGGCGAGCAGGAACTTGTAGCGGCGGTTGGACTCGGTCGCCGACCCGAAGCCGGCATATTGCCGCATGGTCCAGGGGCGCTCGCGATACATCCGCGGGTGAATGCCGCGCGTGAAAGGAAACTCTCCGGGGCGGCCCAGATCGCGCGCCGGATCGAACGGTGGTTTCCGCGCAGCCAGGGTCTCTGCGTCGTAGACCTCGTCGAGCGGGATGCCGGCGCTGGTCTCGAAGCGGTCGCGCGCGCCCATGCCGTCAGCCGGCGGCGATCTCGGGGACGCCGCCCTCGATGATCAAGGTCGGTTCGGTCTTGGACTGGATCTCCTCGATCGAGACGCCCGGCGCCCGCTCGCGCAGCACGAGGCCCGCCGGCGTCACGTCGAGCACCGCCAGATCGGTGATGATCCGGTGGACGGCGCGCACCGCCGTCAGCGGCAGCGAGCAGCGCCTGAGGATCTTCTTCTCCTCGGACGGCGTCGCCCCGGGCGCGGCCTTGCCCTTCGCCACGTGCTCCATCATCACGATCACCCGCTTGGCGGCGGCCACCAGATCCATCGCGCCGCCCATCCCCTTGATCATCTTGCCGGGGATCATCCAGTTGGCGAGGTCCCCGTTCTCCGCCACCTGCATGGCCCCCAGGATCGCGCAGTCGATGTGTCCGCCGCGGATCATGGCGAACGACTCGGCCGACGAAAAATACGCGGCGCCCGGTAGCGCGGTGATCGTCTGCTTGCCGGCGTTGATGAGATCGGCGTCCTCTTCCCCCTCGGTAGGAAACGGCCCGATCCCGAGCATGCCGTTTTCCGACTGCAGAACGATGTTCGTGTCGGCCGGGATGAAGTTGGCCACCAGGGTCGGCATCCCGATCCCGAGGTTGACGTACATCCCGTCGGCGAGCTCGCGCGCTCCACGCTGGGCGACCTGATCGCGCGTCAGCGGCGGCATCAGGCGGCCTTCCTCTTGCGGACCGTCCGCTGCTCGATGGGCTTTTCGAACGTCGCCCCCTTCAGGATCCGCTGCACGTAGATGCCGGGCGAATGGATCTGATCCGGATCGATCTGGCCGGGCGCCACCAGCTGCTCCACCTCGGCGATGGTCACGTTGGCCGCCGCCGCCATCATCGGGTTGAAGTTGCGGGTGGTCTTTCGATAGACCAGGTTGCCGAACCGGTCGCCCTTCCAGGCCTTGACCAGCGCGAAGTCCGCCGTGAGCGCCCGTTCCATCACGTAGGGGCGGCCGTCGAACTCGCGCGTCTCCTTCCCCTCGGCGACGATGGTGCCGTACCCGGTCGCCGTGTAGAACGCCGGGATGCCGGCGCCCCCGGCGCGGATCCGTTCGGCCAGCGTCCCCTGCGGCGTCATCTCGACCTCCAGCTTGCCGTCCAGATAGAGCCGCTCGAAGATCTTGTTCTCGCCGACGTAGCTCGAGATCATCTTCTTGACCTGCCCATTGGCCAGCAGGATCCCCAGGCCCTTGTCATCGATGCCGCAGTTGTTCGAGATGATGGTGAGCCCCTTGGTCCCCTTCCGTCGCAGCGCCGCGATCAGGTTCTCCGGGATCCCGCACAGGCCGAACCCGCCCGCCATCAGGGTGGCGCCATCGAAGAAGTCGGCGACGGCCTCGTCGGCGCTGGCTACGGTCTTGTCCATGGCGATGGAATCATAACCCCGGCGGGCGCCGGGCGTAACGGGCGGGACCCTGGCTGCCGTGCGATACTTCCGCCCGCATGCCGATCGTGACATTCACCACCGACTTCGGTCCGCACGACGGCTACGCTGGAGCCATGAAGGGGGTGGTCCTGTCGATCGCGCCCCGGGCGACGCTGGTCGACATCACCCACGGCGTCCCGGCGCAGGACGTGGCGGCCGGAGCGGTGGCGCTGGCCCAGGCGGCGCCGCTGTTTCCACCCGGCTCGATCCACGTCGCGGTCGTCGATCCGGGGGTGGGGGGCGAGCGGGCCGACCTGCTGGTCGAATCGGGCGGGTCGATCTTCATCGGCCCCGACAATGGCGTGCTGTCGCTGGCCGCCCGGACGCCGCGGAAGATCTACTGGATCGAGGCGCCGACCTTCCGGCGCGACCCGGTGAGCCCAACCTTTCACGGACGCGATGTCTTCGCGCCGACCGCCGGGCGCTTGGCCGCGGGCGCGTCGCCGTCGGAGGCCGGACCGGTCGTCCCGAAGATGATCGATCTGGGTGCGCCGCCGGTCCATCGCCACGACGGGGCCGTCGAGGGGGAGGTGATCCACGTCGACGGTTTCGGCAACCTCATCACCTCGCTGCCGGCGGAGGCGCTGGCCCAAAGCGGGGCGGCCGAGCTGGTGATCGAGGTGGACGGCACCGAGGGAAGTTTCCATCCGCAGCTCGGCCGCACGTTCTCCGACGTGGATCCGGGCGTGCTCATCGCCTACGTCGGCAGCGGCGGACAGCTGGAGATCGCGCGCCGCGACGGCTCGGCGGCGCTCCGGGTGGGTGCCCAGCGCGGGACGCCGGTGCGCGTCCGGAGCGGGCCGGCGTGACGGGCGCACCGCGCATCAAGCTGGCCTGGGCGATCGGTCCTTCGCACGCGTCGCTGGCCGCGCTGGGCGTCGCGATGGGCGCGATCTCATTGGTCGGCTGCACGGTCGGCAGCGGGTCGGGATCGGCGAAGGGATCGCTCTGGGTGACCGGCTGCGACGGCGACACCAACTTCGGTGGCGCGGGGGTGGTGGCGGGAGTTCCGCAGCCGTACGATCTGCAGCCCACGTTCTTCGCGGGCGAGCCGATCGAGGATCTCGCGACGGGGTCGACCCACCGGAATCGCCTGATCATCCGGATGCAGGGCACGGGCCTGGCGACCCAGTACAACGACACCATCTACTTCGACATCGAGAACTCCTACGAGGTCGCGCGCTGCGTGCGGGGAAGCACGATGGGCGGTACG
>JADGRB010000299.1 GCA_017881315.1 Pseudomonadota bacterium
CGATCCCTGCGCGTTCAAGAGCGCGATCACCGCCGAGTCGCCCGGATTGCCCGGATAGACGTAGAACCCGTTGACGAGGTTGTAGTAGCCGGTCTCCCGATCATGCAGATCGACGCCCCCCCGCCGGGTAATGGCGGAATGGCAGCTCACCGTGGCGCAGCTCGGCTCGACGATGGTCGCCGAGATGAGCGACCACTTCGGCGGACGATCGTCGGTGGCGCCGCCGCAACCCGCGACAGAGACTACGGCAACGACCACAAAGCGAAAGAAGCACCCCAAACGGTTGCGTTGGTTCAAATAGCACCGCGAATGAGTATCCTGACAAGACATGGAATCAGGCTGAGCTAGGGACGAAGGACAGGGAACCTGTCCTCATCAATGCTCCTTATCGGGGCTAGACCGGGGCTAGGAAAAGATGCCCGGAAGCGCGCCCGTGTACTGACTCTGGGCGCCCAGGCTGCTCATGGTGACGCCGAAAACGGGCGCCAGCGCCAACCAGACGTCGTTGAACGGCCGGTTTCCCGTGCCGCCCGACTGGGGCGCCAGCGACCCGCCGGTGACCTTCAGGTACGTGCCGCCCTTCACCTTGGTGTTCTTTCCCCCGAAGATCAGCAGCGGAATGTTCCGCTGGTCGTGATCGGAGGCGCGCGCGACCTCCGTGAAGTACACGATGACCGTGTTGTCGATCAGCATGTTGCCGTCGATGTCGGGCGTCGTCGCGAACTCCTGCAGGACGGTGGACGTCGCGACCGAGTAGAACTGGTCGACCTGGTTCAACCAGGCGTTCGTCGCGGAGTCGCCCGCGTGGCTGGGCGGGTGGTGAGGGGTGGACTGGGGATTGCCGGCGATCGAGGACCCCTGGAACGTGCCCGGGAAGACTACCCAGTTCGTCCCTGCCGACCACATGAACGTCGCGACCCGGCACAGATCGCACAGGAATGCCGTCTTGATCAGACGCAGCTGGTTCTGCCCGAGATCGGCGTGCGGGTGGCTGGTCGGTTGGTTCGGGATGTAGTAGTCGACGCCGGCCAGGCTGGTGTAGACGCTGCCGCTTCCCTGCATCGACCCGTTGGTGTTCGAGTAAGAGGGGGGCGCCGTCGGCTTCGTGCAGACCGGGTTCGTCGTGGTCGTCCCGTACATCGCCTGAAGGCTGGATTCGAGCTGCGAGATGGCCTGGGCGTGGGCGGACAGCCGGTCCTTTTCGCTGGCGGGCACCAGCGTCTGCAGGCGAGCGAGATCCGCCTTCAGATACGTGATGACGCTCTCTTTCTGAGCCAAGATCTGCGCCCCGGTCGTGCCGGTCGGCAAAGTACCGCCGAAGATCCGGTTGTAGACGTTCAGCGGCGACGTATCGGGAAACAGTGGCTGCCGGGCCTGGTCTGGATCGCTGACCCCGCTCTTGGGAGCCAGGTACGACAGCACGCGCGGCGCCTTCTCGTCTCGGTCCGAGCGGACGTCTGCAGCCAGCTGCAACGATTGGAAGGGAGTCGGACTGGCGAAGTTTGACCCGCCGAGCACGGACGACTTCTGCAGGAGAAGCTGATCGATTGAAGCCCCGCCGGCGCAGTGATCCTGCTGTCCGACGCTGCCCAGGGTCGGCACGCCCGTCATGAGGGCCACCATGCCACCCTCGTGCGTGTTCTGCCCACCATGGTTGCCGGTCGTATCCTTCCCGTTCGTCGCGGTCACGCAGTTCACGCCGTCGACCATCGACATGTATTTCTGCAGCGGCGCGAACGGCGCGCTCTCCACCGGGAGTGTGAAGCTGGTCGTCGTCGCGCTGGCGTTCGGACGCCAGTTGGCGAGGCCGGACGCGGTCCCCAGCGGGTGGTGGATGATCAAGAGCCGCAACGGGGCGGCGGCACCGGCGGCGCGCGCCTCGATGGACCGCAACAGCGGAACCATCAACGCGGCCGACCCGGCGCCCATGCCCCTCAGAAACGACCGACGAGCAAACTTGTAGGAAATCACTTCGTACCTCCCGTGCGTGCGCGCATGAAACTGGCCAGGAGCACATTGCTGAACAGGGACTTGACCGTGCCGTCCGTCAGGGCACGGACCGTGTTGATCTCGCAGGTGTTGTACTTCTGAAGTTCCGCGCCCATCGCGTAGTTGGCCATCTGCTGGACCGAGCAGCCATCGATGACGCCGCTCGACACCAGCGCCGCCGTGAACGCCTGAACCCCCTTGAGGCTGGTCCCCGCCAGCGGTGAGCTCGGCACGAAAGTGACGCTCGGATCGATCGGCCGCCCCGCCTCGTCGAGGGTGCGGTAGTTGCCGATGGGGCCGAAATTCTGCAGGACCCGTGAGTAGGGATCCATCTGCGAGTGGCAGGTCTTGCAGGGCTGGTACGCCATGCGCGCGTCGGACTTGAGAATCTCGCTGTCGCAGGTCGAGTCCGGCGCAGCGCCGGCGACGCTGGGATTCGTGCAGGCGATGACCGCCATCGCCATCGGGGTCGAGAGGTCGACCGGGCTCCCCAGGCTGTCCTGGCACATCACGTTGTCGTGAATCCCCTTCCCGCGCTTCACGATCGAATTGGCGGCCGGATCCGACGCTGACCAGAGATAGGAAGGCTGCGTGAGGATGCCGCTGCGTCCCTGGGACGCCGGCCAGGTCGCCGCCACGAACGTCGAATCACTGGTGGGCGCCTTGCCCGCTGCGTACGTCAGGCCCGGGTACAGCGTCGCGAGCCGCTGGTTGACGTAGATGGTCTGCGAGGTCATGAGGTCGTCAATCTTCCCAGACCCGCTCCAGAGCACGCCGTTGACGTACTGTTGGGTCGACGTGAACAGGTCGCTCTCGATTCCGGTCAGGTCCTGTTCGGACGCGGACAGCGCCGAAATGAGCGCCGTGTCCTTGGTCTTCGAGAACAGCTGACTGATGTTGAACCAGCCGAGCACGATGTTGGTCAAGTTGGCCTGAACCGCCGGGAGCGCCAGCAGCCGAGTGATTTGCGTCTGGATCCCCGAGGCCGTCCCCAGACTGCCGTTGGCGGCGGCCGCGGTCAGCGCGGCGTCCGGCAGCGTGCCCAGCAACGTGAACGCCAGCTGGCTGGCGACCTCGTAGGGCGTGAGGGTGGTGTCCGGGTATTTCCCGCTCGCGTCCGCGGTCGAAGGCGCACCGAGCTCCGTCCGGTAGATGAAGGAAGGCGAGATGATGATCGCCTCGATCATCAACTTGATGCCCGTCTTGTAATCTTGCATCGCGCCTTGCGCGTAGACCTTCATCAGGTTGGTCACCTCGCTGGCGTCCAGCGTTCGCCGGTACGCTTTCGGGGCGAAGGCGGACACCCAGGTGTTCGCGCAGGTGGTCTGGGCCGTGGCGGTCGTTCCGGTGCAGGGCGCGATCGTGGTGGTCACGGTGGAGTCGATCGTGGTCAGGACCGTCTCCGCCTGAGTGTACATGTCGAACTGCATCGGGTTATCGACCCCGAGCGAGGCGTCACTGAAGAACGCAAAGGCTTGTTCTCCGCCGCGGCTCGACAAGACAGGCGCCGTCGTCAGGCCGAGCAAGGTCTGCACGGCGGCCCCCCATTGCTCGACCGACAACCGCCAGAGTCGCCGGGGTAGCGGCGTAATCGGGGTGCATGCCGTGGCCGTGCTTCCGCCCGTGCCGGTCGCCGAGGTCCCGCCGGTGCCGCTGGAGGTCCCCCCGGTGCCGCCCGAGGTCCCGGCGCTGCCGCTGGACGAGCCCGCGGTGCCGCCGGAAGTCCCGGCGCTGCCGCTGGACGAGCCCGCGGTGCCGCCGGAGGTCCCGGCGCTGCCGCTGGACGAGCCCGCGGTGCCGGGGTTTCCCGAGCCGGTCGGATCGGTGATGTGGCCTTGACAGCCGGCGGCGACGCTCAGCGCCGCTGCTGCGAGAACACCAAGACGGAATGTGGCCCTCATGACTGCCCTCCGATTCCAGACCATCAGTATCTCATTTCGAAATGTGCCGGTCAGCTAATTTTTAAACAAAGTTACCTTTTTATCGGATCCCGTATAAGTGCTGTTCGGAGCGGGCAAGATTTGCATAAGTTTCTTGGGCCTGACTCTCCGTCACTTCCCGCAACCTGGCGGCGGCCTGCTCCGGAGCTAAGTCGCCCTGCGGCTCAGCCAACGTTCCGTAACCAAACATGAATTGCTTGACCGTCGCCCCCGTGACGGGAATTGACTGGCCCGCCCGCCGCTAGCCCAAGACAAAGATAGCAGGTCTGTCCCGGCCTAGACGACGGTCAGAGGATCGAGCACGTGCGCGCCCCGCGCGGGGCGCGAGACGAAGGTGGTGGCCGTCAGCCCGGTCCGCTTGCGGTACTCGATGGTCAGCGTGTTCGCGACCGCCGCGACGCAGTCGGTGCGCACCAGGGTGACCGTGCAGCCGCCGAAGCCGCCGCCCGTCATGCGCGCGCCCAGCACGCCGCCGGCCGGACCGATCTCGCGCGCGATATCCACCAGCGCGTCGAGCTCCGCCGAGCTCACTTCGAAGTCGTCGCGCAGCGACCGATGGCTCGCGTACATGAGGTGGCCGACCTCGGCGAACTCGCGGGCCTCCAGGTGAGTGGCTGCCGCGAGCGTTCGCATGTTCTCGGTGGTGACGTGGCGCGCTCGGCGCGCGACCACGGCATCCAGGGTCCCGTTTGCCGACTCGACCATGGCCGGCGTGGCGTCGCGCAAACTGGAGACGCCCAGCCGGCGCGAGGCCTCCGCGCATTCCGTGACCCGGCGCGCATACGCGCTGTCGGCCAGCGCGTGCTTCATGTTGGTGTTGCAGATGAGGACGCTGACGCCCGGGTCGGCGAAGGGAATCACCCGGACGTCTCCGGAGCGGCAGTCGATCAGCAGCGCCCCGGCGGCATCGCCGATGACCGAAGCCACCTGATCCATGACGCCGCAGGGGACGCCCGCGAAGTCGTGCTCGGCCTGGCGGCAGAGGCGGGCCTTGTCCTGCGGGTCCAGCGTCGCGCCGGTCGCCTCTTCGAGCAGCGTCGCCGTCGCGACCTCCAGCGCCGCGCTGCTCGACAGGCCTCCGCCCAGGGGGAGGTCGGAAACGATCGCGGCGTCGATCGACCCCGCGATCAGGCCCCGCTCGCCGAACGCGCGCACGACCCCACGCAGATAGTTGGCCCAGGCGGGCTCTCCGGGTGGCTCCGAGCCGTCGAGCCGAATGTCCACGGACTGGTCCAGCGCGGCGCTGTAGGCCCGCAGCCGGGCACCGTCGCCGCGGGCCGGCGCAGCGGCGATGACGACGTGCCGATCGATCGCCAGCGGCAGCACGTAGCCGCCGTTGTAGTCGGTGTGCTCGCCAATCAGATTGACGCGGCCCGGGGCCACGGCCAGCCACCGTGGCGCGGTGCCAAAGCGCTCGAAGAAGACGCGGGCGGCCGTGCGGACGGCGACGCCGGGCGCGGGCTCGGCGGGCGCGGGAGCCCACGAAGACGTGATGTCTGGAAGCGACGTCACCCGGGGTACCACACCTTTCGCGGATCGTTGGCTGCACGCTGATAGCCCCACGCCGACTCGACCATTTGCTCGAGGTCGTAGCGTGGCCGCCAGCCCAGCAGAAACTTGGCCTTCGTGTTGTCGAGCCAGGTCGAGCGGTACGGCGTCTTAATCGGGATGCCCGGAGCACCGCGGGTCTCGCGCAGATACGCGCCGAGCTCGCCGTAATCGACCGGCTCGTCCATGCAGATGTTGAAGGTCTGGCGCCGCGCCGACGGGTGGTCGACAGCGCACAAGATGGCCGAGACCAGATCGTCGACGTGCACGAAGTTGCGCTTCACGGGACGCTCGTCGGGATCCAGCATGATCGGGACGGCGCCGCTCTTGACGTAGCCGTCGGCCGCCTGGGCGCCGACCAGATCGCGCCAGCGCGGGCCGCCGAACACGTCGTCACCGAACGACAGCTGGGACTTGAAGTCGTCCTTCTCCATGATCCACGGCGCGCGCAGGCAGCAGCCGTTGAGGTCGTACTGGATCATCACCTGCTCCAGCATCACCTCCTCCAGGACCTTGGACAGCGCATAGCAGCCCGGGTAGGCGCTGTGCTTCTGCGTCTCGGTGACCGGGATCGGGTGCGGGTAGAAGAAGTGGCCCATCCCGGCGTCGCCGCCGATCAAGATGAATTGCTGAAAG
>JADGRB010000058.1 GCA_017881315.1 Pseudomonadota bacterium
GCCGCCGCAAGGGGGCTCCCAAGGGCAAGGGGGCGACCGCCGCAGTTGACATAGTCCCCATACTCGGCCAATTGACGCGAACAGACAAGGCGTCTTGAATGTCCTGCACGCCCGTGAAGGGGCAGAAGATCTCCAAGTCGATCCCCGCCACGCGCGTCGATCCCAACGCCATCGCCGACGAGCTGGGCGTCGATCCGCTACGTTATTTCGTCCTGCGCGAGTACGCGCTGGGCGGCGACGGCGACTTCACCTACGAGGCGCTGTTTCAGCGTCACGAATCGGATCTCGGAAATGACCTCGGGAACCTGCTGAATCGCACCATCTCCATGGTCCACAAATTCATCGGCCCCGCGCTGACCGCCCAGCCCCCCCGTCAAAACCTGGAAGCTTCGCAGATCCTCGACTCGACGCAGACCGCCTGGGATGGCTTCAGTCCAGCCAACGCGCTGGAGGCCACCTGGCGGCTGGTCCGGGCCTACAACCGCAAGATCGACGAGGACAAACCGTGGGTCTTGAAGAAGAACAACCAGACGGCCGCGCTCGTCGAGGTGCTGGCCGACTGCTGCGAGTCTCTCCGCTGGGCGGCGCTCATGGTTGCGCCGGCGATGCCCCAGGCGGCCAGAGAGATCTTGCGTCAGCTGGGCCGCGAGAAGGACGAAGGCACCTGGCCAACCAGCTGGGGCTGGCCGGGCGGCACGCTCACCCAGCCGAAACCGGTGTTCCCGCGGATCGAGCCGGAGCGGCAGGCGGAGCTTATCGCGAAGTGGGTTCCGGCCGATGCATCGACCGCGGCGGCCACCTTGGCGTCGGCGCCCGCGTCCGCGTCCGGTCCGGCGACGCCCGTGTCCTCGCCGGCAGACATCACCATCGACGACTTCACGAAGATCGACCTCCGTGCCGCCAAGGTTCTGGCCGCCGAAGTCGTCCCCAAGGCGGACAAGCTGCTCAAGCTGACGCTCGACGTGGGCGAGCCCGAGCCGCGCACGGTGGTCTCCGGGATCGCGCCCGCATACACACCGGAAACAATGCTCGGGCGGACCGTCATCTACCTGGCGAACCTCGCGCCGCGAAAGATCCGCGGCGTGATCTCGCAAGGAATGATCCTGGCCGCGGGCGACGCGGATGTGCTTGGACTGTCCGCCTTGGATCGGGACCTTCCGCCCGGCACGCGAATTCGCTGACTCGGTCGGGCGGCGCGTGCGGGTGCTATCCTCGTCGCAGCCATGAGCAACCGCGCCATAGGTCGTGCCGATGAACCGCTCATGGGGAGAGTCATGCAATCGATCAAGCTGACGAACAGATACGACGAAGAGGACGTCACCCGCGGGTATCTGCGTTCAGAGCAGGTGCGCAGCACCGAGATCGAAGCGCTGGTCGATACCGGCGCAACGATGCTGGTGCTGCCGGCCGATGCTGTTTCGCGCCTCGGGTTGCTGGTCGCTGGATATCGCAGGGTCCGCTACGCCGACGGCCGCACCGCCGAGGTTCCCTGGGTCAGCGGCGTCGGGATCACGATCCTGGGGCGCGAGACGGTGACGAACGCGCTCGTCGAGGCGGCCGGGACCACGCCGCTCATCGGGCAGATCCCGCTCGAGGAGCTGGACTTGCTGGTCGACCCGAAGTCGCGCGAGCTGCGGGTCAACCCCGCCTCCCCGGACGCGCCGCTCCTCGACATCCTATCCGCCGCGTAGCCGGTAGGTTTCGGGAACGCGAATTCGCTGGTCTCGGCGCGTTTTTCTCTTGCCTTGAGCACCCCGCGTCGGAGGTAATCAGCAGCCGCCATGCCGAGCGCAAAACCCGTGATTCCGATTGGTGCCGAGGCCATCACCGTCCAGGCGGACGGGCGCCTCGAAGTACCCGACCACCCGATCATTCCGTTCATCGAAGGCGACGGCACCGGCCCCGACATCTGGCGTGCCTCCGTGCGCGTGCTCGACGCAGCGGTGGCCAAGGAGTTCGGCGGGAAGAAGAAGATCGCCTGGGCCGAGGTCTACGCGGGCGGCAAGTCGAAGGAGCTCTTCGACAGCTGGCTCCCCGACGAGACGCTGGAAGCGTTCAAGACCTACTTCGTCGGCATTAAGGGGCCGCTCACCACACCGGTCGGCGGCGGCATCCGCTCGCTCAACGTCGCCATCCGCCAGATGCTCGACCTCTACGTCTGCCTCCGTCCGGTGCGCTACTTCAAGGGTGTCCCCTCGCCGGTCAAGGCGCCCGAGAAGGTCGACATGGTGATCTTCCGCGAGAACACCGAGGACATCTACGCCGGCATCGAATGGGCCGCCGAGTCGCCCGAGGCCAAGAAGGTCATCGCCTTTCTGCAGAACGAGATGGGCGTCAAGCACATCCGCTTCCCCTCGACGTCGGGGATCGGCATCAAGCCGGTCTCGCGCGAGGGGACGGAGCGCCTGGTCCGCGCCGCGCTCGATTACGCGATCAAGTTCAAGCGCAAGAGCGTCACCCTGGTCCACAAGGGAAACATCATGAAGTACACCGAGGGCGCCTTCCGCGACTGGGGGTACGCCCTCACCAAGCGCGAGTACGCCGGACGCGCCATCGGGTGGGACGACTGTGGCGGCAAACCGCCGGCCGGCCAGGTGCTGGTCAAGGACTCGATCGCCGACATCACGCTGCAGCAGGTCTTGACCCGTCCCGACGAGTTCGAGGTCATCGCGACGCTCAACCTGAACGGCGACTACCTCTCGGACGCGCTGGCGGCCCAGGTCGGCGGCATCGGCATCGCGCCGGGCGGCAACATCAACTACGCGACCGGCCACGCCGTGTTCGAGGCGACGCACGGCACGGCGCCCAAGTACGCCAACCTCGACAAGGTGAACCCCGGGTCGGTCATCCTGTCCGGCGTCATGCTGCTCGAGCATCTCGGCTGGACCGGCGCCGCCACCCGCATCGTCGCCGCGCTCGAAAAGACCATCTCGCAGAAGACCGTCACCTACGATTTCGCCCGCCAGATGGACGGCGCGAGAGAAGTCGCCTGCTCGGCCTTCGGCGACGCGATCATCGCCAATTTGTAATTCGTAGACTCGATCGACAAGGAGCCCCCGCATGCCCCGTAGGAACAAGATCGCCCTCATCGGCGCCGGCAACATCGGCGGTGAGCTGGCCGCGCTTTGCGCCCGCAACGAGCTCGGCGACGTGGTGCTGTTCGACATCCCCGAGAAGGAAGGCCTCGCCAAGGGTAAGGCGCTCGACCTGGAGCAGAACGGCGCGGTGCTCGGCACCGACGCCGCCATCACCGGCACCTCGAACTGGGCCGACTGCGCCGGCGCCGACGTCGTCATCATCACCGCCGGTGTGCCGCGCAAACCGGGGATGTCGCGCGACGACCTGCTCAGCATCAACCTCAAGATCATTCGCAACGTCGGCGAAAATCTGAAGAAGCATTGCCCGGACGCGTTCGTGATCGTGGTGTCGAACCCGCTCGACGTCATGGTCTACGAGCTGCGACGGGTGACTGGCTTTCCAGGTGGCAAGGTGGTCGGCATGGCGGGCGTCCTCGACGCCGGGCGCTTTCAGCTCTTCCTGGCGCGCGAGGCGAAGGTGGCCGTCAAGGACGTGCGCGCCATGGTGCTGGGCGGCCACGGCGACACCATGGTCCCCGTGATCAGCTATTGCACCGTCGACGGCATCCCGGTCCGGCAGCTCATCGCCGCCGACAAGCTGGCCGCGATCGTCGAGCGGACCCGCAACGGCGGTGGCGAGATCGTCAAGCTGATGGGCACCAGCGCCTACTACGCGCCCGCCTCGGCCGCGATCACCATGGCGACCTCGTACCTGCGCGATCAGAAGCGTCTTCTCCCCTGCGCCGCGCAACTGAACGGCGAATACGGCTTCGAGGATCTCTACCTCGGCGTCCCGGTGGTCATCGGCGGCAGCGGCGTCGAGAAGGTGGTCACCATCGAGCTTTCCGCCGACGAAAAGGCCATGCTCGACAAATCGGCCGCGGCGGTGCGTGAGCTCATCGAGGCCTCGAAGAAACTGTGAAGATCCACGAGTACCAGGCCAAGGAGATCCTCAAGAAGTTCGGTGTCCCGGTCCCCAAGGGGCGGCCGGTGTTCAGCCCGGACGAGGCGGAGGCGGCGGCCAAGGCGCTGATCGCCGAGACCGACAACGAGTTCGTGGTCGTCAAGGCGCAGATCCACGCCGGAGGGCGCGGCAAGGGCGGCGGCGTGAAGGTGGTCAAGGGCGCAGCCGCCGCGCGTGAGACCGCGCAGAAGATCCTGGGCATGAACCTGGTCACGCACCAGACGGGACCGGGCGGCAAGCTGGTCAAGCGCCTGCTCATCGAGCAAGCGGTCGACATCGCGCGCGAGCTCTACCTGGGCTTGGTCGTCGACCGCGGCGTCGGACAGGTGGTGATGATGGCGTCGTCGGAGGGGGGCGTGGAGATCGAAGAGGTCGCGGCCAGCCACCCGGAGAAGATCCTCAAGGAAGCCGTCGACCCGGTGGTGGGCCTCTGCGCCTATCAGGCGCGCAATCTCGCGTACGGCCTCGGCCTGCACGGCGGGGCGGCCAAGAACGCCGCCGAGCTGTTCTTGCAACTCTACGCCGCCTTCGTCGCGACGGACGCGTCGCTCCTGGAGGTCAATCCGCTGGTGGTGCTCACCGACGGGAAGGTGCTGGCGCTCGACGCCAAGGTGACCTTCGACGACAACGCGCTCTACCGGCAGAAGGATCTGGAGGCGCTGCGCGATCTCGACGAGGAGGACCCCGCCGAGACCGAGGCCAAGCGCTACGACCTGTCGTTCATCAAGCTCGACGGCAACATCGGCTGCATGGTCAACGGCGCCGGCCTCGCCATGGCGACCATGGACACCATCCAGCACTTCGGCGGCGTGCCGGCGAACTTCCTCGACGTGGGCGGCAGCGCCACCGAGGAGCGGGTCACGGCCGCCTTCAAGATCATCACCGCCGATCCCAAGGTGCGCGGCATCTTCGTCAACATCTTTGGCGGCATCATGAAGTGCGACACCATCGCCGCCGGCGTCATCGCCGCGATCAAGCAGGTCGGCCTCAAGGTGCCGCTGGTGGTGCGCCTGGAAGGAACCAACGTGGATCTCGGCAAGAAGATGCTGGCCGAATCGGGGCTGGCGGTGACCACCGCCAACGACATGGCCGACGGCGCCAAGCGCGTGGTCGCGCTCGCAGCGGGAAAGGCCTGAGCCATGTCGGTCCTCGTCGGCAAGAACACCAAGCTCATCGTCCAGGGAATCACCGGCTCGGCCGGAACCTTCCACGCCAAGCAGATGCGCGAATACGGCACCACCGTCGTCGGCGGCGTCACGCCCGGCAAGGGCGGCCTGGTCCACGAAGGCTTCGCCGTCTTCGACACCGTCGCCGAGGCGGTCAAGAAGACCGGCGCCAACGCGACCGTCGTCTACGTCCCGCCGCCCGGCGCCGCCGACGCGATCCTGGAGGCCGCGCAAGCCGGCATCGAGGTGATCGTCTGCATCACGGAGGGCATCCCCACCCTCGACATGGTGAAGGTCAAGCGCGCGCTCGGCGCCCACCCGAAATCGACGCTCGTCGGCCCGAACTGTCCCGGGGTGATCACGCCGGGGTCGTGCAAGATCGGGATCATGCCGGGCTACATCCACAAGCCCGGAAAGGTCGGCGTGGTTTCGCGCTCGGGGACGCTCACTTACGAGGCGGCGCACCAGCTGACCGCGCTCGGCCTGGGCCAATCGACCTGCATCGGTATCGGCGGCGATCCGGTCAAGGGGATCGATTTCATCGACTGCCTGGCGCTGTTCGAGCGCGACGCGCAGACCGAGGCGGTCCTCATGATCGGCGAGATCGGCGGCACCTCCGAGGAGGAGGCCGCACGGTTCGTGAAGACCAGCATGAAGAAACCGGTGGCCGCGTTCATCGCCGGACAGACCGCACCGCCGGGCAAGCGCATGGGCCACGCCGGCGCCATCATCAGCGGGGGCAAGGGGACGGCGGCCGAGAAGATCGCCGCGCTCCGCGAGGCCGGCATCGCGATCGCCGCGACACCGGCGGAGCTCGGCAAGACCGTCGCGAGCTTCGTCAAATGATCCTGGGAACCAACCAAGAGAAAGAAAAATGACTATCGAGCGAACGTTCGGAATCGTGAAACCAGATGCGGTGGCCAAGAACGCCGTCGGCGGCGTGGTCGACCTGGTCGAGAAGACCGGGCTCAAGATCGTCGGCCTGCGCTTGATGCGGCTCTCCGAGCCACAGGCGCGCGCCTTTTACGCCGTACACAAGGAGCGCCCCTTCTACGGCGATCTGGTCCGCTTCATGACCTCGGGCCCTTGCGTGGTGATGGCCATCGAAGGCGAGAACGCCGTCGCCCGCTACCGCGAGGTGATGGGCCCGACCGACTCGAAGAAGGCTCCGGCCGGCACCATCCGCGGCGCCTACGGCACCGACATCGAGAAGAACGCCGTCCACGGCAGCGACGGGCCCGACACCGCGAAGGCCGAGCTGGCCTTCTTCTTCGCCGGCCTCGAGCTGGCGTAGGACCTCGGAAATCGTCGCCGACCGTTGCTGGGACAGGTCACGCCGAGGCGATCGACAACGCGTCAAGACGACGCGTCAAGACGACGCAGCGAGACCGACGGCCCAGAACGCCCCGGAATCGTCACCCTACAGTATTTTCGCTTACTTCCGTTTGGAGTATAGTGGACAGGTACACCTATGATCTCGGGGCGGCTGGTTAACTTACTCAAATCCGGTGTATTTTTGGCGGCGCTGTCGAGCATCGCGACCGGGTGCCACGATCGTCTCTACGATTTTGGCGTCGGGGTGATTCCGCTCGACGCCGCGGTCGCGGATCGTCCCGCTGGAACCGACGCTGGGATGCACATGCCCGACGCGCACGTGGGAGGCTCCGGCGGGCACGCCGGGGGCGCGGGTGGCAAGGGCGGCGCGGGTGGCAGCGGGGGCACCGGCGGCATGGGCGGTACCGGTGGCATCCAGGTCTGCAACCCGAACTCGCCCGATCTGCAGACCGACGTCTCGAACTGCGGCACCTGCTTTCACCAGTGCATCGTGCCGAACGCGACCCCGTCCTGCGTGGCGGGGGTGTGCAAGTTTGCCTGTCAGACCGGATTCTTCGACGCCGACAAGGACCCGTCGAACGGCTGCGAGTGCACCAAGACCAACGGCGGCGTCGAGATCTGCGATGGCCTCGACAACGACTGCAACGGAATCATCGACGACGGTTTCGACTTCATGACCGACGTTAAGAATTGCGGCGCCTGCAACCGCCAGTGCGGGTTTCCGTTCGCGACGGCGACCTGCGTGACGGGAGTCTGCACCCAGGGCCCCTGCCTGCCGGACTTTTACGATCGCGATCCGACCGCCCCGGGCTGCGAGACGCAGTGCCTCAAGACCAACGGTGGGGTCGAGATCTGCGATGGGCTCGACAACGACTGCGACGGGATCGTCGACGACCACCTGCAGGCGGCCCCCATCACCTGCCTCACCAAGGGCGTCTGCGCCGGCGTCCAGCCGACCTGCCTGGCTCAGAACGGTTGGTCCTGCGTCTACCCGGCCAGCTACCAATCGGTCGAGGACAACGCCCTCGGCTGCGACGGGCTCGACAACGACTGCGATGGCCAGACCGACGAGGGCTTCCTGATCGGTAAGGCATGCATCTTCGGCACCGGACCCTGCGCCGGTACCGGCACCTGGGTGTGCGACAATTCGCAGCCCGGCGATCACCGCTGCATGGGTTCGCTGAAGCCGCCGGGCGTCGAGATCTGCGACGGGATCGACAACGACTGCGACGGTCAGGTCGACGAGCTGAACTCGGCCGCCAACCGGACCACGGACGACCTGCTCGTTTACCTTCCGGCGCCCTTGAACGTGACGATGTTCGCCTACGAGGCGAGCCGCTACGACGCCACCTCCACCAACTACGGGTTCGATTCGACCCGCCGCCCCTGCGCCGTCGCCGGCAAGCTCCCCTGGTCGAACGTGACGATGACCGAGGCGGAGGCGGCCTGCGCCCTCATCGGCTCGAACTGGCGCGTCTGCACCGCCACCGAGTGGCAGGGGGGCTGCGAGGGGATGAACAGCACCGTCTTCCCGTACAGCAACACCTACTCGCCGGGTAAGTGCAACGGCAACGACTACGAGACGGCGATGGGGATGACCCCGACGACCATCCCGACCGGCAGCGACGCCGCCTGCGCTTCGGTGATTTCGACCACCCCCAGCCTGAAGCTCTTCGACATGAGCGGCAACGTCAAGGAATGGGTCGCCACCGACCTCACGACCAAGATGCCGGCCAGCAACCCGACCTGCACCACGCCCCCCTGCCTGTTCGAATTGCGCGGCGGCGCCTACGACATCGCCAGCTTCGTCGACAACACGCAGATGCCGGCCGTCACGATCGCCCCGGGCCTCCAGTGCAACACGCCGATCCCGGCGCCGTCGGCTGCGGTGCGACTGCCGTCGGTCGGGTTTCGCTGCTGCCTGCCAGGACAGCTGCCGCCATGAAGAGGAACCGCGCCATGAATTCAACCCGGCCAGCCACGACCAGGTCGACCGCGACGAAGAAGCATCTCGCGCTCGCGCTCGGGGCCTCTCTGGGGCTCTGGCTCGCCTCGGCGGGGACGGCGGCAGCGCAGGCGCTGCGACCCAACATCCTGGTGCTCTTCGATACCTCCGGCTCGATGCTCTACAACCAGGCCAACGACGGCTCGCCGCTCTGCAACAACAACGCAAACGGACAGACCAGCCGCATCTACAACATGAAGCACGCGCTCCGCGACGCGCTGGCCGAGGTCGGAACCGACGAAGCCAACTTCGGCCTCATGCGCTTTCCCCAGAACGAAAGCGCGGCGCAGGCGTTCAACTGCCCGCAGGGACACTGGAACAACACCGGGACGGCCGTGGGCGGCACCCTCGGGTGCCGGATGACCACGCAGACCGATCCGGGACCACAGACCACCTACGGAAACTGGTTCGATAATGGTATCGCCCAGTCGCTGCTGATTCCGGTGACCCTGTCGGCGACCGGGCTCAAGCCGGCGGCCGCCAGCGACTACGATCCGCTGGGCGCCAACATCACCAGCATCTACAAGTGGATCGATCAGTCGGACAGCGGGATGACCGGCGCCGCCAATCCCGACCCCGAGCTCCGCATTCCGCCCAACAACAACACGCCCCTCGGGCGCTCCCTGTTCTACGCACGGATGTACTTCGAGAACTACGTCTACCCGCTGGATCCCCGCAAGGCCTGCCGACAGAACATCGTCATCATCGCCACCGACGGCGCCGAGACCTGCGACACCACCAAGGCCGGCGGCGCCACCTTGAACACCACCACCTGCGCCCAGACCCCGGCGGGAAGCTACGGCACCTTCGAGCCCGAAGTGACGGCCTGCGCCCTCAACCACTCGGCGGTGATCCCCAAGGGCGTCCAAGTCTACATCCTCACCGACAACGGGCTGACCAACGCGGAGAAGGCCGCCGCCAACCTGATCGCGGCCGCCGGCGGAACCGGCCAGGCCATCTTCGTCACGTTGACCGATACGACTGCGGTCAAGTCGGCGCTGGTCGGAATCATCGCGCAGAACGTGCCGCCCGGCGAGATGTGCAATGGCCAGGACGACAACTGCAACCAGCAGATCGACGAGGGTGTGTCGAACGACTGCCGCAAGTGCGTTGCCGGAAACAACATCCCCGCCTGCGGCACCTTCGTCATCAAGCCGGATGACTCTACCGACCCGGACAACGTGGCCGCACGGAGCGGCCAGCCCGCTCGCCACTGCGCGATCGAGACCTGCAACTGCATCGACGACAACTGCAATGGGCAAGTCGACGAGGGTCTCAAGCCCAACGCCTGCGGCGGCCCCTGCGGCTGCGCGGTGCCGCCCGAGGTCTGCAACAGCCTCGACGACAACTGCGACGGCCTGGTCGACAATGGCAACTGGGCCAGCGGTCCCGTGGGCGCCAAGTGCAACAATGGACAGATCGGCGCCTGCAACCGCGACGGCCTCCGCGTCTGCAACGCCAGCGGCACCGACACCACCTGCGACGCGCCCGCCGGGACGCCGCAGATGGAGGTGTGCAACGGCAAGGACGACAACTGCAACGGCCAGATCGACGAGGGCACGCTGCCGGGCGTGGGGGAGGCCTGCGGCAACGGCCTCGGCGCCTGCCAGGCCGGGACCATCGTGTGCGTGGCCGGCAAGCTGGTCTGCAACGTGGTCAGCATGCCGAAGACGGAGGTCTGCAACGGCATCGACGACAACTGCGACGGCATCATCGACAACGGCAACTTCCCGGAGACCGGTCAGGCCTGCCTCTGCCCCGGGCTCTCGCAGTCGCAGGTGGGCGTCGGAATCTGCAAGGCCGGCAAGCTGGCCTGCGCCGGCGCCCTGGGCTTCGTCTGCACCGGCTGCGTTCTTCCCGCCGCAACGGAGCTCTGCAACGGCCTCGACAACAACTGCGACAACAAACCCGACACCACCGGGAACTGCCCCAACGGCTTCGGCTGCAAGGATGGCGCCTGCACGCTGCAATGCGCGGGGGGCGAGTTCCCCTGCCCGCTCGGCTACAAGTGCGTCAGCAACTACTGCATCCCGCAACGATGCGCCAGCGTGAGCTGCCCGAGCGGGCAGCACTGCGACGAGACGAACGGCGCCTGCGTGGACGACTGTGCCGGCATCACCTGCCCCCGATCGACGCAGACCTGCATGCAGGGACAATGCGTCGACTGCAACGACCTCGGCTGTGATGGCGGAAAGATCTGCGTGGCGGGCGTGTGCAAGACCGACAAGTGCCTGGGCGTCGTCTGCCAGACCAACCAGGCCTGCGCCGACGGCACCTGCGTCGACCTGTGCGAGCCCGGCAAGTGCGCCACCAACCAGCGCTGCGTGGGCGGCGCCTGCATGTCCGATCCCTGCGCGGGCGTGTTCTGCAACCAGGACCATTTCTGCAACCCGGGAACCGGCAAGTGCGAGCTCGACCCCTGCCTCACGATCCAGTGCGGGGCGGGCAGGCAATGCGTCCGCAGCAAGTCTGGCTGCCTGGGTACCGACTGCCTCTGCGAGCCGGACCCCTGCGCGACCATCCAGTGTCCAACCGACTGCTGGCAGTGCGGCGTCACCAACGACGGCCTCGGGACCTGCCTCTTCAACGACCAAACCTGCCAGTCCATCCAAACGAAGGTGGGTCAAAAGGGCGGCGGCGAGGCGGGCTGCGGCTGCGCGGTCGAGGGCGGTAGCCGCGCGCAGAGCTGGCTCGGGCTGATGCTGGCGCTCGGCGCGCTCGGCACGCTCAGATCAACGTCGCGCCGCCGGCGTCGGCGCGGCTGATTCGCCCGCGCCCCGGGAGCTGGCCGCTCGGGCCCTTCCCCAGCCGGACCGCCCGGCCCGGCTGGCACCTCGAGGGCCCGGGCGTTATCCTGTCGCCGCCGTGACCGCTCTCGCCCTCCACGTCGGCCCGCCGCCCGAGCTGCGCGGGTTGCTTCCCGACGAGCTCGTCGGCTGGGTTGCGCGCGCCGGAGCGCCCGCATATCGCGCCGAGCAGATCTTCCGCTGGCTGCACGGGCACGGGGTGGAGTCGCTGGAGGCGATGACCAACGTGCCGACGGCATTGCGCGATGCCCTGGAGCGCGAGCACCGGACCCGACCGCTGGCCTTGGACACGGTGCAGACGGCGGCCGACGGCACCCGCAAGCTCCGCTTTCGAACCGGCGACGGCCACGCCATCGAATCGGTGCTGATCCCCGACGAAGACGCCGAGCGGGACAAGCTGACGCTCTGTATCTCGTCGCAGGTCGGCTGTGCGCTCGACTGCGGCTTCTGTGCCACCGCGACGCTCGGCTTCACCCGCCATCTCTTGGCGGGCGAAATCGTCGAGCAGGTCTACCGCGCGACGGCGCTGGCCGGCCGGCGGCCGACCAACCTGGTGTTCATGGGGATGGGCGAGCCGCTGCACAACTTCGACAACGTCGCCCGCGCGCTGACCTTGCTCGAGCACCCGTGGGGCGCCACCTTCTCGCCGCGCCGGATCACGGTCTCGACCTCCGGTCTGGTCTCGGGGATCGAAAAGCTCGGCGCCCTGTCGCCCGCGCCGAACCTGGCCATCTCGCTCAACGCGACCACCGACGAGGTGCGGGATCGCATCATGCCGGTGAACAAGCGCTGGCCGATCGCGGCGCTGCTGAAGGCGGCCGGCCAGTTTCCGCTCTCGCACGGGCGGCGGGTGACCTTCGAATATGTGCTGCTCGCCGGCGTCAACGACAGCGACGCCGACGCCGATCGGCTGCCGCGCCTGCTGCGCGGGATCCCGGCCAAGGTGAACCTGATTCCTTGGAATGGGTTCGAAGGACCGGCGTACGCGCGCCCGTCGGCGGAGCGAATCCGCACCTTCCAGGAACGGGTCCGGGCGACCGGGATGGCGGTCTACATCCGCACCCCGCGCGGCGACGACATCGACGCCGCCTGCGGGCAGCTCGCCGCGCGCGATCTGGTGACGCTTCGGCCATGGCAACCGACGACGATCTGACCTCGGCCCGCGATCTGGCGATCGACGCGTGTGGCCGCATCGCTCAGTTCTGGGGGTTCACCCGCACGATGGGCCGCGCGTTCGGCCTGCTTTATCTCTCACGCGAGCCGCTCGCCCAGAGCGAGATCCAATCGCGGCTGGGGATCTCGGCCGGCAGCGCCTCCATGACGCTGTCGGCGCTCGGTCGCTGGGGCGTGGTCCACAAGGTCTGGGTCCGTGGACAGCGGCGCGAGCACTACCAGGCGGAGACCGACTTCTGGAAGATGATCTCCGGCGTCTTGAATGAGCGCGAGCGGCGCGAGATCGGCGCGGCGGTCGAGGTGGTGGGACGCGCGGAGAGCGTCGCGCGCCTGGCTCAGGTCGCGCTGGGCGCGCCGGCGGCCGGCCCGCGAAAAGCCAAGGTCGAAGCCGACTTCCTGGTCGAGCGTGTGACGCGGCTCGGGGAGATCTGCCGCCTGGGCGAGACCCTGCTCGACATGTTGCTCGGTCAGCTCACGCTCGACGTGGGACGCTTCCGCGACGTCCTCAAGGTCGCCCCCGGCCAAGGGACACCGGCGCCGACGCCGGCGGCAGCCGTGCAGCGCCGCAAGCGCTGAGTCTAGGCCGCCTCCGGGCGGCACGGCGTCGGGCATGGTTCGCTTCGCTCACCGTTGCCTTACGGCAACGCCCTTCTAGGGCCCCGCGGCCCAGTCGCGCCGCGCACAGATGGCGGCCAGCGACTCGGCCTCGGGGCTGCCCGGCTCGGGGGCCTGCCCGTACTCCCAGCGGACCTCGGGCGGCAACGACATCAGGATCGATTCGACGCGACCGTCGGTGCGAAGACCGAACACGGTGCCGCGGTCGTAAAGCAGGTTGAACTCGACGTAGCGCCCGCGGCGCAGGAGCTGCCAGCGACGCTCACGCTCCCCCCAGGGGTCGGCGCGGCGTCGCTCGACGATCGGGAGGTAGGCGGCGAGGATGGCCTCGCCCACCTCCCGCACGAACGCGAACATCGCCTCGGCGTCGTTCTCCCGCGGCGACGACGACGCCGCCGCCGGCTGGCCCGCCGTCACCTCGGCGCCGGCGCCCAGGTAGTCGAAGAACAGGCCGCCCACCCCGCGCGGCTCACCCCGGTGGGGCAGGAAGAAGTATTCGTCGCACCAGCGCTTGAACCGCGGATAGAAGCTGGGATCGTGGCCGTCGCAGCGCCCGCGCAGCGTTCGGTGAAAGTGCGCGGCGTCTTCGGAGACGACGTAGTACGGCGTCAGATCGGTGCCGCCGCCGAACCAGGACGCGGATCCGTGCTGGACGTGGCGAACGTTGGCGTGAACGGTCGGGATCCGCGGGCTCCTCGGGTGGAAGATCAGCGAGACGCCCGTGGCACGGAAATCGAGCCCGTCACCGGGGAGAGCCTTGGCCATCTCCGGCCGGAGCTGCCCGTGAACGTCGGAAAAACCCACCCCGGCTTTCTCGAACAGCGCCCCGTCGGCCAGCACGCGGGTGCGCCCCCCGCCGCCCGTGGGCCGGGTCCAGCTGTCCTCGCGGAAGCGGCCGCCGCCGTCGATCGCCTCGATCGCGGCCGTGATTCGATCTTGCAGGTCGGCGAAGAAAGCCGCCGCGCGATTGTCGATCGAGTTTTCCGGTGGCGCCATGGTCAACCCCGCCTCGCGCTGGGCGTCTTGAGCGTCGCGATCCGCCGGTTGACGTCCCGGAAACCCGGATCCCGTTTGCCGACGTTTTCGAAGAAATAGAGCGCCTCGCGGACGTCCCCGAGCTGTTCGAACACCGCGCCCAGCAGATAGTAGAGCTCGACCGACTCCTGCGCCGTCGCCTGCGAAAGGTTGAGCGCCTCCTTGTAGCGTGCGACCGCCTCACCGAGCTCCCCCTTGGCTTCCACGCACTCCCCGATCATCGTGAGCGCAAAGACTGCGCGGGTCTTGTCGGCGGCCAGCTTTCTGAATTCCACCACCGCGGCGTCATAGAGCCCCATCTGCTTGTAGGCAATACCGAGATCGCCGTGGGTCGCCGGATCGGCGTTCTCCGAGGGGCTGAGCTTGGCGACCGGCGCGTGCGGCACCTCCGGCCCCGCTTCCCCATGCTGCCGCCCGTCCATCGGGATCGCGCCGGCCCCCTCCGCCGCGAGCGCCCTCCGTCTGGCGATCAGCAGGGGGTGCCCTGGAAACCGCTCCTCGAGCTCGCTCAGCGCCGCGCGCGCCTCGTCGTGCATCGACTGCTGCGCGAAGAAGTCCACCTGCTCGAGCTCGAGGGCGAGCTCGGCGTCTCTGGCGACCGACGGTGGAGCGGGCGCGGGGCGGCGCCCCAGCAGGTTGGCCGCTTCGGCCGAGGCGGGATCCAGCACCAGCGCCCGTTCGGCGACCAGCGCCGCGTCAGCCTCGCCGTGCGCGTGGAGCTGCGCGGCCAGCGTGGCCAGCTCGGAGGCCGCCTCACGCCGACGGCCCACCTGCGCGAGCACGGCTGCCAGCCGTTCCCGGGCGCCCCGGTGATTGGGCTCGAAGGCGAAGATCCGGCGCAGGTGATCGATGGCCCGCTCGGCGAGCCCATACTTCACGAACACCTCGGCCTCGGCCAGAATCCGCCCGATATCGTTGGGCGCCAGCGTGAGACCCGAAACGCCCGGCCGCGACAGCCCCGAAAGCGCGCCGGACAGATCGAGCGGCGCGAGCGGCGGTGGCGTCAGACGCCGCACGCTGCTCACCCCCGAAGGCAGCGGCGGTGGCGTCAGGCGGGCACGCGAAGGCACCCCGCCGGTCGAGATCCCCCAGCGCCCGGCCAGCTCGTGCGTCTCCGCGTCGGTGGGATCGAGCGCCAGCGCGGCGCGCACCGTCGCGTCACGCGCCTCCTCCCGCCCGGCCGCGGCATGGATCTCCGCCAGCTCACGCCACACGGAGATGGCCTTGCGCGGATCGAGCTGCACCATCGCCTCGGCGAGCAGCGCGACGGTCTCGGGATCGCGCGGCGCGACCCTGAGCGCGCCCTGCAACCTCGAGAGCGCCAGACGCGGGTTCTTGCGCGCGATGTAGGTGGCGGCCAGCTCGCGCGCGACGGCGACGTTGTCTGGGCTGTGGAAGAGGAGGCGCTCGGCGACGCGCACGAACTCGTCGCCGCGCCCCTCTAGCTTGAGCTGTTCGGCGGCCTGGGCGAGCTGCTGGACCGCTTCGGCCGTCTGACCCGCCTGCGAGGCCGCCTCGGCCAGGCGGATGCGTGAGACCACATTGTCCGGGTGGAGCTCGACCATCCGCCGCAGGGCCGGCAACGCTTCCGCTGGACGCCCGGCCTGCTGGAATTCGGACACGGCCAGCTCCAGCTCGTGCAGGGCGTCCGCCACCATGCCGAGCTCCCGGTAGGCCTCGCCCAGCTGAACGCGGACCTGCGGCAGCCCGGGCGTCAGCTTGAGGACGCTCTTGAAGACGGTGACCGCCTTCGGGAGGAACCCCTGACCGATGTAGATCTCGGCGGTGCGCAGGTAGATCTCGCGGGCCTCTGTCAGGGCGCCGTGTCGGACGTGGATCTCCGCCATCTTGAGCCAGGTCCGGGTGTCGCTGGGATCCTCCTGGACCACGCGACCAAACTCCTCCAGGGCCCGGTGGTCCTGCCCGCGCTCCAGAAACTTCTGTGCCGCGGCTAGATACTTGTCTTTCTTCGTGAGCACCGGCGGGTCAAGTCTACATCCGCTCGACGAGGTGCGTGTCCATCTTCCCAGCCACGAATTCGGCGTTGGCCAGCAGGCGACGGAAGAAGTCCAGGTTGGTCTTGCACCCCTCGACCACGAATTCGGCCAGCGCCCGGCGCAAACGGGCCAGCGCCGCCGGACGCGTCTCGGCGCGGACGATGAGCTTCGCGAGCAGGGAATCGTAGAACGGCGGCACCAGGTACTGGTTGTAGATGTGGGTGTCGACCCGAACGCCCAGGCCGCCGGGCAAGTTGAGCGCGGTGATCCGCCCCGGTGAGGGCGCGAAGGTGACCGGATCCTCGGCGTTGATCCGCAGCTCGATGGCATGGCCGCGCGGTCGAATGTCCGCGGGGAGCTTGAGCGGCTCGCCCGCCGCGAGCTTCATCTGCTCCCGCACCAGATCCACGCTGAACACCTCCTCGGTCACCGTGTGCTCGACCTGGATGCGGGTGTTCATCTCCATGAAGTAAAAGCGCTTGTCCTCGTCCAGCAAGAACTCGAGCGTGCCCACCGTCTGATAGCCCAGGCTCTCGGTGGCCTTGCGGGCCACGCCGAGCAACTTGGCGCGCCGCTCGTCGTCGAGCGCGACGCTGGGCGCCTCCTCGACCAGCTTCTGGTGGCGGCGCTGGATCGAGCACTCGCGCTCGCCCAGCGAGATCGCGCGCTTGCCGTCGCCCAGCACCTGCACCTCGACGTGCCGCGGACGCGCGATGAACCGCTCCAGGTAGACCGCCGGGTTGTCGAACCCGGCCTGCGCCTCGCTGCGGGCGGCGTTGAGCTGGGCCGACAGGCGCGCCTTGCTCTCGACCACCTTCATGCCGCGTCCGCCGCCGCCCGCCGAAGCCTTGATGATGACCGGCAGGCCGATCCGCTCGATGGCCTCCTCGGCCTGCCGATCGGTTTCGATCACGCCCGTGCCCGGCAAGATGGGAACGCCGGCCTTCTCCATCGTCGCGCGCGCCGACACCTTGTCGCCCATGAGGCGCATGATCTCGGGCTGCGGGCCGATCCACTGAAAGCCGCACTTCTTCACGACGTCGGCGAAGTGGGCGTTCTCGGACAGGAAGCCATAGCCGGGGTGGACCGCGTCGGCACGGGTGATCTCCGCGGCGCTTATGATCGCCGGGATCGACAGGTAGCTGGCCCGCGCCTGCGGCGGCCCGATGCAGACCTTTTCGTCGGCGAAGCGAACGTGGAGCGCGTCGGCATCGGCGGTGGAGTGGACCGCCACCGATCGGATGCCCATCTCGCGGCACGCGCGAATCACACGCAGCGCAATTTCGCCGCGGTTCGCTATTAGGACTTTTTTAAACACGCGGGGTCAGGACTTCGATAGCCGGATGAGGCGCTGGCCGTATTCGACGTGCTCGCCGTTCTTGACCAGGATCTCCTCGACCCGGCCGTCCGCCTCGGCTTCGATCTCGTTCATCAGCTTCATCGCCTCGACGATGCAGACCACCTGGCCCTTGCGGACCGACTGCCCGCCGTCCACGAAGGGCGGCGCATCCGGCGAAGCGGCCCGATAGAACGTGCCGACGAACGGCGAGGTGACGAACGCACCGTCCCCCTCCCCCGCGTCGACCGGGGGCGTGAGCGCGATGGGCCGCGCCGCCGGCGCGGGCGAGCTCATGGTCGCTCCCCCGCCGTCCCGGACGCCGCGCCGGACGCGCAGGTGCCCGGCCTTGTCGATCTCGATCTCTTCGAGGTCGAACTCCACCGCCAGGCGAGCGAGCACTCGAACCGATTCGAAGTCGATTCCGGAGGTCCCCTCCGGGCGGTTGCCACGTCCCGCCGCGGGAGGCGCGCTCACGACCTTGAGGGCCCGAGGCGGGACCTTGTCCTTGCTGTCCTTTTTGGGCATGAGAGTCGGCGTCCCTTTCAGAGATCGGCGCGCAGGGCCGGCGCGGCGATGCGCATCAGGTACCGCGCCCGCCCCAGGCCACCCTGCGGCATGATCGCACACCCAAGGAAGTATTCCGGCGTGAGCACCCGGACCACCAGCGTCAGCACATCGGTGCGCAGCGTGAACTCCTCGAGCGCGCCGGCGTCGAGCGAGGTGAGGGTCCGGCGGGCCTGCGCGATGAGATGCGCGAACTCCATCGCCAGGGTCTGAACGTCGGGCAGCGCGGCGGTCTGGTCTCCCTTGGCGCAGGAATCGAGGGTGATCCCGTCGAACCCCATGAGGATGCACGCGACCCCCCCCTCGACCTTGTCGAGTAGACTCTGGATGCTTTCGCGAAAGGGACTGGCCATCGTGACCTTGGGCTTGTACCCGCTGCCGATTCGGGGGTCAAGCTTTGGAGAGGACGCGCGCCGCGAGGTCGGCTACCGCGACGTCGCAAAGCCGCGTCTGTCCCGGCGCCGAACAGAACACGAAACGGATCTGGTCCCCGCGGCGCTTCTTGTCCACCGCGAGGCGCGCCAGGACGCCGGCGTCGAGACGACGCGCAGCGTCGGTCGGCAGGCCGAGACGCCCGAGCAGCGCCCGCCCGCGCGCTGCGAGCGCCTGCGGTCCGATTCCCATGGCGGCCCCCAGATCCAGCGCGGCGATCATGCCCAGCGCCACCGCCTCCCCGTGCAGCAGGTCGTACCCGGACGCGGCCTCCAGCGCGTGCCCGAAGGTGTGGCCGAAGTTCAGGATCGCGCGTTGGCCTGCTTCGGTCTCGTCGGCGGCGACCACCTCGGCCTTGACCCGCACGGCGCGGGCGATCAGATCGAGCAGGAGATCGAACGAGAGGGCCGGATCGGAACGCTCCAGCAGATCGAGGATCTCCGGATCGGCGATGAAGCCGCATTTGACGACCTCGGCCAGTCCCGCGGCCCGCTCCCGCGGCGGAAGCGTCTCCAGGAACTCCAGATCGGCGACCAC
>JADGRB010000059.1 GCA_017881315.1 Pseudomonadota bacterium
ACCTGCAGGACCTCGTGGTCGTAGGTCACGTCGGCGAAATCGGCAAAGAGGTCGAGCGTGAAGCGATCGAAGATGAAGTGGCGTTCGGCGCGCAGGTCGAGCTGATAGTAGGTGGGGAGCTGCTGGTAGTTGCCGTTGCTGAGGATGATCGGCGCCCAGCGCCCCGTGTTGAGGTGGAAACGCGCACCGACGGTGTATCCGCCCCGCAGCCGGTAGCCGGCGACCAGATTCAGGACGTGGCGTTCATCCCAATCCGACCGTCCGTAGACGCCGCTGTCGTCGGCGCGGAGGCTCCACGAGAGGGTGTAGGCCAGCCAGCCGAACAGGCGTCCTTCGTTCGCGCGCCGGATCAGAATCTCGGCGCCGTAGGCGCGGCCAGGCCGGGAAACCAGGAAGTCGGGCGCGGTCGGGTCGGGATTGTTGATGTCGATGTCGCGGACATCGGTGAGCCGGAGTTTTTCGTAGTATCCGGTGACGCCGAAGGTGAAGCCGCGCGGCAGCCGCGCCTCGACACCGAGCGATCCGCCGATCGAGGTTTGCGCGCCCAGGTCGGCCAGCCCGAACGCTTCGAAGCCGGGGACGCTGACCGGCAAGCTCGGCATCTGCGCGAACCGCCCGCCGTCGGCCTTGAGGGTGAGCCGTTCGTTCAGCTTGAAGAGAACATCCAGGCGGGGCTCGATGAACGTGGTCTGGGTGCTCTCCTCGGCGAAGCGATCGACGCGAACGCCAGGCGCGACCACCAGCCGGCTCCCCAGCCGGAACGAGACGGTGGCGAAAGCCGCCAGCGAGAGGGCGTCGCGGGAACGGCCGAGATCGCTCTGCTTGCGCTGGAACGCCGGCACCGTGGTCGCGAACCGCTGCGCCTCGGCGCTGGAGCCGAGCTCGAGATCGACGAAGCCGCCTAGCGCCCGATCGTAAACCAGGCGCGGCGCGGCGCTCAGCGCCCGTACCGTGATGGCGCTCCCGAACAGCGTCGATTGCGACCAATCGCCGCCCACGGTGGCGCCGGCCAGCAGCCGCCCACCCGCGAGCGCGCGGCGCCAGCGCAGATCGAGACGGTGGAATTGCAGCGAGCCGTACACCATGGTTTCGCTGAAATCCTTCCCGCCCAGCGTGTCGAGCGATCCGAAGGCAAACAGCGTCGCCTGCCCGCCGCCCACGGGATGGTCGACGCGCAGCTGGTAGTCGCCGTAGCGCAGGGTGGTGTCCGTCGCGAGCAACGAGAAGATCGCCCCCGTGTACGAATAGCGGGCGGCGACCGCCACGCTGCCCCGATCGCCGTCCCAGGGGGCGGTGATGATTCCCCCGGCGTCGAAGACCGTGACGTCCGCGGCCGCGTGAACGCGATCCGTCGGTGGCGCGGAGGTGCGGGCCGCCATGATCCCGGAGACGTACGGGCCATAGTTTGCCGGGTAGCCGCCGGGATAGAAATCGACGCCGTCGATCAGATAGGGATGGATGACCGAGGGACCGAGGACCAGGTGAAACAGGGCCGGCACCCGAATGCCGTCCAGAAAGAAGCCGGTGTTTCCGGGGTTCGCGCCGCGCACCACGTACAGAGCGGCCGGCCAGGCGATCTGAATGACGCCGGGCAGGGAGCCGATCACGCGGATCGGGTCGCCCGAGGCCCCGGGCGTCTGGCGGGCTTCGTCGCCGGACAGGTTGATCCGGGGGACCTCCGGGCGGCCGGCGCGGACGATGGTCTCGTGGTGCTCGCCGGATTCGCCCGGCGTCATCCGGAAAATTTGCTCCGGCAGATCGGCACGCACCTCCACCCGCGCGAGCAGCGTCGCTTGCCCGGAGAGCTGAATTTCCAGGCGATGCGGGCCGGGGGCCACCGACAGCTCGAAGCGACCCTCGCCGTCGGTCATGCCGGCGGGCGCCCCATCCACCTTGATGGCGGCACCGTCGAGTGGGCGCTTCGTCCCGCGCTCGCGCACACGACCGCGAAGAGATACCGCCAGGGCCGCGGCCACCGGTGACGACGGGGCGGGGGAGGCCGGAGCGGCCGGGGGGGCCGAGGCGTCGCCGGCCTCGCGCTCGTCGTTCGCATCGGCCGCGCCGTCGCGAGGTTGGCCCGGGGCGTCGGTCGTCGACCGAGGCGCGCTGGCGTCCTCACCTCCGTCTTGCGCGGCCTCGGCTCGCGCACCCGTCCCCGCGACCAACAGGACGACGACCAGCGGCGCTGCGATCGCGCTCAATGCAGATCGGCCACGTTGACGGTCGCGACCCACACGCCGTCCTGGGGCGATGGGTTGCGCCCGCGCACCAGGTACACGACCTGCACGATCGGGGCGCCGGCGTCCGCGGGCGACGCACGCGACACCAGGTATTGATCGACCTCCGGAGAAATCAATCGCTTGGTTCCGTTGCGGTCTCGGTTGAGGACACCCAAGGTGCCTGTGGAGTCTTGAGAGTTGAAGTCGTAACCCCCGATCAGCCACGATCCCTCGGCGAACGCGTTGGTCCGATCGATGTCGTAGATGGGTCCGAAGACCTGCTCGGCGACAGAGGTGAGGCTATTGGACGCGTCGGTCGCCTCCTCCCAGACCAGATCGTCGTCGAGAAAGAATTCCATCTCGGTCCCGACGGCAAAGTGCGGCTGTGCGATGTTGCCGACAATCTGTCGCGCGGCGCTGCCATCGGCGGCGGCGATCGACAGCGTATCGTCAACCATCCAGAACGACATACTGCCGTCCAGCGAGAATCCCGCGTTGGTGGCGTAGGATCCCAGCGGCGTGCAGGTTCCGGAGCCGGCTCGCGAGACCAAGACCAGGGAACCATACGGGCCGCCCGGCTCGCGCGGATCCCACGCCGTGGTCGCGCCCAGAAAGACCTCGGTCCCATCGGGCGAGGCGACGCCGACCTGGGCGAGCGGGGCGGGCAGCGAACACGACACGAGTTGCTGGTGCTCGTCGTCCCAGACCTCGAGAGAGACGGCCTGCGAAGCGCTGTCCATGACCTGCCAGGCGACGAGGCTCAGGGCCTTCCCCTCGACGGTGTCGATCACCGGGAAGCCGACGACGGTCGTCGTGGGGGCGATCTCGAACAACGCCAGCTCGCTCGCCGATCCGGATGCGAAGGTTCCGGCGAACATGATCGTCGAACCGTCGCCCATCGTCCGCGGATAGACGTAGTGTCCGGCGATCGGTGTCACGGCCGACGTCGAGAGCAGACTGCTGGACGCCAGCGATCCCGTCGACGCCGCGCCGTTCGCCCAGGCCGCGGTGCCGAGGGTCGCGGGAACCACCTCGGTGGCGTCGAGGGTGCCGAGATCGATCGTGAAGATCCCGAGGCCACCCGTCGCATCGGGCCGCAGAACGATCGCCTCGGTCGTGGCGCCACAGGGGCACTGCACGATCGCCGCGACGCCGTCGATGGACTTCTCCTGGCCGGTCGCGGGATCGGTGGCGGTGAAGGTTCCGGTGGCTGCGCCCGTGGCCGTCTGGAGCCCGCACACGCATCCGATCCCAGCTCCGGCACCCCCGTCGGGCGGACTGAGCGCCTGGACCTGACCGGTGGTGAGGTCGACGGACCAGTAGTTGGCGGCGGTGCCGGCGTCGTTGGAGGTCGAATAGACGACGGAGTTGGCGTTGCTCTGCCGGAGATAGAGCGACGGCTCGCGGATTGGCACCAGCTCCCGCGAACCAAAGCCCCGCGCGACCGGCGTGCCGTCGCCGCAGGCGGGAAACACCGCCGCCATCGCAACGATGAGCCACGAAGACCAGCGCCTCGCCACCAACCTAGGATTTCGCCCCAGCATGCTCGTTCTTTGCGAGGCACATTCTAGCGGAGCGATCGGCGTGGGACTATCGGCCGCGATCGGGCTAGACGTAGCCCGCCGACTTGAGCTTGGCCCTGGCCATGCCGGCGACCTTGCTCCGGCCGCCGCGGGCGAGATCGGAGAGGATCTCTTCGCCGGCGGCGTGGCGACGTTCGCAGAGCGCGAAACCTACCTGGTAGCGGAGCGCGGGGTCGAGACCGCGATCGCGACGGAGGGCGGCGGCCAGATCGAACCCCCGATCGAGAAGCTGCTGCGCGATCGCGAGCGCCTCGTCGCGATGGCCCGCGCGCAGCTCCGCCGACGCGAGGGCGTAGCCGTCCTCGGCAGTGGCGTCGGCCGACTGGCCGATGAGGCGCAGGAGGGCCAGCGCGCCCGAGGAGTCCTGGCGCTTTTGCAGCTTGACGGCCTGGGCGCGGAGCCCGGCGCCGGTGGCCTCCCGGTCGATCTCGCGCGCGAGCGGCACCAGATCGCCATCGCCGGCCGCACCGCCGCCACCCGTCTTGCCGGCTCGCGAGACCGCGGCGCCCACCAACGCGCGCGCCAGCTTCTTCCCCGCAGCGCCCGACGTGGCGAGCGCGCGCGCCCGCGGCCGCAGCAGCCGCGCCAGCAGGACCACCCGCTCGGCGTCGTGCGTGGCGAGCAGCGCCCGCCCGATCGCCAGCGCGCCCTCGGGTCTCGCGTCGAGCGCCCCGGCGGCCACTTCCGCTCGTCCACGATCGGCGGTCGCGGCCAGCACCGCCGCCAGCGCATCCGCCCCGGCGGCGCCCCCGATCTGCGCCAGTCGCTCGATCGCGAGCAGCGCCCGTTCGGGCTCTCGGCCGAGCGCGAGCTTGCGCAGGCGGGGCGCCAGCGCGGCCGGGATCTCGAGGCTCGCCAGCGTGTAGAGCGCCGCGCGCGCCAGATCGGGCGGCGCGCGCTCGGCCAGGTCGATCAGGGTGGCCGCCACGGACGCGGCCTTCCCGCGGGCGGTGAAACGCAACGCCACGATCGCCTCCTCGCGCACGGCCGGCGCCTGCCGCGCGTCGCGCGCGAACGCGACCAGCGTGGGGACCGCCGCCGGATCCTCCAGATACCCGAGGATCTTGAGGCCGCCCGCCAGCAGGCCGACGCTCGGTCCGGGGCCGCGCCCGGCCTGGCGCCCCGCGGACATCTTCGCGCGCAGCACCTTGGTGACCGCCGCGAGATAGGCCGACTTCTCGCGCGGGTTCGCATCTTTGACCCGTTGCCGCACCGCCAGCGCCGCCGTGCGCGCTGCCTCGAGGTCCGGCGTATCCAGGGCTGCCATGAGCGCCTTGAACGCATCCTTGCCGCCGACCCGACCCAGCACCTCCTCGAGCGAGCGCCGCTCGATCGCGTCGGTGGTCTCGGACAAACGCACGCGCACCGGCTCCACCGCGTCGTCACCGAACGCGATGGCGGCATCGATCGCCGCCCGCCGCACCGGATCCTCGCGCGAGCCGAAGCAGGCCAGCACCGCCGGGAGCGCCTGCCGCGCCGCCTTGCCGCTGGCGAGGCGCGCGAGCGCTTCCAGCGCGTGCCGTTGCACCGGGGGAATGCCGCCCGCCACGGTTGCCGCGAGCGCCGCCGTCACCGCCTCGCCGCGCGCGCCGATCTCCCCGAGCACGATGGCGGCCGCAATCTGCCGCTCATGCGCTTCGCTGCCCAACAACCCGCGAATCTTCTGGATGAGCTGGTCGGCCATCATTCGGATGGTAGCCGCGGCGAAGGCGTCCAGGCAAACGTCGGTGTGTTCGCCCACGACCGGTCGTGGCGCCCACGGCGCCTCGTGGTTTCGAAGGGTGTTTCCGATACTTCCACGATCGACGGAGGTACTCCTTGCGGGGCACATCGCTTGCATTAGAGTTAGACAATGCTGTCCGGGGTCAAAGTCTTCACGGCCACCAAAGCCAGAGATCGGGAAGCGCTGGGCGAGACCGTGACGCGGTGGCTTCAGGAAAATCCGGGCCTGCGGGTCATCGACAAGACGATCACGCAGAGCTCGGATAGCCAGTTCCACTGCCTGACCATCGCGCTCTTCTACGAGCTGCTCGCGCCCGGCGGGGAATAGCGCCTCAGGCGCGCCGACGCCGCCGGAGCGCCGCCCCCAGGATGAACACCAGCAGCGTGCCGAGACCGGCGTTGCTCCGGCCCGCCGCCGTGCAAGCGCAGCCGATCTCGCCGCCGGCTGCGTGCGGGCCCGTGGTCGACCCGCCCGCACCCGAGGGCGTTCCGCCCGCGCCGACCTGGCCGCCGCCGCCCGCGCCGCCGCGCCCGGCGGTGCCGCCGCTGTTCCCGGTCCCGGTTGTCCCCGCGCCGCCGCCGTTGCCACCCGTCGGCGTCGTCGTCTGCCCGGTCTTGGGCATGTCGCAGACGCCGTTGTGGCACTCGGCGCCGCCCGGACAGACCGCCCCCTGGCATACATCGGTGCAAGCGCCCGCCCGGCAGACCTGCCCCGTCGGACAGGTCATCGAATCGCAGCCGCTGTCGACGCAGTGGCCGTCGTTGGTGCAGACCTGTCCCGCCCCACAAGGCTGGCACGAGCAGACGGTCACGCAGGCGCCCCGATCGCAGACCGAGCCGTTGCAGGTGACGCCGGCGCAGGGATCGATGCAGACGCCCAGCTGGCACTCCTGGCCGATCGGGCAGGTGACGCCGTCGCAACCACCCACGCAAGCGCCAGCCTGACAGAGCAGGCCGGGGGAGCAGTTCTTGCCCACGCATTTCGGATCGACGCAGAGGCCGTTTTGGCATTGCCATCCGAGGTTGCAGGCGAACTCCTGGCCGTTGCAGGCGTTGGTACAGGCACCCTGGACGCACACCAGGGCGTTGGGGCAGAGGCTCGTCCCGTTGTCGATCGTGCCGTCGCAGTCGTTGTCGAGGTTGTCGCACTTCTCCGGGCCGGCGGTGACCGTCGGCTTGCAGATGATCATCCCGCCGCTTTGACACTGGGTGACGCCCAGCGAGCAGACACCCTTCAGTCCGGTGTCGCAGGGGACGCCGCCGCCCTTGCAGGTGACGCCGGTGACCTGGAAGACCTTGTCGTTGAAGTCGCCGTCGTTCCCCTGCCACGAGCTCTGATCGGCGCCCTCCCAGTCTTCCCACGCCATGTAGTACGAGTTCGGCATGGTGGTGGACTGATAGGACAGGGCCATCTTCCAGTAGCCCGGCATCGTGCAACCGGTGCAGTCGGCGTTGCGCATGTATTCGGAGTAGTAGACCGGCACGTAGCCATTTCCGAGGTTCTTCATCAGCGCGAAGCCGATCAGACCGCCCTGGTAGTTGGGGTCGTTCCGAATGTCCGAGCTCCCGACGGTTGATCCGATCGCGAGCGGCGGCGTTCCAATCTGGTAGAGCGGCGTCGGTGCGCCCGTCGGGCTGGTCGGCACGTTGTACCAGTCGAGGCCGGCCTGGGCTCCAGACTGGCTGAGCACGAGCGTCGCCTGGAAATCGCAGAGGGGAAGGAAGACCGCGGGTGAAATTGCCGCGTTGGTGACGGCGTTGATCGCTTCGCCCTTCGAAGTGAAAAACTGCTGCAGCGTCGTCTCGCCGTTGGCCACAGTGGCCGGGACGCTGATGCCGTTGGGCTCCACCACCTGAGCGGCGGCCGATCGACAGACCACCAGCGACGCCAACATAGCCAAGAAAACGAGGCGCGCGGAAGAGGCGCGAAGGCCGGAAAAACTCATGGGGCGGCCCCTCCTTTTATGGAAGGCACGATGTCATTCCGGGCCCGTCGCGTCAAGCCGACGGCCGGGCCCGGCAGTGTCCGTCATTGCCGGGCGGGCACCGAGATGACGCCGCGGGCGACCATTCGCCCGCCCGCTGGAGCGCCGCCCACCGTCCCGAGGTCGATGAAGGCGCCGTCCTGCATGATGACGAACGGGCGCTCGTCGAAGCGGAGGTTGCCGTGCCCGTCGTGCTCGATGATTTCGAGCTTGCCCATGCCGTAGCCCATCGGTCCGCGGCTGAAGTAGTGGGCCTGTAGATGGTAAGGGACGGCGCGCGCGCTGGCGGGGCCGCGGATGGTGAAGCACTCGGGGCCATATCCGGTGGTGACGTCGGCGTAGAGATCGCCGCCCGACGGCAGGTGCGGCGAGGCGTAATAGGCGTGGCCACCCTTGCCGTCCTCGATGTGGAAGTCGACGTCGTTGGCGTCGGTCTCCCAGTTGAGCACGAAGCGCAGCGACGGCGCGGGCTCGGCAACGCCACCGGCGCGGACGAGGCGGGCGTTGATCTCGTTGCCGCGCGCCGGCTCGACGCGGATCCAGGCGGCCGCCGCCAGGCCCAGATCCTCGCGCAGGATGCGGTCGACACCGGCGAAGCGGCCGGCCGGATATTTCTGCGCGACGCCGACGGCGAGCGCGTCGAACGCCTCGCGGGCGTGGCCCGCCTTGATGAGCGCGAAGCCGAGGAGCCGGTGGCCGGCCGGGTGGTCGGGCCGCTGTTCGATCGATTTGCGGTAGCTGTCGATCGCCAGCGCCAGCGCGGCGCCGGTCCGCACGTGCTCGAGCCGCTCGCCGGCGAACCGGCGCATGTCGGCGCGCCCCGGAAAGAGATCGATGATCGAGCCGTAGGCGCGCGCGGCGTCGGCTTCGGCGCCGAGCGCCTCCCACGCCTCGCCGAGCGCGACCAGCGCCAGCACGTCGCCCGCGTCGCCTTCCCGCCAGGCGAGGGCCCGGGCCAGCGCCTCGCGGGCGTGGCCGCCGTGAATCAAGTCGAGAACCTCCTTGAGCGGCCCGGTGGCCGGCGCGACGTCGGATCGTAGCATCGCGGGCGGCGGGGGCGCCGCCGAGATCGCGCCGCCGATGGCGCGGCCGTTCGACGCGGCGAGGCCGCCGCCGCTCTCGAGGCGTCCGTGCCCGCCGACGCCGACCGCGCCGAGCGGCTGCGCGGAGGCCGCCGGCGCGATGGCCCGCTCCCGGGGCGCGGGTGCCGCCGCCGCCATCTGCCGTCGCATCGCGCGCGGCTCGGGCGCAGATGCGGGCGCTTCTTCCATCTCGGCCCGATCGGCCATCGCGACCGACGCGCTTTCCCTGTCCGCTCCGCGCGACTGGGCCTTCTCGTCCGCCCGCTTGTCTTCCTGCCTGTCCAACTGCCTGTCCACCTTCTTGGCCAGCCGATCGTCCCGCTCGTTCTCGTCCATCGGGCGAGCCTTGGCGGGGATGCTCTGCGGGCCGGGCTGGTCTCGGACCACCTCACGGACGGGGGACGGCGCGGCGATCTCGGTGCGGTGGACGAACGCGATCCCCTGCGGACCGACGGTCAGGATGTCGGCCAGGGCGCGCCGCTCGATGCCGAAGCGCGCGTAGTCTTGCTCCGTCTCCAGCACCAGCAGGGACGTGAAGGGGCAGAGCACGCGATTTTGCACGGACAGGTCGATGGCCTGCTTCTTGAGCGCCTGGGCCAGATCGCGGTCGCGGCCGGCCAGGGCGTCGCGTTGCTCGAGGACGCGCGCGATGCGCGCCTGCACCCAGGCCCGTTCGAGCAAGGGCCGCGGGGACGGGGCCAGCGTGCCGGTGAGCGGCAGCGGTACGCCGCCGACCTTGAGCGCAAACGGTCGCTCTCGCGGCAGGTCGGCGAAGACCAGCACCTCGTCGCCGGGCTGAATGCCGTCGAGCACGCTCGGCCAGACCCATCCGGCGCCGTCGATCTCGACCTTGACCCCGGAGCGCGTCGCGCGGGTAAGCCGCCGCACCAGCGTCGCTGCCGGCTGCGTTCCGTCGAGGACCACGCCGTCGCGGGGCAGTCCAGAGGTCACCATCCGCGAGAGCAGCACGTCGTCGCGGATGCCGCCCACCGCGAGCGCGTCCAGCCGCCCGATGCCGGCGGTTCCCAGGGTCCTCGCGCGCGCCCGCAGCTTGTCGGCGCCGATCTCGCCGGCGGTGGCGACGCCGTCGCTCACCAGGAGCGCCCGCGCGTGTCCCGCGGCGCCGTCGCGCTTGGCGGTCGCCGCCAGCCAGGAGAGGGCGCGATCGATATCCGACGCGCCCAGCGCGCGGCGGGCCGAGAGCCGCTTGCGGATCTGATCGCCGGCGGCGCTGGCCTTGCCGCTGAAGATGGGGACCACGTCCTGATCGAACGCGGCGACGGTGACCGTCGGGTCGCCGGCGCGCCGCAGCTCGGAGAGGAGATGCTCGAGCGTCGCGATCTCGTCGCCGAGCCCGAGCGCGCGCGAGGCGCTGGTGTCAACCAGCACGTAGAGCGACGAGACCTCATCGCGACGGTTGTCACCGGCGAGCGGGACGATGCGTGCGACGACCAGGTTGTCGTCGCGCAGGCCGAGGCGTCCGCCGCCGGCGGCGTGCGGCACCTCGAAGTCGCGATCGGGAACGAAGTCGTGGCGATCGAGCTCGGCGATTTTGTCCCCTTGGCGGACCTGGACGCTCAGCAGGCCGAGCCGCGGCAGCCCACGCAGCGGCAGCCGGTAGGGCTCGCTGGCCCGCGCCAGACCCTGCGAATAGGAGACGACGATCTCCTTGGTCGCGGCGGCCGGGATCGGAAACACCCGCGCCGAGAACTCGTTGCCGGCCTCGTTTTCCAGCAGCGCCGGATCTTGACGGCGGTGCAGGAAATCTTCGTAGGCCACGCGCGCCGCCTGTTGCTCGACCACCTCGCCCTCCTGCCAGCGGTCGCCGATCCGCATCGCGAACCGGCTGAGGGTCGCGCCCGCGGGGAGCGTGATCCGGAAGCGGCCTTCCCGGACCCTTTTCTCCGGGTTGCGAAAGGTGAGGTGGAGCTCGGTGAAGGCGAGGGGGTCTTCCACCACCGCGCTCGCCGTGAGCGACACCAGATCCAGTCCGGCGCCGTCCGAGGCGGTCAGGCTGATCGGGGCGGGTGCCGCCACGACGACGCCGGCGGGGCTTCTTGCCGCGCCGACGCCGATGGGGCTCTTTGCCGCGACGAGCAAAGGCAGGAGGAGGAGCGCGAACCAACGGGGGGATCGGGACGAGTTTTTGGTGGCCATGTCCCTACGGACGCACGACCCCCAAGTTCGATCTAAATCGCGGCGCGAAGCGTCGGGCTTCGGAAGGGTCGGGTCAGAATCCCAGCTGGACCTGAGGAAGAAGGTCGACCTCGAACATGCCGGCCGGGATCGCGTCGCCGGCCTCGACTCGCGGTCCCATGGTCAGCACGAAAACGAAAGGCTGTTCGGCCTGGACGCTCTCTTCGATGAGGGCCCGGGCGGGTGAGCCGTCGGCGATGGTGAAGTGCTGCGCGGCGGTGACCGGTGTGCCGGCCGGGATGGGGGTGGTGCTCCCCACCGACACGACGCCGGGATCCGTCTCGAGCGCCGTCCCGGCGGGTCCCGCGAAGACGTCGACGGCTGGCGCCTCGAACGTCAGCGTGTTGACCGGGACCGTGTAGGCGAGGTCGGCCAGGCGCACCAGCGAGATCGATCGCTGCGCGACCGCGGCGACGAAGGCGTCGTCCTGCAGGACGTTCACGGGGTAGACGACGCGCACGTTCACCTGGGCGAAGCAATGAACGGTCGCGGCGTCGCAGCTCAGGGAAACGCCGACCGTGGCCGGCCCGGTGGTCACCATCGTGCTGTTCGGATCGACCGCCTGGCCGCCGGTGCAGGTGGTGGGAGCAGCGGGATCGCAGGTCACCGTCGGGATGGTTCCGCTCTGCTGACCGACATTCGCCGAATATGTCTCGGCGCCGAGATTGACGGTGACATCGAAGATGTCCTTGCTGCAGGAGGCGGCGAGCGGTGCGCAGGTGAGCGCCATCGCGCAGGCAGAGCTTGCCAAACCAAAGCGACCCATGAGCGAAACGTAGTGACGAACGACCCGCTTTCAAGGTCATCTGGCGTCTTGATTCATCTGCCACTGGGGCCGCCCCTCATCGCGCTGCTGGCCGCCGCCGCGTTCGGCGCGGGGCTGGTCGACGCGATCGCCGGTGGGGGCGGGTTGGTGAGCCTTCCCGCGCTGCTGGCGGCGGGCCTGCCGCCGGTTCTCGCCCTCGGGACCAACAAGGGGCAGGCCGTGTTCGGCGCCACCGCTTCGGCCCTCACCTACTGGCGCCGTGGCGCGATCGATCGCGATCGGGCGGCGCTGGGGTTCGCGGCGGGGTTCGTCGGATCCTGGCTGGGCGCGCGGGCCGTGCTGGCGGTTCCGCTGGGGCTGCTGCGCGGGATCGTCATCGTGCTCCTGCTGATCGCGGCGGCCGTCGTGCTACTCAGGCGCAACGTCGCGCCGCGACCGACGAAGCTCGGGCCCGGGGCCGCGCGCGCGGCCCTCCTCGCGATCGCGCTCGGTCTCGGTGCCTACGACGGGTTCTTCGGGCCGGGGACGGGGTCGATGCTGGTGATCGCGTTCGCGACGGTGTTCGGTGATGCGCTCACGCGCGCCTCCGGAAACGCCAAGGTGGTCAACCTGGCTTCGAATCTGGCGGCGATGACCTTGTTCGCCGCGCACGGGACAATCCTGTGGCGGGTGGCGTTGCCGATGGCGGCCGCCAACGCGCTCGGGGCCACGACTGGCGCGCACCTGGCGGTGCGAAACGGCGATCGTCTGGTGCGGGTGGTCGTGGTGGCGGTGGTGCTGGCGGTGGTGGTGAAGCTGGTGATCGATCTTCTGCGCACGCACGGGAGCTGAACTACAATCCGCCGCACGCCATGGCCGGTTACTCGGGGACGCCGTTGCCGCAAAAGCTGGGCATCAAGCCGGGGGCCCGTCTCGGTCTGGTGCGTCCCCCGGAGGGCTTCGGCGAGACGCTCGGCCCACTGCCACCCGGCGTCACGCCGCGCCCGGCGGGAAGCGGCCGCGGCCCCTTCGACGTGATCGTCTGCTTCGCGCGCAGCTCGAAGGATCTGGCGCGGGATTTCTCCGCGCTCGCACGCCGGCTCGATCCGACCGGCGGCCTCTGGATCGGCTGGCCCAAGAAATCGTCGGGCGTGGCCACCGACCTGACGGAGGCCGAGGTGCGCGGGCGGGGGCTGGCCCTCGGCCTGGTCGACAACAAGGTCTGCGCCATCGACGCGATCTGGTCCGGCCTGCGCTTCGTGGTCCGCCTCGCCGATCGTCCGCCCCGTGTTAAGGCAGCTCGTAGGTGACCGTGAAGGTCCACTCGGTGGCGGTGGCTTTTCCATCGAGCTGGCCGGGCTTGAAACGAAAGTGCTTGAGCGCGCTGCGGACCGCGGCGGCGCCCAGGCCGTAGCCGGGATCCTTGATCACGACCGCGCGGCGCACGCGGCCGTTGGCGTCGATGACGATCTTGAGGATCACGCTCCCCTCGAAGCCGGCGTCCAGGGCCTGCTGGGGGTATTCGCTCTTGGGAATGTCGGTGTCGATCGGCTCCGGCTGCACGGTCAGCGCCGCGGCGTGCGCGACGGGACCGATGTCGTCGCCGGCCGGGGCCGCCGCGTGGGGCGTGAGCTTTCCCGCCAGGCTGTTGCCGACCGGCGCCGAAAAGCCGCCGCCCACGCTGGTCGACGACAGCGAGATGCCGAGGCGAACCGGCCCGGGTGTGAGCGCCGGCGAGGGGGGCGTCTCGGGCGGGGGCGTTTCGGGCGGCGGCGCCGCCGTGGGCGGCGGGGGTGTGTTCAGCGCCACCCGCCGGGCCGGCCGCATCTTGACCGGCTCGGTCTGCTTGGGGGGCTCGGGTGCCGGTGGCTTGGGCTCGACCGGTTTCGGTTTCACCTCGACGAGCTCCACGTCGACCCGCTCGGCGCGGCGCGCGCGGGTGGGCAGCGCCCAGGCCCAGCCGAAGATCGCCAGGTGGAACACGACCGACAAGACGTATCCGACCGTCGGCGAGAGCCGGCGGCGCGTGGGCGAAGCTCGGCTCATTGCTCCTTTTCGATGTTGATGGCGAACTTCGCGATTCCTTCGCCCTTGATCAGATCGAGAACGTGCACCACGGCGCCGTGGAGCGAGTTCTTGTCGGCGCTGATGATCACGCGGGTGTCCTTGTCCTTGGCGGCCGCGGTGCGCGCGGCGTCGCGCAGGCCCGTCTCGTCGCTCTTGCGGCCATCGAGATAGATGTCGCCGTCCTTGGTGAGCATGACCGCCAGAGTCGTGCCGGTCGACTCGCCCGCGTTGGCGGCGCGCGGGAGATCCACCTGGATCGCCTGCCGCACGATGTACGTCGCCGTCACCATGAAGATGATCAGCAGGACCAACGTGATGTCGACCAGCGGCGTGACGTTGATGCCGCTGATGACGCCGCCGTCATCGCCGTCGTCGGCGTCCGACCCGGAGGTCATCAGGCGGCCTCGCTCTTGACGTCGCGACCCCTCAGGCGCGCTTCCAGCAGATCGGCGAGGACCAGCGCGCGTTGCGAGGCGCGGCGCAGCGCGCGCTGGAAGACGTTGTAGGCGACCACCGCGGGCAGCGCGACCAGCAACCCGACCGCGGTCGCGATGAGCGCCTCCGAGATCCCGGCCATCACCGAGCTGGCGCCCGCCGCGCTCGGGTTGCGCGCCAGATCGCTGAACGCCCGGATGATTCCGAGCACCGTACCGAACAGACCAATGAAGGGCGCGTTGTTGCCCAGCGTCGCCAGGAAGGCCAGCCGCGACTCGTACTCCAGCCGCGACCGCTTGATGTTCGCGTCGACGACCTTGGCGACGCTGTCGGGGCCACTGTCGGCTTGATCCAGCGCAGCGCGCAGCACGTCGGCTTCGATGCCAAACCGATCTCCCAGCGCCGCGCGGGCTTTCTTGAAGTCGCCGGCCAGCAGCAGCGCGGACAGCGCCTCGCGACCCGGCAGCCGGCGCCCCAGGAAGAAGAAGGTCCGCTCGATCATGATGCCCACCGAGATCACGGACAGGCCGACCAGCAGCCACAGAACCCAGGCCGCCCCCAGGTTCACGATCGCCAACAGCTTCTGAATGATCATCCTCGTTCCTTTCCCATCGTCCGGTTCAAACGAATCACTGAAAATCCTGCGCGACCCAGGCCTCGCCGTCGCGCCCGTCGCGGATCACGCCGTAGAGCGTGAACGGGCCGGCGGGGCGGGTGAAGCCGGTGAAGGTCCTGCTGGCGAGATCGGCGTCCCCGCCGTTGTTGTTCGCCGAGGCCACGCCGGCGAGCGCGCCGGCCGTCATGTACCAGGTGATGCTCGGTCGTTCGACCGGGTTGTAGAGGGGACCGTCGAGGCCGCAGGTCCAGTAGGATTCGGCGTCCGCGGGCGGGACGTCCCCACAGACGACCTGGTGGCCGTCGGGGAAGGGCCCCGTCGGAACGCACCAGCCGTTGCTGCAGGTCGACGGGACATCGGCGCAATCGAGATCGGCGGCGCAGGCCTTGGTCAGCACCGGACCCGTGCAGACGCTCGGATTGTCCGGCAGGACCAGCTGGTCGATGGTCGGGTTCGCGTTGCGGATGTAGTGCTGCAAGGCCGGATCGGTTGCGCCCGGTCCCGTCTGGCTCCAGGGTGAGAGCCGGAGGTTCTTGGTCGCCGTGAAGACCTGGCCGTCGCTCTGGGCGATGATGACCAGGGGCACCTCGAGATAGACCGCGCACTCCGCGTTCACGTTCTGGTCGGCGCGCGCGATCACGGCGTCCAGCAACGGCTTGATCTCCGACGGGATCGTGTACTGGATCGTCTCCCCCACGCCAAGCAACAGGACGCCCGTGGTGGCCGGATCTTGGGCCATCGGGATCAAGGTCGTCGGGTCGCGGAGGACCCCCTCGTCCATGCAGGGCGAGACCGCGGTGGTCCCCGGGACGCAGGCTAGCCAGGTCACGGTGACCGAGGCGACGCCCCCCGGGTTCGCCACCAGCGCCGACAGCTCGATGGTGTCGCCGTCCTCGGCATCGGCCCAGTCGTTCGGGTCCGTGTCGATCACGCTGTCCCGCGCGCCCAGGATGCGCAGGCTGTTCACGATCTGATCGTTGCGTTCGAACCCGGACTCGCAGGCGCCGGTTCCGCAGAGGGCGGCGCCCAGGATCGCGATCGCGAGAACGTTTCGGGTCGTCATGTCGCCTAGAACTCCGCCCGGAAGCCTAAGGTAGGGAAGATCGGAATGCCGGTCAGCGTCGAATAGCCCTGGCAGTTGAAGTTTGGGAACCGCGCCTCGGGGTTCTGGCGGTTGGTGACGTTCTGGACGTCCAGGTAGGCGGTGAAGATCCACTTGTCGTGGACCCAGCGGCGATCGATGCGTCCGTCGGCCTGGAAGAACGCGGGCGCGCGCGCGGTGTCCGGATTCCCCGGGATGCAGGAGTATTCGCCGTTGTTGGCGTTGAAGATACCATTGACGTTGGGGGTGTACGGATCGCCGCTCACGTAGCGCACGCGCGTCCCGAAGGTCCAGTTGTGCTCGGTCTGGTAGGAGGCGATGAGCGTCAAGATGTGGGTCTGGTCGAAGTCGTAGAGGTGCCAGCCGTACTGATAGGTCGGCGTCGACGGATCGTCGAGTCGCTGGCTGCGCGACAGCGTGTAGGCGATCCAGCCGTAAAAGCCGCGCATGATCTGGCGGCGCAGCAGGAGCTCGATGCCGTAAGACCGCCCCTTGCCCAGGTTCGAGACGTTGTACGAGTTGCCCATGGCGTCGGTCAGTCGCGTCGGCGTCTCGAGCGCGTACATGTACTTGTCGTAGACCGTGACGCCGAGGTCGCTCTGGAAGGGGAGCTTCTGGTCGACCCCCAGGCTGTACTGGAGCGATCGCTGGTAAGACAGCCCCGGGTTGCCGAACAGCGCCGGGACCAGGTCCCCGGCCTGCGGCGCTTCGGAGTAGAGGCCGACGCCGGCTTTCAGGACGGTCTTGGGGCCGACCGTGTAGAACGCCGACAGGCGAGGGTCGAACCAGTAAGAGTGCGCCGCATTCAGGTTCGAGCTGGCGTCGAAGCGCAGGCCGGGCTGCAGCCGCAGGCGCGGCGTGGGGGTCCAGCTGGCCGTCGCGAAGAGCGCGGGCGCGGCCCAGTTGCTGGTGGCCGAGGTGGTCTTGGACGGGTTGGCGGCCAGGCCGCCGTTGCCGACGCCGCTGCCGGTGGTGCCGACCGCCGAGAAGGTGGGCAACGTGAGGCTGTAATAGAGGTGTCGCAGCGACGAGTCGGTTCCCATCTCCAGCGTGAACTTGTCCGAGGGGCGGTAGGTCATCGTGTCGCGCAGGCTGGCATTCCAGATGCTGGCGTCGATCTTGAGCGCGTTGATCGCCTCGGTGAGGTCGTGGTCGTAGCCGAGCGAAAGGATGGCGTCGTTGCGCCAGTTGTGTGAGAAGCCGCGCTGCCAGCGGGCGCCCAGCCGGTGGAACTCGATCTCGCTCGCGAACGAGATCGGGATCTGGGTGTTCTGGTCGAGGACGTCGAGCGCGTCCGACGATCCGAAGGCGAAGATCGATCCCTGGCCGCCCCAGAGCGAGTGGGTGTACTTCGCCTGGTAGTCGTAGAACACGGGGGCGACCGTGAGGCCCGTCGGGACCACCAGCTTGAGCACCTGGTCGACCCAGCTCCGCCGCACCGAGAGCAAGAAGCTGCCGTCGCCCACCGGGCCCTCGACCATCGCCGCGCCGTCGTAGAGATCGACGTGGCCGGCCCCGTGCCATTCGTGCTTGGGATCCCGGGTGCGGATCTCGACGGTGCCGCCCATGGCGTTGCCGTAGTTGGCGGCGAAGTTGCCGGGATAGAAGTCGAGCCCGGAGATCACGTCGGAGTTGACGACCGCGGTGAGCGAGAAGAAGTGGAAGAGCAGGGGGATCTCGACACCGTCGAGGTAGACCTTGGTGTCCTGCGGGGCCGAGCCACGCACGATGAGAAACCCCAGGCCGAAGGGGGCGCGCGCGACGCCCGGGAAATCCTGGAGCACCTTGAGGACGTCGCCCTGGGTGCCCGGGACGGTCGAGATCTCGTCGACCGAGATCTCGTGCACGGCGACCTCTTTGCGCTCGCGCTCGCCGCGCACCACCGCCTCGAAGGATCCGTAGCGCCGCCGGTTCATCCGGTACTCGACCTCTTTGAGCTTGCCCTGCTCGATCACCTCGTCGACCAGGAGATCGTGGTGCGCGGGCGACACCACCCGGATCCGGATCGGCCCGACCGGCAGGCCGCGGAGGCTGAAGCGACCGTCCGTATCGGTCTCGGCGGTCACGCCATCCGCGTCGATGCTGGCGGCCACCACCGGCGCGCGCGTGCCCCGCTCGATGATGCGCCCCTCCAGCGACAGCGGCTTATCCTTGGGCGGCGGGGGCGGGGGCGCGCGCTTGAGCACGAACTCGTAGCGGTAGCTGATCTCGACGGCGGCCGGCTTGCCGGCGATCTCGGCGGGCGAGAACCCGAATTGCTTGACCGCGGCGACCGCCGCGGGTGCGAACCCCGGGTGGGGGCCGGGATCGAGGACCTTCACTTCGCCGACCTTGCCGGCGGCATCGATGACGATCGACAGCGTCACCGATCCGGCGATTCCCGCCGCTTCCGCGTCGGGCGGGTAGACCGCCGGTACGAAGCGCTTGAGCGCCGGGGGTTTGACCGCGGCCTCGCTGGACGACGGGGCGGGCGCCGCATCGGCCGGTGGTGACCCGGCGTCGACCGCCGCGGCGTCGATTGCTTGAGCCTGGACCAAGGCCAGCACGACCATCGCGAGCATTCCCGGCATTGGACTAGCGCAAGCGGTCGAGCGATGCCAGAGACGATCGGGTCGATGATCTGTTCATGCGAAAACGAGTTGGGGTTTGCCCGGCGCAAGTGTACGATAGCACCCACATTGCGCCGGTCGACGGTCCTTTGAACCGGCGGCTCGGCTTCTTTGGGCCTATGCTCGTCTCCCTATTCCCCCAAACTTAGGAGTTTGAACATGCTTGCACGCCATGCCTCTTTGCAGGCGGCTTTGGTTGCCATCCTGGGCGCCTCGCTCTTCGTCGCCAGCTGCGCCAAGCCGAGCACCGCCGGGCCGACCTGCAGCGGCAGCCAGACGTCGTGCAGCCAGGGTTGTACGAACCTCGCGACCGACACGCAGAACTGCGGAAGCTGCGGCAAGACCTGTCAGACGGGCCAGAGCTG
>JADGRB010000300.1 GCA_017881315.1 Pseudomonadota bacterium
ACGTTCTCGCGCATGCCGAGCGCGCGCGTGATGACGTTCTTGTGGGGGAACTTGCGCTGCTCCTCGTCGGACATGTTGGGCTTGGCGTCCTTGTAGTCCTCGAGCAGGGAGTGGTCGCGGGTCATCTGCTGGATGGCGGCGCCGCGCACGCGGTAGCAGCGCGAGTCGCCCACGTGCGCGATGTAGAACTTGTCGCCGACCACCTGGCCGCTCACGATCGTGGTTCCCATCCCCTTGTATTTCACTTCCTTGCTGGCGGCCTGGAAGATGCGCTGGTTGGCCATCTTGATGCCGTTGACGAGACGGTTCTCCACGTACGACAGATGGCGGTCCATCTTGTACGGCCAGGTCGCCTCCTCGTCCTTGGTGCGCACGTAGAACTCCTGCATCACGTCGGCGGCCATCTTGGACGCGACCTCGCCCGAGGCATGACCGCCCATGCCGTCCGCGACCAAGAAGAGCTGCTCCTCCTCGATGAGCGAGAAGTAGTCCTCGTTGTGGTTGCGCTTCATCCCGACGTCGGTCTTAGCGGCGTACCGGATTCGCATGGACCTACCAGGGTATCGAGGCCGTCGGGGGGCGTCAATTCGCGTCGACCGGATCAACTTCGTTGACACCCGATTTCGCCCCGGCTAGGGTACTGCTCAAATGTCTAGTTCCACGCTCATGCCGCAGCGCGCGGCCCTCCTGGCGATCGGCGACGAAGTGCTGCGCGGCGAGATCAGCAACACCAACGCCGCCTTCATCGCCGAGAGGCTGTTCGATCTCGGCTACGAGATCTCCGAGCAGATCGTGGTCTCGGACGAGCCTCAGGCGATCCGGGCGGCCCTGGTGCGGCTGCGGGCCGAGGCGGACGTCATCATCGCGACCGGCGGGCTCGGACCCACGGAGGATGACCGGACCGTCGACGTGGTGGCCGAGCTGCTGGCCACGGGGACCCACGCCGACGAGCCGTCGCTGGAGGCGATGAAGAAGCGCTTCTCGACGCACGGCTTCGAGATGACGCCCAACAACCTGCGCCAGGTGCGGATTCCGCACGATGGGCGGGCGCTCCCCAACGCGGCCGGCATCGCGCCGGGATTCATGGTGCGGCTGGGCGGCGCAGAGGCGTTCTTCCTGCCGGGCGTGCCGCGCGAGATGGAGAAGATGTTCACCGACGAGGTCGTGCCGCGACTGGCGCATCGGCTGGCCGAGACCGGCGGGCCGCTGCTGGCCACGCGCACCTGGCACCTCTACGGCATGGGGGAATCGCACATCGACCACCGCCTGGCCGGGATCCTGACCGGCGTCGAGGGGGCCACGCTGCACTTCCGCACCTCGAACCCGGTCAACCACGTCAAGCTGGTGGTGCGCCTGCCCGACGCGGCCGACGCGCGCGCCACGGTGGAAAAGGTCGACGCCGAGCTGCGCAAGCGGATCGGGCCCGGCATCTACGGCATCGACGGCGAGACCTTCCCGGCGGCGGTGGCCAAGGCCCTGCGCGCGCAGGAGGCGACGCTGGCGTTCGCCGAGTCCTGCACGGGCGGGCTGGCCGGGGAGATCGTCACCTCGGAAGCGGGGGCCACCGCATTTTTCCGCGGCAGCGTGGTGGCCTACGCCGATGAGGTGAAGACCGGCGTGCTCGGCGTCAAGCCGGAGACCATCACCGACTTCGGCGCGGTGAGCGAGCCGACCGCGCGCGAGATGGCCGAAGGGGCCAAGCGGGTCTGCGGCTCGTCGGTCGCGGTGGCCATCACCGGCGTCGCCGGTCCGGCCGGCGGCGCGCCCGACAAGCCGGTGGGGACCGTCTGCTTCGCGATCTGCGGCCCGGGGACCACGCGCACCTCGACCAAGCTCTTCGCCGGCGGGCGCGAGCGGGTGCGGATCGCCGCCGCCTACTACGCGCTCGATCTGGCCCGTCGCTACTTCGACACCCGCAAACGATGAGTCAGACGACCAAGCAGGGTGACGTTCGCAGCTTCGTGGCTGTGCCGTTGCCGGCGACGGTTCAGGCCGATGTTTTTTCGGCGGCGCAGTCGCTGGCGGGCGAGCTGCCGGCGGTCAAGTGGTCGCGCAAGGTGGAGAACCTGCACGTCACGATCAAGTTCCTGGGGCCCGTCGCGGAGACCCGCCTCGGCGATCTCGGCAGCGCGCTCGCGCGCGCGGTGGGCGCTTTGCCGCGATTCGTGATCGAGCTGCGCGGGATGGGGGCGTTTCCCTCCGCCGGCAAGGCCCACGTCATTTGGGCTGGCGTGGAAGATCGGAGCGGCGGGCTCGAACGGGTCGCCAAGGCCGTCGAGGTCGTAGCGGCGGAGCTGGGCGTCGGCGAGAAAGAATCACGGCCCTTTCACGCGCATGTCACCGTCGGCCGCTCGAAGGCCGGGACCGACGCGCGAACAGCGTTGGTTCGTTTCGCCGAGCGGGCTTTCGGACCGGTAGCCGTCGACGAGGTGCACCTCTATGAGAGCCGGCTCGGCGGCGGGCCCGACCACGCCGGCTCGACCTACATTTTGCGGCATCGCGCCGCCTTGAATTCCAATTGACCAGGAGAGAACACATGGCGACGACCGAGAAGAGTGAGATGAAGGCGGAGAGCAAGGAAGCCGGCAGCGGCGTGGCGGCAGCCCCGGCGCGCGAGCGCGACATCGGGCGCGACAAGGCGATCGACCTCGCCGTCTCGACCATCGAGAAGCAGTTCGGCAAGGGGAGCATCATGCGCCTCGGCGAGGGGATCGCGCCGCCCGAGGTCAAGGTGGTGCCGACCGGATCGCTCGGCCTCGACATCGCGCTCGGTGTCGGCGGCGTGCCGCGCGGGCGCGTGATTGAAATCTACGGGCCGGAGTCGTCGGGCAAGACCACGCTGGCGCTGCACGTGGTGGGCGAAGCCCAGAAGCTGGGCGGCATCTGCGCCTTCGTCGATGCCGAGCACGCGCTCGACATCGGGTACGCGCGCAAGCTGGGGGTGCGCACCGACGATCTGCTGGTGTCGCAGCCGGACTGTGGCGAGCAGGCGCTGGAGATCACCGAGATGCTGGTGCGCTCGGGCGCCGTCGACGTGATCGTGGTCGACTCGGTGGCGGCGCTGACGCCCCGGGCCGAGCTGGAAGGCGAGATGGGGGACGCGCACGTGGGCCTCCAGGCGCGGCTCATGAGCCAGGCGCTGCGCAAGCTCACCGGCACCATCTCCAAGTCGAACACGCTGGTCATCTTCATCAACCAGATCCGGATGAAGATCGGCGTGATGTTCGGCAACCCGGAGACCACCACCGGCGGCAACGCGCTCAAGTTCTACGCCAGCGTGCGGCTCGACATCCGGCGCGTCGGCGCGCTCAAGGACGGCGACCGGGTGGTCGGCAACCGGACCCGCGTCAAGGTGGTCAAGAACAAGATGGCGCCGCCGTTCCGCGAGGTGGAGTTCGACATCCTGTACGGCGAGGGGATCAGCCACGAGGGGGATCTGGTCGATCTCGGCGCCGAGTGCGGCGCGATCGAGAAGTCGGGCGCCTGGTTCGGCTTCGGCGGCGACCGGATCGGTCAGGGGCGCGAGAACGCCAAGCAGTACCTGCGTGACCACCCGGACGTGGCGAACAAGATCGAAGCCAAGGTGCTGGCGCACCACAAGATCGCGCGCGACGTCGGCACGCCCGCGCTGGTGGCGGGTGCAGGGGGGGCCGCGGCCTCGGCGGGGGCAACTGTCCACACCCTGACGCCGCAGCCCAAGCCGGTCAGCGAGAAGCGGGGTCGGTAAACCCTCGCCGGTCCTTCGACCTCAGTTCATGTTGTCGTAGACCGTCCCGATCGTGAGCACCCGGAAGCGGTCGAGTGGGATCTTCTGGGCGTCGCCGCTGGCGAGCAGTCCGGCCGACCAGCTGGCCTGGGCGTCTGGCGACGCGTCGGCGTAAAGGCTTACGGCGCCCGAGTAGTCGCCCACGAACGCGCCGTAGACCTGCAGCGCCCGCGCGATGGTGAGGCCCGACGGCGATAGGTTCAGCGTCGACAGATCGAGCGTCGGATCGAGCTGGACGCGTCCGCCGCAGAGGATTCCGCGGGTCTTGATCGCGTCGGTCGTCGTCCCTTGCGCGCTCGATGCGGGCGGCGTGTAGGTGCTGGATCGAATGTGCGGGTAGGCGATCACCAGGGCGTGGTTGATGGTCCCGGCCTGGATCTCGTCCACGGTGATGAGCCCGGCGATGAGGCCGAACCCGCACGCGCGCGGGCCGTGGCCGGCCCACCAGGGGTTGTTTCTCTCGGGCGGCCTCACACCGTCGCCCGAGAGGTCCTGCGTGGAGGCCTCGCCGGCGGTCCAGGATCCGGAGCTGTGGTCCGCGTCCCAGAACGCCCACTCCATCCGAGTTGCGCGATCGACGATGGAGAGGTGCCGGTCGGTTCCGGCCGCGGGCGTCGCGCCGCTGGGGATGGGGGCGGGGCCAGCGCCGGCCGCGACCGAATTGTCGGCGGCGCCGGTACGGAAGCCGGTGCCGCCGAGCGCCGCCATGACCGTCGCCATCGAGGTGACGGTTGAATCGACCCAGTAGACCGGAACGCTGTAGTCCTGGATGTTGATCCAGAACGTAGTCTGGCCGGCGATGCTCGAAAAATCGGCGATCAGCGTGGCGGAATTCGCGTCGACGGTCGCAGCGGCCGCGATCGGGGTGTTCCAAACGCTCGTTGCGGCGAAGGGACGCCAGGGGGTCGTCGCGCCAGGGTCGCCCGCGGCGCCGCCCGTCGCTGCGTCCGCGCGGGTGCCGGAGGCTCCCCCGGCGCCGGTCGTGCCGCCCATGGATGCGGCGCCATACCCGCCCGATGCCCCTGCCGCGCCGTTCGATCCCGCGGAGCTCCCGCAGCCGCCTGCGAGACAGAGCACGGCAGCGGCCATGCGCCCAGCGCCGAGAGGTCCCACCGCGCCATCATACGCCGACCTGGCCAGGTGAGTCCGGAGTGGCGGAAGCGCCCGGTCGCGTATACGATCGATGCATGGCGTCTAAGAAATCGGTGCCGGAAGGGCCAGTCGAAGTTCCAGAGGTCATCTCGATCTTGCCGCTGCGGAACTCGGTCCTCTTCCCGGGATCGATCATTCCTATCGACGTCGGCCGCAAGAAGTCCGTCAAGCTGGTCGAGGAGGCGATCTCCAAGGAGCGGCCGGTCATCGGCATCGTCACGCAGCGCGACGCACGGACGGAAGAGCCGGGGCCGGGCGACCTTTACATGGTCGGCTGCGCGGCCCGGATCCTGAAGGTGATCAAGCTGGCCAAGGACAACTTCTCGGTGATCCTCCAGGGGGTTTCGCGCATCCGGCTGCTGGACGTCAGCGGGCAGGATCCGTTCATGACCGCGCGCGTGCAGGCGCTGCCGGACCTGCCGACCAGCGACGTCGAGCTCGACGCGCTGGTGATGAACGTCAAGGACGTCGCCAAGCGGGTCATCAAGCTGATGCCCGAGCTGCCCAAGGAAGCCAGCGCGCTGGTCGACAGCGTCGTGGAGCCGGGGCAGCTGTCGGACGTCATCATCTCGAACCTGGACGTGCAGGTCGACGAGAAGCAGGACGTGCTGGAGACGTTCGACCTCAAGGCGCGTCTGCGCAAGGTGCTGCAGTTCCTCTCGCGCCAGCACGAGGTGCTGAAGGTCCGCGAGAAGATCAACAGCCAGGTCCAGGAAGAGATGGGCCGCAACCAGCGCGAGTACGTGCTGCGGCAGCAGCTCAAGGCGATCAAGGAAGAGCTGGGCGAGATCGACGAGGCTGGGGGCGATCTGGACGACTTCCGCGAGAAGGTCCTGGCCGCCAAGATGCCGCCCGAGACCGAAAAGGTCGCCATCAAGCAGCTCGAGCGGCTGAAGATCATGCAGCCATCGTCGGCCGAATACACCGTCACCCGCACCTACCTCGAGTGGCTGGTCGAGCTCCCCTGGTCGGTCTCGACTGAGGACAAGCTCGACATCCAGGCGGCGCGCGACATCCTCAACACCGACCACTACGACCTCGAGAAGGTGAAGAAGCGCATCCTCGAGTACCTGGCGGTCCGCAAGCTCAAGAGCGACAAGAAGGGCCCGATCCTCTGCCTGGTGGGGCCGCC
>JADGRB010000060.1 GCA_017881315.1 Pseudomonadota bacterium
ATGGCGAGCGCCGGTCGGTCTGGATCGCGGGGCGGGATGGCACGGCCGAGCTGCGCCAGGTGTCCATCATCGACGCCACCGACGACGCTCTCGTCAGCGACGGCCTGCGGGTGGGCGATCAGGTGATCGTCGACCCGCCCGCCGCGTTGCGCGCCGGCGCCCGCATCGCGCTCTCGCCCTAGCCTAGGCGGCCTGCGCGACCTCGGCGCGCGTCGCTTCGACGTCGATGCTGATGGCGACCTTCTCGCCGAGCGCGACCCCACCGTGGTCCAGCGCCTGGTTGAAGGTGATCCCGAACTCCTTGCGGTCGATGCTGGCGGTGGCCGTGAAGCCGGCGCGGTGCTTGCCCCACGGATCCTTGAGGCTGCCGCCGAGCTCGACGTCGAGAACGGTCGGACGGGTGACACCGTGGATGGTCAGATCTCCCGTCACGCGCAGCCGCTCATCGTCGATCACCTCGACGCCCGTGCTCTTGAAGGTGAGCTGCGGAAACTTGGCCACGTCGAAGAAGTCGGCCGAGCGGAGATGTGTATCGCGCTGTGGCTCCGAGGTGTCGACGCTGGCCGCGTCGATGGTCACCTCGACGGACGACCGGGTCGGATCCTTTTCGTCGTAGAGCAGCGTCCCACCCCATTTGTTGAACCGGCCGCGGACCTTGGACACCAACAGGTGGCGGACCGAAAAGTCGACGTTCGAATGCGTGAAATCAAGATCCCATTTCGTGGTGGCCATGTCGTCTTTCTCCTCGTGGGTGCGCGGTGGGGCTGCGGCCCCGGAGCGCGTTGCATTGACAGATTCAAATATTTCGATGTATCGAATGAAAAAAGGTTACACCCTCGGGCCGGGGCGCCCGTGGGCCTAGCTGCGGGCCTTGACGGCGGCCGTCCGCTCGCGCGGCCCGGCAACCCGCTCGCGCGGCGCGGCCGCCCGCTCACGCGGCACCGCAGCCCGCTCGCGCGGTGCGGCAACTCGCTCGCGCGGCGGCGGGCGCCGGGCCAGCGGCGCGAGCCGCAGCGGCAGGAGCTCACCCAGGCTGGCCAGGAGGGCGCGATTCACGGCGGTGTAGTGGTGCTTACCCTCGTTGCGGACTACCAGGACGCCGGCCTCGATCAGGATCTTGAGGTGGTGCGAGATCGTCGGTTGCGACACGTCGAAGAGGTCTGCGACCTGGCCGCAGGACAGCTCGCCGGCCGCCGCGATCTCCTGGGTCATGCGGAAGCGGGTCGCGTCGCCCAGCGCCTTGAGGGCCCGCACCAGCCCACCATCGTCCAGGCTTCGAGCGGCGCCGTTACCCATTGATATTATTCTATACGTCGAAGGCCCGGACGCAACCCGCTTCGACGCAGAAATAACTGGCGGCGCCGCGGCGCGCGCTCGACCATCGTTCGACCGGCATGCCGCCACGCTCCAAACGGGCCCTGCTCTGGACCTCGACCACCTATTTTGGCGAGGGGCTGCCCTGGAGCTTTCTCCATCAGATGGGGACGGAGTACCTGACCGCGATCGGCGCCTCCGCGACCCAGATCGGATCCACCTCGCTGTTGCATCTGGCGGTCACCTTCAAGTTCGTCTGGAGTCCATTCCTGGACCTGTTCGGCCGCAAGCGGACCTGGCTCTGGGTGCTGCAGATCGCCCTCGGCCTGGGGATGTTCGTGGTCGCCGCGCTCTCACCCAGCAGGAACCTGGCCGCGTTCTGGGTGGTTCTCTCGGCGCTGGCCGTGGTGCACGCGACCCACGACATTGCCTGCGACGGTTTTTATCTGCAGGCGCTCGACACGAAAAGTCAGGCGCTCTACTCCGGCACCCGGCTGGCGGCCTATCGGCTGGCGATGATCGTCGGTTCGTCGGTGCTGGTCGTGCTGGCCGGTCGGACCAGCTGGCTGCTCGGATTCGGGGCGGCGGGGGTGCTCATGATCCTGACCGCGATCGTCAACGCGATCGTCATGCCGCGCCCGCCGGAGCAGAAGCCCCAGACGGACGAAGGCGACGGCAGCGGCGGCCGCGACGGCCGCGACGGTCCGTCGCCCGCCGATGTGCGCCTCGCCAAACCCAGGGCCTTCCTGGTTGCCTACCGATCTTTCGTGACCCAGCCGCAGGCCGTCTTGGTCCTGTCGTTCCTGCTGTTCTATCGCCTGGGCGACATCATGATGTTTGCGATGTCGAAGCCGCTGCTGCGCGATCTCGGCGTCGACACCGCTCACCGTGGCGTGCTCAACGGCTTCGGCACGGGAGCTTCCATCCTGGGCGTCGTGGTGGGCGGGGCGATCGTCGCCCGCCGCGGCCTCGCCCGCTGTCTGATTCCCATGATCTACGCACAGAACCTGGCGATTCCCCTCTACATCGGGATGGCGGTCTGGAAGCCCTCCTTTGGCAGCATCCTGCCGATTGTGCTGTTCGAACAGCTGGTCGCGGGCTTCGGCATGGCCGCCAGCACGGTCTTCCTGATGCAGCGCTGCCGGCGCGCGTTCTCGGCGTCGCATTTCGCCATGGCGACCTCGGTGGTCTCCCTGGCGAGCACATTTTCCGGCTACGCCTCCGGACCGCTCAACACCCGCCTCGGACATCCGCTGTTCTTCACGCTGGCGTTTGTCGCCAGCCTGCCGAGCCTGGTGCTGGTGCTGTTCGTTCCAAAGACGCCGATCGAAACCGAGCCGGTGGCCACCTGAGCGCTCGACCCTTCTTCCTGTTCGCGCCCGGCGCGGGCGCCCCTTCGTCGTCGGCCTGGATGCTCGCCTGGCGCGATCGCCTGTCGACGCGGGGCGACGTGCAGGCGTTCGACTATCCGTACATGCGGGCGGGCCGCAAGACGCCCGATCGCCTGCCCGCGCTGCTGGAGGCGCATCGAACCGCCCTGGCCGAGGCGCGCCTGCGGGCCGGCGGGCCGGTTTATCTGATCGGTAAATCGATGGGGGGCCGGATCGGGTGTCACCTGGCGCTGGAGGAGGAGGTCGCGGGCGTCATCTGCCTCGGCTATCCACTGCAGTCCGGATCCACCGGCGCGCTCCGGGACCAGGTGCTCCTGGCGCTGAAACGGCCGATTCTCTTCGTGCAAGGGACGCGCGATCCGCTCTGTCCGCTCGATCAACTGGCGAGCGTGCGCGCCCGGATGACGGCCCCCAGCAAGCTGCTCGTCGTGGAAGGGGGGAATCACTCTCTCGAGATCTCCGCGAAGCAGCGGAAGGCGACCGGCGAGACCCAGTCGATTGTCGACGCGCGCGTGCTCGCCGCGATCGGGACGTTCGCCGAAGGGTGCCAGGACGACCGCTAGCCAAACGACGACGGCGAGCGCCGATGAAGGGCCGCCTCAACGACGACGCCAAGCCCCCGGCATGTGGGTGTGGGTAGGAGTTCCCCGCCTATCCTCCAGGTCGCCGAGCGTATAGGTCCGCCGGCCGCTCGAAAAAAGTGACCAAGTTTGCCGCGGAATGGATCACTATTCCCTCCAGAGGGAATCGATGTGGCGGATGTTTCCGCGTGCACGATTTCACCACGCCCCCGAGCCGTCGAACATCACGGGCTCTAGAACGGAAGAACGATATGAAGACTGAGGAAGCAAGCGATCGTTTGGGATGGATGCGGGTTTCGCGCCCGTTGTTCGTGGCGGCGATCTGCGCGGGGCTCGGTTGTGCGTTCCGCCCGGCCAACATGACCGGAGGCGCCGGCAGCGGCGGAACCGGCGCTCCCGGTGGCAGCGGCGGAACCGCTCCACCCGTGACCGGACTGACCGACCTGGCGATCTCTCCCCCCACGGCGAGCTTGACCATCAGCAACGGCGGCCCCGCGCAAACGCAGCAGTACACGGTGACCGGAACCGTCAACGGCGTCCCCAACACCGATCTCACCAAGCAGGTCACCTACACGACCGTCCCCAACGGCATCGTGACCATCGATGGCAACGGCCTGGCCACCACGACGGGAACCAAGGGCGGCATTGTGACCGTCACGGCCGTCAACAGCGCGCACCTGGCCACCGCAAAGTTGACGGTCAACTATTCCTTCAGCGGCCCCGATCCCGGAATGCCGACGGTTCCCTCCGACGCCGCCACCCGGTTCACCAGCACCACCAACGACACGGCCCGGTCGCCGCAGCTCATCTACCCCAACGACGGGGTGCTGTTTCCGCCGAACATCTCCAACGTCGAGATCCATTTCACGCCCGGCGCCAACAACACACTCTTCGAGGTCAGCCTCACGGGGACGTACTCCACCGTCACCACCTACATCAAGTGTGTTGCGCCGGCCGGAATCACCGGCTGCATCTACCTGCCCGATCCCGGATTGTGGGCGAGCGTGGCCAGCTCGAACGCGGGCCAGGCGGCCGTCCACCTGATGGTGCGGGGGACGGACGACACCGGCACCTCGGTGGGCGCCAGCCAGACCTTCAGCATGCAGTTCACCCAGGACACCGTCCAGGGCGCGCTCTACTACTGGACCACCAGCAACAAGACCGCGATCATGCGCTACGACTTCGGCGGCAGCACCGCCACCCCCGCGCCCTACCTGACGCCGGCCGCCGCGGGCGCTTCGATCAACTGCGTCGGGTGTCACGCCCTGTCGCCCGACGGCAGCAAGCTGGTCGCCAGCGCCAATGGACAGGGCGACGGCCGACTCTTGCTCTGGGACGTGACGAACAACAAGGCGCTCCAGCCATTCCCGCTCACCCAGCGGAGCCAGTTCGAATCCTGGAACAGGGACGGCACCCAGTTCGTCGGTGTCTTCGGCGATAATTCCAGCGCTGGCAACTCAGCCAAGGTGGGTCCGTCCAATCTCATGATCTTCGACGGCACCACCGGGAAGGTGACGCAGACGATCGACCTCGGGGGCCTGCGGGCGGATCACCCCGATTGGTCGAAAGCTGGCGACGAGACCATCGCCTTCACCTCGGTCGACGCCACGGCCAGCACGACCGATCAGCGTCCCTCGACCGGCGGCATCGACTTCATCCAGTTGACCGCCGGCGCCTGGGGTCAGCCAAAGGTGATGATTCCGCCGCTGCTCGGCCAGAACAACTACTACCCGGCCATCAGCCCGGACGGGATCACGGTGGCCTACGACCAGTCGACCTGCACGGCTGGGACGCCGACATTGGGGACGAAGCCCGACATATCCTGCGACGCGGACACCGACGCGACGGCGACGATCTACCTGGCCCCGCTCGCGGAGAACACGACGCCCGCTGTGTTGACGAACGCCAACAAGCCCGGCGTGGCCGATGGCGCGACCACCGCCCTGGCCAACTCCTTCCCCAAGTGGGCGCCCTTCATCGAGCAGCTGGACGAGTTCACTAAGGTCGTCTGGCTGACCTTTTCGTCGACCCGGCAGTACGGATTGCGTTCGCCGCCGGTGCCGACCGACATGAGTGAAACGAAGAAGGGGACGCTGATCTGGATGGTCGGGATCAAGCTGGGCGTCGGTGGCGCCGATCCCAGCTTCACCTCCTTCTGCTTGCCGTTTCAGGACGTCACGACCTCCAACCACATCGCGCAGTGGGCCAAGAACTTCGTCATCGGCCCTCCCGGGTGATCGCGGATCAGGTGATGATCGTAAGATGACGCCATGTCGGCGTCACCTCTCAAGCACAACACCTACTTCGACGGCCAGGTTCAGAGCATCGGGTTCGAACGCCACGGCCGGCGCGCGAGCGTCGGCGTGATCGCGCCCGGCGAGTACCACTTCGGGACCGAGGCTCCGGAGCGCATGACGATCCTGAGCGGCGAGCTCGCGGCCAAACCCGAGGGCGGAAGCTGGTCGCAGTATCCGGCCGGCACCGTCTTCGAGGTCGCGGGTAAGAGCGGATTCGACGTTCGCGCCGATCGCGCCTGCGCCTACCTGTGCGAATTCCTCTAGAGGCTCGGGCCCGCGCGCCGGCCAGCCGCGTCTCGTCGCGCACGATCGGCCGCGTCGGTGATTACCAGGCCAGCCGGATGCTGCTCACCAAGCCATCGGTGGTGCCGTGGCCGATCCAGGCGTGGGTGTACCCGTAACGGAGCAGCCAGCGCGGGATCGGGTTGCGGCCGGCGTTGTAGAGCGGGAACGGCGTGGCGGCGTTCCGGAGCGCGCCGACGTCCAGCTCCAGCCCGACCTCGGGCTCGAACGCGCCGTAGACGATCGGTTGCACCACCACGCCGGGCGGCGCGGGCGGCATGATGGCGGTCAGGAACTGGGTCTCGACGCCGGCATAGAAACCAATTCGGCGGGGATCCAGCAGGGCGCCCCACTTCCAGACCGGCAGCGTCAGGTGGGCTTCGAGCCCGACGTTCGAAAAGGAGGAAGTGGGTGAGATCAGGGCGCCCTGGCTCTGCACCAGCAAGGTCTCGGTGAGGCCCAGGTCCCAGAGCAGCGGTCCCGCGCTGGCGATCCGCGCGATCCGCGTCGAGCTGGTGCTCGCTCTCAGATAGCTCCCCACGAACGAGTCGTTCTGGAGTCCGATCATCCAGGCGCTGCGCTTGGGCGCGACGTTCCAGCGCAGAGTGCCACGCGCCGGATCGGCCAGCACCAGCTGCAGGGGATGACCCTCCGCGCCCGGCATATTCAGCAGGACCCGCCGGGGGATGTCGCTGTCGGGAAATCGATAGCCGCGAAACAGGATCCAGAACGATCGCGTCTGGCCGGCGGGTACCTCCATCGGTTCCAGCAACAGGGGTTCCGGCAGCTCGCCGGGGAACGCCCCCACGCCGTCGACCGAGGGCGGCAAGAGCCGCGTCTCGTTCGGCCGCGTGGTGTCGACCTCCAGCAGACACCAGAGCGATGATGCCTTCACGCTGTACTTCTGCGGACCGGAATTCGCGATGGTGAGCTCCACGATCAGCGCGGCGTTGTCGCCCTCGCCGTCGTCGATCACCTCATCGTTCAGGAAGACGCGCTGGACCTCGACCTGCAGGCCCGCGGCCGCCGCGATCGCCGGCTCGCTGAGACGGATCTCGCGGTAGCTCGTGGCGCAGGCGGCGGCACCCAGCAGGACACAGACAACCAGAAGCGCCGGAGTGTTGCCGCCCCCAGTCGTCGCCATCTCATCCCTTGGACGGGATCGGCTCCGGCCGCGTTGTCTGGGCTCGGCGGTCGAGTTACGCTCCGTCATCGGCGCCTAGCCATACCAGGCCGCGAACGTGATGGGTACTCGGCCTCCGCCCGGGGTTCGCGCCGTTCCTGATGGGTGCGGGCATGATGATCGGGCGGCGCCGGAAACCGAAATCGTCGAGCGGCGTCGATGTTGTGGCACACTGACCTGCCGCCATGGCGACGGGAACCGCCAACGACTATCTCCGTCGCATCCTGAACGCGCGCGTCTACGACGTCGCGATCGAGACGCCGCTCGAGGTTGCGCCGCAGCTCTCGGACCGGATCGGCGGCACGCTGCTGCTCAAGCGCGAGGATCTCCAGCCGGTCTTCAGCTTCAAGCTGCGCGGCGCCTACAACAAGATGGTCAACCTGTCGCCCGCCGCGCTCGCGCGCGGCGTGATCACGGCCAGCGCCGGCAACCACGCGCAAGGGGTTGCGCTGGCGGCCCAGAAGCTCGGCTGTCGCGCCGTCGTCGTCATGCCGGCGACCACGCCCGAGGTGAAGGTCGATGCCGTCCGCAGGCTCGGCGCGGAGGTCGAGCTGCACGGCGACTCCTTCTCCGACGCGTACGCGCGGGCGCTGGTGTTGCAGCGCAAGCACAAGCTCACCTTCGTTCATCCCTTCGATGATCCGGACGTCATCGCGGGGCAGGGGACGATCGGGATGGAGATCCTGCGCCAGCACCAACCGGAGGCGAACGGTCCCCTGCACGCCATCTTCGTCTCCATCGGCGGGGGCGGGCTCATCTCCGGTGTCGCCGCCTACGTCAAGGCGGTGCGGCCCGAGATCAAGATCATCGGCGTCCAGGCGGTCGACTCGGACGCCATGTCGCGCTCGCTGGCCGCCGGCCGGCGCGTCGAGCTATCGGAGGTCGGCCTCTTCTCCGACGGGACCGCGGTGCGCCTGGTCGGCAAGGAGACCTTTCGGCTCTGCCGGCTCTATGTCGACGAAGTGATCACCGTCGACACCGACGCGCTTTGCGCCGCCATCAAGGACGTGTTCCAGGAGACGCGTTCGATCTTGGAGCCGGCCGGCGCCCTGGGGGTCGCGGGCGCCAAGCTCTACGCGGCGCGCACGCCGCTCGGGGGGCGGACCGTCGCCGCCATCACCTGCGGCGCGAACATGAACTTCGATCGCCTGCGCTTCGTGGCCGATCGGGCCGAGGTGGGCGAGAACCGCGAGGCGGTCTTCGCCGTCACGATCCCGGAGCGACGCGGCAGCTTCAAGCGCCTGTGCGCCCTGGTGGGGGATCGAAACGTCACCGAGTTCAGCTACCGGATCGCGGACAGGGCGGTCGCGCACGTCTTCGTCGGGGTCCAGCTGGCGCGAGGGGGCGACGCCCCGCACCTCGCGCGCCTGTTTGCCAAGGCGGGTTTTCCAACGCTCGATCTCACCGAGGACGAGCTGGCGAAGTTGCACCTGAGGCATCTGGTCGGCGGCCGCTCGCCGCTGGCCGGGCACGAGCATCTCTACAGCTTCGAATTTCCCGAGCGGCCGGGCGCGCTGATGCGCTTCCTGGTCAGCATGTCGCCCAGCTGGAACATCTCGCTCTTCCACTACCGAAACGAAGGCGCCGCCTACGGGCGCGTCCTGGTTGGACTGCAGGTCCCCTCGCGCGATCGGGCCCAGCTGCGCAAGTTCCTCGCCTCGCTCGGCTACCGCCACTGGGACGAGAGCCAGAACCCGGCTTACAAGCTGTTCCTGAGCTGATCCTGCTGGCGGGCTGAGCGAGTCACCTTCGGACGCGTGCGGCCGAGGAGACTGCACGTCAATCCGACGCGGCATCTTGCAGCTTGCAACGGTCGCCGGTGATCGGTGCCGTGGGTGCGGCTCTTTCGGCCTGGCACCGGTGATGCACCTCCGCACGGGCCCATGCGCGCCGTTGCACCACTCCCGCCTCGCGAATCGGATCGCCGGTGTCTGCACAGCTGAAGGTGGCGCCGGGCCAGACCCTCGACGAGAGATTTTTACTCCTCGAGGAGATCGGACGCGGCGGGATGTCGACCATCTTCAAGGCGCGGGATCTGAAGGACGGCGATCATCCCGTGGTGGTCAAGGTTCCGTTGCCCATGTTCTCGAGCGGCCTCGGGGCGTGGTCGATGTTTCAGCAAGAAGAGGAGATCGGCCTCCAGCTCGATCACCCCTTCGTTCTCAAGTTTCTTCCGCACGCCACGAACAGGCAGCGTTCGTATCTGGTCACCGAGTACGTGCCGGGTCACACGCTGGCCGATCTCCTGAAGGAACGGCGCCCGCTTCCCGAGACCGAGGCGGTCGCGATCGCCAGTGGGGTCTGCGCCGCGCTCGACCACATTCACGGCAACGGGTTCGTGCACTACGATCTGAAACCGGCCAACGTGATGCTGTGCCCCGACGGAACTCTCCGATTGATCGACTTCGGGTTGGCCCACGCCGTGGAGACGACCCGCTTCACGTTTTCCGGCGGTCCGCCGGCGATCGGCACGGCGGACTATGTCGCGCCCGAACAGATCCGGCGCAAACGCGGGCGCACCAGCGTCGACATCTACGGCCTGGGCGCGATGCTCTACGAGATGCTGACCGGCCGCGCGCCGTTTCCGGGCGACGATCCCTTTCGGGTCGCCAGCATCCGGACGCTCGGCGATCCCCCCGCGCCCCGCGCCCTCAACCCGAATATCTCGCGGCAGACCGAGGAGATCGTGCTGCGCGCGCTCCGGCGCGATCCCGCCGAGCGCTACCCCAGTGCGGCCGCGATGCGCGCCGATCTCGACCACCTCGAGCAGGTCATCGTGACCGGCTACTGCGATCGGTTACTGCCGGTGACGCGGTGGCGGCGCTGGCGCCGCCTGGCCCGCTACATTTTCGTCGTGGGCGTGCTGCCCGTCGTCACGCAGGTCGCCCTCTTCGTGATGCTCTGGCACCACTTCGCGCACAAGCGGTAGGCCGCGGCTTGCCCGGCCGTCAGCCTTCCCGCAGTCCCGCGGCGATGGTGGGCAGCACGTTCGAGACGCCTTCTACGACGAATTGAACCGCGGTGGCCGCCAGGATGAGGCCCATGACACGCTGGAGCACGTTCATGCCGGTGCGGCCGAGACGCCGTTCGACCCGCACGGCGCCGCGAAGCAGGCCGTACGAAACGAGCGCGGTCAAGACAATCGCGCCAAAGACCACGATGTATTGCCAGCCGCGCTCGGCACGTGAGACCAGGACCATGACGGTGGAGATCGCGCCGGGTCCCGCCAGCATCGGGATGGCGAGCGGGAAGATCGAGACGTCGGGACGGTCCACACCCTCCGCCTCTTCCTCGGGCGAGGTTCGCTGGCGCGACCGCTGGGCCCGGAGCATGTCGATGGCGAGGAGAAACAGCAGGACGCCGCCGGCGATCCGGAAGGCGCCCAGCGAAATGCCGAGCACCCGGAAGATGAGACCGCCGATCGCCGCAAACGACGTGAGCACGATGCCTGCCGCCAGGGCGGCCCGGAACGCCGTGCGCTGCTGGTGCTCGGCCGGATCCGCCTCCGTCATCGACAAGAACAGTGGGACGGCGGCGAGCGCGTCGACCACCAGCAGGAGGGTCGTCACCGTCGAGAAGCTGAAAGAAAGGATTTGTCCCAGCACGGCCCAATCATAGCCATCGGGCGGCATCCTTGCAGGCATCGATCGACGCAACCCGGGGAAGGGCTTGTGTTGGGAGGGCGCGCGTCGTAGGCAAGTGTACATGGACGAAACCCGTCCCGTCGCGGTCTCGCCGCGGCACACGGTTCTCTTGGCGACCGAGCTCTACCTCCTGGTCGACAAGCCGCCGCGGCAGGACTTCGTCGTTCGTACCCGGGCGCGCCGCGAGGCGAACGGCCTGCCGCTGATGACCGCCGAGCTGATCATCGCGGGCGAAGAGACGCGCCGGGCTCATCCCGCGGCGGACACGTATCCGCTTCACTTCCGCAAGACGTACTTCCCCGGACGGATGCACGGCGATCCGCAGGTGGAGTTCGAGCACCAGCTGCTCGCCTCCCAGATCTGCAGCACGCCGCCGCCGATCGGACACGGCCCAACCGTCTTCCGGAGCTGTTTGGTTCCGGGTCAGTCCTACTCGCGCCTCACGCCGTTCGGCGGCGAGCCTCCGGAGAACAACATCGCCAAGGCGCAAAAGCTGCCTCTGGCGACAGCGGCGGGACTGTGGCGCCTCGCCGAGGAGATCTTGGCGCAGCTGCTCTTGCTTCAGGACGCCGGCCTCGCGCACGGCGACGTCGAGCTCCACAACTGCATCGTCTGCCCGGCGCCGCTGGAGCCCATCCTGATCGATTTCGAGGCGGCGGTGCGGCGGGGGTCGATCGACGCCGCCGCGTTCGAGACCCGCTGCAAGCTGGACCTGGAGCCGCTGCTGCGCGAGGCCGTCTACCTGCAGTGCGCGATCGGCCGACAAACCAGCCGCCTCGGCGAGCTGTCGTGGCGTCGCCTGGACGCGCTCTTTCGATCATCGGATCGGTTTCGCAGCGCGATCGAGATGCAGGCGGGCGTCTGAACGGCGACCTTTCAAGTTGCTGGAGCGTCGGGCCAACTGCAGGGCCGCCACCGTCGTTGTTCGTTCGGAAAAGACCACGTAACGCGCCCGAAATACCGACGACTCGCCGTCGTCATCATCGGCGCCGCCGAGTGAAGAATTCGTCGTCGGCTGCAATAAAGCATTGCCGTCCCGCTCCCCAAAGGCGCTACAACGGCAGAGGTTGAGAGTGCCCAGCGGTTGTGAATCTGAAAAGGAGAACGAAGCACCATGAGCGGAAGCAAATCACGGCGGGAAGCGGTCACGGCAGCGACAAACTACAAAGAGGCGGGCGTGCCCCTCGATTACAAGGAGAGCCCCGCGGCATCCCTGTTCGGCACGAACGTCTTCGGCCTTTCCACGATGAAAGCCACTTTGCCCAAGGAGGCCTTTCGCTCGGTCAAGCGCACGATCGAGACGGGCTCGACGCTCGATCCCCGGGTGGCCGACGTGGTTGCTGCCGCGATGAAGGCCTGGGCCCTCGGCAAGGGCGCCACGCACTATGCGCACGTGTTCTATCCGCTCACGGGTCTCAGCGCCGCCAAGCAGGACAGCTTCCTGTCTCCGGACGGCGAGGGCGGCGCGATCACCGAGTTCGCAGGCAAGACGCTGGTCCAGGGTGAGTCGGACGCGTCCAGCTTCCCCAACGGCGGGATTCGCGCCACCAGCGAGGCGCGCGGCTACACGGCCTGGGACGTGACCAGCCCGGCCTACCTTCTCGAGACGACCAACGGCACGACATTGTGTATCCCGACCGCCTTCGTATCGTGGACCGGGGAGGCACTGGACAAGAAGACGCCGCTGCTGCGTTCGGGTCAGGCGCTCAACACCCAGGTGACGCGCATCCTCAAGCTGTTCGGGCACGAGAAGCCGGGGATGGTGGTCTCGTACGCGGGCGCCGAGCAGGAGTACTTCCTCATCGACAAGCACTTCTTCTACGCGCGGCCCGACCTCCTGAATGCCGGGCGCGCGCTCTTCGGCGCCAAGCCCCCGAAGGGGCAGGAGTTCGAGGACCACTACTTCGGCGTCATTCCCGAGCGCGTGATCGCCTTCATGATGGATAGTGATCGGGAGCTGTTCAAGCTTGGCGTGCCGGTCAAGACGCGCCACAACGAGGTCGCGCCGGGACAGTTCGAGGTCGCGCCGGTCTTCGAGAGCGCGAACATCGCGTCGGATCACCAGCAGATGGTGATGATCATGCTGAGGCGCGTGGCCGAGAAGCATGGCCTCGTGTGCCTGCTGCACGAGAAACCTTTCGCGGGCGTAAACGGCTCCGGCAAGCACGTCAATTACTCGTTCGGAAATGCCACCGAGGGCAACCTCCTCGATCCCGGCGAGACGCCCCACGAGAACGCGCAGTTCCTGGTGTTCTGCGGCGCGGTGATCCGGGCGGTGCACAAGTACGCTGGCCTGCTGCGCGCGGTCATCGCCACCGCCAGCAACGATCACCGTCTGGGCGCCAACGAAGCGCCCCCGGCCATCATCTCGATCTTCCTCGGCGAGCAGCTGGCCGACGTCTTCGAGCAGATCCGGTCGGGCGGCGCGAAGTCGTCCAAGATGGGGGGCACGCTGGAGATCGGCGTGGACGCGCTGCCAAAACTGCCGCGCGACGCGGGCGATCGCAATCGGACCAGTCCCTTTGCGTTCACCGGCAATCGGTTCGAATTCAGGGCGGTGGGCTCGAGCCAGTCCATTGCCGACCCGCTGGTGGCCCTGAACACGGCCATCGCCGAGTCGTGCGATGCGATCGCGACCAAGCTCGAGGCGGCCGTGACCAGCGGGAAGAAGCTGAACGCCGCGATCCAGGAGGTGCTGGCGGAGATCATCACGCAGCACGGCGCCGTGGTTTTCGACGGCAATGGGTACTCGGCCGAATGGCACGCGGAGGCGGAGAAGCGCGGCCTGCCGAACTACAAGACGGCGGTCGACGCGCTGCCGGTCCTGCAGCAGAAGGATGTCCTCGCGCTTTTCGACAAGTACAAGGTGCTGTCACCGCGCGAGGTGCACAGCCGCTACGAGACGTACCTGGAGCACTACAACAAGTCGGTCAACGTGGAGGCCAACCTCACCACCAAGATCGCCAAAACGATCATCCTTCCGGCGGCGCTGCACTATCAGCGAGAGCTGGCGGAGGGCGCCACCGCCGTGAAGGCGGCGGGATTCACGCCGGAGACGACGGTGCTCAAGCAGGTGACGGATCTCATCGGGAAGCTGCAGGGGGGCCTGGCCGGGTTGGAATCCGCCACCAGCCACCACGGGGCGGACGGCGCGCTGGCCGAGGCCAAGCACTTCTGCAGCTCGGTGCTGCCGGCGATGCTCAAGGTGCGTGAGGCGGCCGACGGGCTCGAGGCGGTGGTCGACGACGACCTGTGGCCCCTGCCGACCTTCCAGGAGATCCTCTTCATCAAGTAGCCGGTGGGGGGCCGCGGCCGATCAGGGCGCTTCCGAGGCGCCCAGGTCGGCGGCGCCGACGTACAGGGTGGTGCCCCAAAAATCAACGCCGCCGTTGTTGGCGATGCTGACGCCGGCGTTGATGGCGGGCGATCCGCTCTGCAGCCTGTAACCGCCAAGCGAGCTGACGGCGGGTCCCGCCGCGCTTCCGTTGGTGCCGGATCCGGGCGAGACCAGCTTGGGGTCGGCCGTGACGGCGTGGGTGTCACCGGCGGGAACTTGGATGGTGGACCCGAAGTAGAGGTTGTTCTGATAGGTGATCGTGCCGCTCGTCGTCAGCACGCCGTTGCCGCTCTGCGCGTAGAAGATGTTGTTCTGCAGCGAATAGGACGCGTTGATCGACGTTCCGTAACCGTACGCGACGCCCGAGTTGGTCTTGTTGTTGTAGACCGTGTTGTTGTAGATGGCGCTCGACGCGGCCGGGTCGGAGTGCAGGTAGATCTGATACCGGCTGTTGTTCTGGATGATGTTGTAGCGGATGACGGAGTCGCCGAAGTTGAACTGGCAAATCAAGATCCCGTCGCCGTTGTCGTGGAAGTAGTTGTACTGGATCACCGTCTTGGTGGTCGAGTTGTCGGTGTCCATGCCGTTCGAATCGGCGCCGCCCGATTTGACCTTGGTCCCGAAGGTCTCGTTGTGCTGAACCGTGATGGCGTCGGTGTAGTAGAGCTCGATCGCGCTGGTGCCCGCGCCGTTGGTGACGTTCTGCTCGATGAGACCGTTCTGCACGTCGGTCATGTAGATCGCGTTGCAGCCGAAGCTGGTGTTGAGCTGGGAGATGTAATTGCCGCGCACCACCACGCCGGTGTGGGGCGTCCAGGTCGAGGAGGTCGCCGAGCTGCGCGTCCCCCAGTGAACGCTGCCGTCCAGCTGCTTGAAGATGATGCCGCCGAACGAGCAGTCGGCGACGGTGTTGTTCTCGACCAGCACGTCGTTGAACTTGGTCTTGACCGCCGTGCCGGTGCCGGCCTGGACGTCGAACACGATGCCGCCGGTCTTCTTCGAGGCGTCCCATCCTGTCTGGAACGTGATCCCGGGCGCGTTGTCGGCGGTGTCGCCCCCGATCCAGTTGACCTCGCCGGTCACGTCGTGAACGAAGCAGTTGCGGATGTAGATGTGGTTCAGCGTGCCGCCGTTCTGTCCGTTGATCGAGATGCCCCGGTAGTCGCCGACCGACGACTTCTTGTTGGTGACCTCGAGGTTGTTGATCTCCCAGTACTGCTGGTTCAGCAGAGTGACCGTGTTGGCGTCGGTCGACCCGGCCGCGAGGATGGGCCTTGCACCCGAGCCGTACTGATCGACGACGATCGGGGCGGCGCTGGTCCCGGAGCCCTTGGGCTGAAACTGGCCGGTCCAGTTTCCGCCGCCTTTCAAACAGACGCGGTTGCCGGCCTGCAGGGTGACGGCATTGATCTTGGCGAGCGTCTTCCAGGCCGTGGTCGGCGACATTCCATCGTTCGAGTCGCTGCCCACCATCGAGTCGAGGTAATACGCGCCGGACCCGGTGCCGCTACACGCGTTGACCGTTGATCCGCCGCCGCTCCCGCCGGATGACCCACCAGTGCCACCGCGGCCAGCTACGCCGCCGGCTCCGCTCGCGCCGCCACTCCCGCCGCCGCGGCCGGCTGAGCCACCGCCGCCGGCCACACCACCGCCGCCGGCCACACCACCGCCCGCGCCGCCTCCGCTGTTCGCACCGCCCGCGCCCGCGCTCGCACCGCCGGCGCCCCCGTTGTTCGCGCCGCCGATCCCTCCCGCGCCGGCCGTCCCGGTGGCGCCGCCGCCCTCGGTCGTACCGCCCCGTCCGCCCGACGCCGATGCGCCCCCGCTTCCCCCGCTCGATTGGCCGCTGGTCCCGGCCGTGCCGTTGCCGCCGCCGTCGCTGGCCGTCCCCGACGATGTACAGCCGGCGATCGCGCCGCCCAGCGTCAGCAGGCCGATGCTCAAGATTGCGCGGGCTCTCATCTGTTCTCCCTGTGGTTCCGACGGCAGGACGGCAGGACAGGTATGTCTGCAGACGCCCGCTTGGATCAAGAAAAGGGTATCGGCCGCAAAAACAGGTGCGTAAAATGATCCGATGGGCGGAGTGCGCACCGTACTGATTGTGGCTGCCGCAAGTCTCCTCGGCTGCGGCGGAAGCAGCCCTGCGTCGAGCGGTCAGGCTGGAAAATCGGGCTTTGCGGGCGCCGCCGGAACCTCCGGCGCGGCCGGTTCGACCGGCACCGCCGGATCGACGGGCGCGGGAGGGTCGGGCTTCGTGGGCTCGTCGGGTTGCGGCCTGTTTTCTGGAGACGATCCCTGGAACGCCGATGTCTCGGGAGCGCCGGTCGACGCGGCCAACACGGCGGTCATCAACACCCTGCTGGGGGCGGTGAACATCCATCCCGACTTCGGTGCCGGTTTCGGTATTCCGATCAACGTCGTGCCGGCCAGTCAGCCGGCGGTGCCGGTCGTGTTCGACCAGTACCCGGACGAGAGCGATCCCGGACCCTATCCGTTTCCGGGAGTCTCCGTCGCGCGCGTCGAGGGGACCGCCGATCCGACCAGCTGCTCGGGCGACTGCCACCTGCTGGCGGTGCAACAGGGATCCTGTCAGCTCTACGAGGGGTACGCCTGCCAGTACGACAGCGACGGCTGGCATTGCGGCAACGGCGCCCACTGGGACCTGACGAAGAAGAGCATCGGGCAACGGCCCGTCGGCTGGACCTCCGCCGACGCGGCGGGGCTCTCCATCTATGCGGGGCTCGCGCGCTACGAGGAGGTGATGGCGGGCGAGATCACCCACGCGCTTCGCTACACGCTCCCCTGCAGCGCCAACAGCACCGTCACACCGGCCACACACGCGGCCGGCCACTGTTCGCTGGCCGGCAAGAGCGGACCGCCCATGGGGACGCGGGTGCGGCTCAAAGCCAGCTTCGACATCAGCGGCTTCGCCCCGATTCCGCAGATCTTCCTGAAGGCGTTCAAGAAATACGGCCTCATCCTGGCGGACAACGGCGGCAGCTCCAGCACCTTCTTTTTCCAGAGCGAGGACAGCCCCAACTGGCCCGACACCATCAACGATCTCAAGAACGTTCCGGTCTCGGCGTTCGAAGCCGTGCAGCCCTAGTCTGAAGTCAGGTTTGCGCCGACGGCCGCGCGCCTACTTCGTGCCGACGCGGGCCAGCGCCGGTCGGGCGCGGCAACCTTCCAGCCAGCGCTGCACGTTGGGGCGCCCTTCGATGCCGACGCCCAGGGAGGTGCCGAAGATCAGCGCCCACGCGGAGGGGATGTCCGCGAGCGAAAAGTCTCCGAGGATGCAGTCCTGTCCCGCCAGGCGCGCGTCGAGCGCGTCGAGCAGGCGCGAGAACTGGCCGTGGTTGTAGTCGGCGGTGGCCTTGCTGCGGTGCTCGGGTCCGTACGACACGGGCGTGTCGAGGCCGTGATAGAGGAACTGCATCATGAAGGTGTGCAGCTCGGTGACGCCCCACACCGTCCAGCACATCGCCTCCGCGGCGAGCGAGCCAGGCTGCGGCCACAGACCGCGCTCGCGGCCGTAGCTTTCGCCGAGGTGGATGAGGATGGCCAGCGACTCGAAGTAACGCTGGTTCCCGTCGACGAAGCCAGGGACCTTGCCGCTCGGGTTGATCGCAAGATACGCGGGGGTGCGCAGCTCGCCCTTGGCGCGGTCGACGGCGACATATTCGTAAGGGATCCCCAGCTCCTCGAGGGCCCAGTGGACGCGCGAGGCCGAGCTCCTCGGCAAGCCATAAAGACGGATGCTCATCGTGACCTCCGGACGCTACGCTGATGATTTTCGGATCGGCTGTCAACGGCCTGTGATCGAAGGGGTCGCGTGCCGCGCCCCGGGGCGCGCGTGCTAGCCTGGGCGGCGCGCGTGCAACTGCCGGTCAATCCGCCCGTCTCGCCGATGCTCGCCAAGCGGGTGGCCGAGCTGCCCGCCGGCGACGAATGGGTGTTCGAGCCGAAGTGGGACGGGTTTCGAGCGCTGGTGTTTCGGGACGGCGCCGAGATCCTGATCCAGAGCCGGGACAGCAAGCCGCTCAATCGATACTTTCCCGAGCTGGTCGAGGTGCTGGCGGCGGGCTTGCCCGGGCGCTGCGTGCTCGACGGGGAGATCGTCCTCGCGCGCGGGTCGGCGCTGGACTTCGAGGCGCTGCAGATGCGCCTGCATCCGGCGGCCTCGCGCGTGAAGCTGCTCGCGGCCGAGATCCCGGCGTCGATCGTGTTCTTCGATCTGCTGTGCGAGGGGGACCGCGATCTGCGCGGCGCGCCGTTCCGCGAGCGGCGCGCCCTGCTGGAGAGGCACCTCGGCGGGATCGCGCCGCCGGTGCATCTGACGCCCGCGACTGCCGATCGCCAGGTCGCCGCCGACTGGTTCCGGCGCTTCGAGGGCGCCGGTCTCGACGGCGTCATGGCGAAATCGGCCGACGGACCCTACGAGCCCAACAAGCGGACGATGCTGAAGGTGAAGCACGACCGCGAGTGCGACTGCGTGGTGGCCGGCTTTCGCTGGCACGCACGCAGCGAGCGGGACGCGGTGGGATCCCTGCTGTTGGGGCTCTTCGACGACGCGGGCGCGCTGCAACACGTCGGGGTCGCGGCCAGCTTCACCACCGTCAAGCGCCGC
>JADGRB010000061.1 GCA_017881315.1 Pseudomonadota bacterium
GCGCGTCAACGACATCGTCAATGCGATCGGAGTCAATCAAGGCACCCCGAAGCAGCTCTTCTACTTGCCGACCGATCTCGGGGAAGACACCAACATGATTGCCGACCTCACCGATGTGACGGCGATCCGCAGTAACCTCCTGCTCACCGCCGGCGACGACCTGCTGGGCCGGCTCGATCAATACCGGACGACGCTCACCAGCGGCATCTTCGCACCCTTCCCGGATAACGATCTCGACGGCATGCCCAACTGGTTTGAAAACCAGCATGCTGGTTTGAATCGCGAGAATCCGTCCGATGCGGCGCTCGATCTCGACGGCGACGGTCTCACCAATCTCGAGGAATACCAGAACGGCACCGACCCCAACAATCCGGACACCGACGGCGACGGCTTCTCCGACGGCGACGAAGTGCACACGCGACATACCGATCCCACCAGGGCCGGACCGTGAGGCACAAACGTCGTGCGTCAACGCCCGCAAGCAAAGCTGTTCGCCGAGCCGCCTGATGAGAGGTCCCGTGGGGCGTAGCCATGCGCGCATGCGCCCTGGTGGTGTCGTCCTGCTCGCCCTCCTCCCGTGCGGCGGCGCGGCGGCCAAATCGCCCCCGCTGGTCGCCGGCTTCGCCCCGACGGTCGAGCTGCGCGTGCGGCCACCCGGCCCTGCGCCGGAAGGCATGGTGTGGATCGCGGGCGGCGAATTCTCGATGGGCGCTGCCGATCCGCGCGGCGCCACGGAAGGAGGCCCCGATGGGTTCTCCGACGCTCGGCCGATCCATCGCGTCCGGGTCGACGCCTTTTGGATGGACCGGACGGAGGTCACCAACGCGCAGTTCGCCGCGTTCGTGCGCGCGACCGGCTACGTCACGGTCGCGGAGCGGGCGCCGACGGCCGCGGAAGTCCCTGGCGCGGCGCCCGGCGATCTTGTCGCCGGCTCTGCCGTCTTCACCCCGCCCAATGGTCCGGTGCCGCTCTCCAACAGCTATCGTTGGTGGCGCTACGTGCCCGGCGCGAGCTGGCGCCACCCCTTTGGCCCCGCCAGCGATCTCGGCGGCCGCGATGAGTACCCGGTCGTCCAGGTGGCCTACGCAGATGCCGAGGCGTACGCGGCTTGGGCCCACAAGCGACTTCCGACGGAGGCCGAGTTCGAGTTCGCGGCGCGCGGCGGGCTCGCCGGCCGCAAATATGCCTGGGGCGACGAGCTGCGCCCGCAGGGACGATTCATGGCGAACACGTTCCAGGGCCACTTCCCCGACCACGACAGCCGTGGCGACGGTTGGGGCGGTCTGGCGCCGGTGGCGAAATATCCACCGAACCGCTACGGGCTCTACGACGTCGCCGGGAACGTCTGGGAATGGTGCAGCGACTGGTATCGACCCGACTACTATGCGTTGCTCGCATCGCTGGGACAGGTGGCGCCAAATCCGGTGGGTCCGTCCGACAGCGCCGATCCGGCGGAACCCGGCGTGCCCAAGCGCGTTCAGCGCGGCGGCTCGTTCCTCTGCTCCAGCCAGTTCTGCACACGCTACGTCGTGGGCGCGCGCGGTCGCGGCGAGCCGTCATCCAGCACCAACCACGTCGGATTTCGCTGCGTGCGTCGCTGATGGTTCGGCCAGCACCGCTCCGCAGGTGAGGAGGCCGCTACCGGCCTGCGAGCTTTTCGAGGCGTTCTTGGTACGCCATCTCCACGACGGGTGAGACGTCGCCCATGCTCTCCCAGCCCGGGGCCGGCAGGCGGTCGAGGACGTCGATGCCGCGGGCGCTGGCGGTGTCGTAGTCCTCGCCGGTCAGCTTCTTGTAGTCCTCCATGTCAGAGGTGCGCGCCATGTGGCCCTCGAGGGTACGTTTGACGCGCTCGATGCTGCGCCGCCAGTGGCGCTCCTTCGGGCGCGCCTCCCAGTCACCATCATCCTTACGGCGGATGTCGAACGCGGCGAGACCCCGCGCGACGTATTCGGACTTCGTCCAACCGGCGCGCTCGAGGTCCCCGAGGTCGGCGTCCCACTCCTCCAGCGCCTGCGGGTCCACGTCGGGCGGCGCACCGGCGTCCGTGTAGGAGGCCTCGGACGAGACCGTGCAGGTCATGGACGTGAAGTCGAAGGCGATCTTCCGCTCGAGGATGTGGTGGTTCCAGCGGCTGGTTTCGGTCTCGGGCATGATTCCTCGGAGTCCTAATAGCGACGGCCAGGCGGTTGAGGAAGTGACCCTATCGGACGGAAGATCGCTTGAAAAGCCCATCCTCCGGGAGCTCTGATACCTTGACCGGACCCCCGATCCGGCGGCTACTCTCCCCTGGCTCGCGCCGTAGGCCGACGGGTGCGGTCAGGCGTGCGGTCAACGAAACGATGGAAAAGGAGGCAGGCACGTGAAACGACAATTGCTTGGTGTCCTGGGTCTCGTGCTCTCATTCGCGGCGATCGGTTGCGGCAGCAGCAGCGGCGGCGATCCGGCTGCGACGCAGACGTCCTGTACCGCCTACTGCACAGCGTACCTCGCGGCCGCCTGTCCGACGCCCATGTATACGAGCGCCAGTGATTGCCAGAGCAGCGAATGCACGCAGGCGTCGACCGCGCCGGCCGGCTGCCAGTCCACGCTCAAGACCTATTACGATTGTCGGGCGACCCAGGCCGACATCTGCGGGGACACCGGCTGCACCGCCGAGTTCGCCGCCCTCAACAACTGTCATTGAGCTGCCGTCGCGGCGCGGACCTCGGGCCGCGTCAATCGGGTGGGCAGAGCAGGGGAATAGCCTCCCGTTTGTTTCGGCGAAAGACGCGGAAGTCGGCTCGGTCGTGCCTTCTCGATCTGCTGGAGAACGCTCTGACTGCGCCGCCGCGTCTTACCCATTTGCCAAAAGAGTACTACGTCCGTTTCTCTTCGCCGCGCAGCAACCGCGCGATGTTCTCGCGGTGGCGCAGGGTGACCAGGGCGGCGCCGCCGATGGCGAGCGCGAGGTAGGGGCGGGGAAAGCCGTGGCCCACGATGATGAAGGTGGAGAAGGTCCAGACGCCCAGCAACGAACCCAGCGACGAGAGGCGGGTCAGCGCGAAGATCAGGATATAGACCGCGAAGCCCGTCAGGGCGGCCAGGGGCGAGAGCGCCAGCGCGACGCCGAGGGAGGTGGCGACGCCTTTTCCGCCGCGGCCGCGCAGGAAGATCGTGAACATGTGCCCCGTGATCGCGATGAAGCCGGCCAGCGCGACCACGCTGGGCGGCAGGTCCAGCCGCCGCCCCAGCCAGACGGGGACGAACCCCTTGGCGGCGTCGGCGGCCAGCACCACCACCGCCCACGCCTTGCCGAGCGCGCGGGCGACGTTGGTCGCGCCGATGTTGCCGCTTCCCACCTTCCGCAGGTCGACGCCGTTGAGGCGGGCCACGACGACGCCGAACGGGATTGATCCGAAAAGGTAGGCGGCGAGGCAGAGCAGGATCGCGGTCATGGCGCGGAGGGGGAGGGCGCGATCGCCGAGATGGGCACCGGCGGATGCACCCGCGTCCAGAACGCCGCGACGTCCTCCAGTGATTCGGTGCGCGGGCAGTCGGCCGGCAGGCTCGCGCGCAAGGTCGCGCCGTAGCTCTTGCGGGCGACGCGTCCGTCGAGGATGCCGACGATGCCGTGGTCGCCGCGGCTGCGGACCAGGCGCCCGAATCCCTGCTTGAGTGCCAGCGCCGCGCGCGGCAGCTGGTAGCTCCGGAACGGATCGCCACCGTCTTCTCGTATCCGGTCGATGCGCGCCGCGGTCAAGGGATCGTCGGGGACGGCGAACGGAATGCGATCCATCACCACCAGCGACAGCGCCTCGCCGGGTACGTCGACCCCCTCCCAGAAGCTCTGGGTCGCCAGCAGCACCGATCCGATGTGGGTGCGCAGCGCCGCGAGCAGCAGGTGGCGCGGCCGTTCTCCCTGCACCAGCAGCGGAAACGGGAGCGTGGCGCGCAGCTGCGCCTCGGCGACCCGCAGGTTCTTGAAGCTGGTGAAGAGCAGCAGCGCGCGCCCGCCCGTGATCGCGCACAGCTCGGCCATCCGCGCCGCGGCCGCCGTCGCGAAGCCGTCCTGGTTCGGCTCCGGCAGATCCGGCGCCAGATACAGCAGCGCCTGCCGCGCATAGCTGAACGGCGAGGGGAAGCTGGCCTCGGCGGCGGTGTCGTGCAGTCCCACGCGCGCGCGCAGATAGTCGAACGATCCGGCGACCGTGAGCGTCGCCGAGGTGAGCACGATCGGTCCCGGGCAGGCGTCGAGCGCGCGTCCCAGCAGCGGCCCCACGTCGACCGGCGAGGCGTGCAGCGCCACGCTGCGGGCCGAGGCCCCCAGCCAGCGGACGTGCTCGCGTCCGCGCCCGTCGATCAGGACCGACAGGTCCGTCCGCAACGCGGCCGCGCGGCGGCCGAGCGCCGCGACCTCCGCCGGCCGGCGCGACTCCGCGACGGTGGTCCCTTCCGGATCGAGCCAGGACCCGATCTCGTCGAGCAGCTCGTCGAGGCGGTGGTAGGCGGCGCGCGCCGGTCCCTGGCCGAGATCGGCGGGGAAGGCGGCACGCGCTTCGTCGGCGCCGGGGCGCGGGGCGGGGCAGAGATCGCGGAGCGTGTCGGCCAGGGCAGCGGCGGTGGTGGTCAGCCGGGCCGCCGCCGATTCGGCTCGCCGGGCGACGACACCCGTTTCGCGCGCCAGATCTCGCGCCAGCGCGAACAGACGCTGCGTCGAGGCGTGCACGCCGAAGAACTCGGTGGCGACCTCCTCGATCTGGTGGGCCTCGTCGAAGATCACGACCTCGTAGGGCGGCAGCACCTGCGCCTCCGGCCAGCGCGCGCGCAGCGCCAGATCCGCGAAGAACAGGTGGTGGTTGACGATCACCAGCGGCGCGACGGCGGCGCGGCGGCGCATGGCCGTCACGAAACAGGTCTCGAAGAAGGCGCAGCGCGGGCCGATGCGCGTCTCGGGTGTGGCGGATACCTCGCCCCAGAGCGGCGCTTCATCCGCCAGGTCGGAGAGATCGGCGCGGTCACCGGTCGCCGAGGATGCGGCGAAGGCCAGCAGGCGCTCGAAGTCCGGATCGGCCACCAGCGTCCCCTGCCGGTCCCGCTCGGAGAGCCGCCGGCGACAGATGTAGTTGCCGAGCCCCTTCATGACCGCCCATTCGAGAGGCTTGTCGAAGATCCCCGCGCGATCGAGCATGGTCCGGAGCCGCGGCAAGTCCACCGTCGCGATCTGATCCTGCAAGGTCTTGGTGCCGGTGCTGATGACCACCTTGCGGCCCGACAGCAGCGCGGGCACCAGATAGGCGAGCGTCTTGCCGGTACCGGTCCCCGCCTCGACGAACAGCCGCTCGTTCCCCTCGATGGCGTCGGCGATCCGCTCGGCCATCGCGAGCTGCCCGGGGCGGGCCTCGTAGCCCGACCAGATCTCCGACGCCGCGCCGCCGGGGCCCAGGATGCGTCGAATATCCCGGCGGGTCGCTTCGCGCGTCGCCGCGCCGGTCATTTCTTGCGGCCCGCTTTTTCGTCGATGCCGGAGACGCCGAAGCGGCGCTGCAGCTCCGCGAAGACCAGGTCCAGCGGAACCCCGGCCGCTTCCAGCCCGACCAGCGAATGAAAAAACAGATCCGCCGCTTCGTGGGCGGTGTGCGCGGCGTCGCCTTGCGGAAGCGCCTCCGCCAGCTCGCCCGCCTCCTCCGTGATCTTGGCGTTGATCTTCTCGAACCCGGCGTCGAGCAGCGACACGACGTACGACTTTTCGGGGCGCTCGCGCCGCCGCGCCGCGATCGCCTTCGCCACCCGCGAGAGCACCCGCGCGGGGGATTCCGGCGGTCCGTCGTCGGCTTGGAGCGCGCCGTCGGGGGCCACGCGGCGAAAGAAGCACGACGTGGCGCCGGTGTGGCAGGACGGCCCTTCGGCGTCGACCAGGTAGAGGACCACGTCGCCGTCGCAGTCGATCCGGACCTCGCGGACGGCCAGCGTGTGTCCCGAGCTTTCGCCTTTGCGCCAGAGCGCCTGGCGCGATCGGCTCCAGAAGTGCGCCGCCCCGGTGGCGAGCGTCGCCGTCAGCGCTTCCGCGTTCGCCCAGGCCACCATCCGCACCGTTCCGCTGTGGGCGTCTTGCGCCACCACCGGGACCAACCCGGCGCTGTCGAAGGCGATCGCGGCAAGCAGCTCCCCAGGCACCACCATCATTCCACCTTATCTCTGACGGCCACGCCGCGCGCGCGCAAGTAATCGTGGGCCTGGCCGACCGTCGACTCGCCGAAGTGGAAGATCGACGCCGCCAGCACCGCGTCGGCGTGACCGTCGACGATCCCCTGGTAGAGGTGCTCCAGGTTGCCGACGCCGCCCGAGGCGATCACGGGCACCGGCACCCGGTCGGCCACCGCGCGGGTCAGCTCGAGGTCGAAGCCGTCGCGGGTGCCGTCGCGGTCCATGCTGGTGAGCAGGATCTCGCCCGCGCCGTTCTTCGCCATCCGTTCGCACCAGGCGACGGCGTCGATGCCGGTCGGGCGCCGGCCGCCGTGCGTGTAGACCTCCCAGCGCAGCGGGTCCGAGCCCGGCTCGCGGCGCGCGTCGACGGCGACGACGATGGCCTGGTTGCCGAAGGCGTCGGCCGCCCGGCGCACCAGATCCGGATCGGCGACCGCGGCGGTGTTGATGCCGGCCTTGTCCGCGCCGGCCAGCAATAGCGCCCGGACGTCCTCGACCGAACGGACGCCGCCGCCGACGGTGAGGGGCAAGAACACCCGCTCGGCCGTGGCGCGCACCACGTCGAGCATGGTGTTTCGCCCATCGGACGAGGCGGTGATGTCGAGGAAGCAGATCTCGTCGGCGCCTTGCGCGTCGTAGGCGGCGGCCACCAGCACCGGATCGCCCGCGTCGCGCAGCTCCTTGAACCGCACCCCCTTCTTCACCCGGCCCCCGTCGACGTCCAGGCAGGGGATGACCCGCTTGCAGAGCATGTTCGCTACTGGCTCCGCTGGCGGGCACGCGCCAGGGCTTCCTCGACGGAGAACGCGCCCTCGTAGAGCGCCTTGCCCACCACCACCGCGAAGGAGCCGGTCGGGATCAGCGCGTCGAGATCGTCGAGCCGCGCGACGCCGCCCGAGGCGATCACCGGGCAGGGGCGAAGCCGCCCCGCGAGTCGCGCCGTCGCATCGAAGTTGGGCCCCGACCGCATCCCGTCGCGCCCGATGTCCGTGTAGAGGACCGCGCCCGCGCCCGCGCGTGCCACCGCCAAACCGATGTCGGTGGCGTCCGCCTGGGTGTCTTCGGTCCAGCCCTCCACCGCGACCTTCCCTTCGCGCGCGTCGACCGCCACCACGATCCCGCCGGGCCAGCGCGCACAGGCGGACGCCACGAAGGCCGGGTCCTTGACCGCCGCCGTGCCGAGGATGACGTACTTGACGCCCAGGTCGAACAGGCGCGCGCAGTCGTCGAGCGATCGGACGCCGCCCCCCGTCTCCACGTCGATCCCGGCTGCCTCCACGATTCTTTTCAAGGTCGCGTGGTTGTCGATCCGCGCCGCGCTCGCGCGCGTGAAGGCGGCGTCCAGATCGACGACGTGGATCCGCGGCGCGCCCGCCGCCGCGAAGCCCGCCGCCACCTCCCAGGGCGCGCGGCTATAGATCTTGGCGCTCTCGCGGCGGCCCTGTTCCAGACGCACGGCCGCGCCGCCCAGCAGATCGATGGCGGGAAAGACCAGCACGGTGGTCAGGCGCTCGCGAACCGGCGGAGGAGCGAGAGGCCGGCCGCCTGGCTCTTCTCGGGGTGAAACTGCGTGCCGAACACGTTGTCGCGCGCGACCGCCGCGCAGAACGGCGCGCCGTAGTCGGTGGTGAGCGCCACATCCTCGGCGCGCGCCGGGTCCGGGTAATAGCTGTGCACGAAGTAGAAGAAGGCGCCGTCGGCGACACCGGCGCCGGCCGCCGGTCCACGCGCCGTCCTGTTCCAGCCCATGTGCGGGATCTTGAGCCCGGGCCGGTCCGCGAACCGGCGTACCCGTCCCGGCAAGATCCCCAACCCCGGCGCCTCCGGGTTCTCTTCGCTGCTGCCGAACAGCAGCTGCATCCCGATGCAGATCCCGAAGAACGGACGCCCGGCGGCGATGAAATCGAGCACCGCCTGGCGGAGCGCGCCGCCCCCGCGGTCGAGCTCGGCGGCGCAGGCGCCGAAGGCCCCCTGTCCCGGCACCACCAGCTTGTCGGCCCGCGCGACGACGTCGGCGTCCGCGCTGACCACCACCTCGGCGCCCACCGCGGTCAGCGCCTTGGCGACGCTGCGCAGGTTTCCGCTCCCCAGGTCGGCGACGGCGATCCGGGCCGTGCTCACCTGGTGAGCGTCCCCTTCGTCGACGGGACGCCCACCACCCGCGGATCGACCCGAGCCGCCGCCGAGGTGGCCCGCGCGAACGCCTTGAACAGCGCCTCGATCATGTGGTGCGCGTTCTCGCCGTAGCGCACCTCCAGGTGCAGGTTGCAGAGGGCGGCGCTCGCGAAGCCGCCGAAGAATTCCCGTCCCAGCTCGACGTCGAAGGTCCCCACCCGGCGCCCCTTGAGCGAATCGGCGCGGTAGACGAACGCCGCGCGCCCGCTGAAATCGACCGCCGCCGAGACCAGCGTCTCGTCCATCGGGATGGTCGCCTCGCCGAAACGGGTGATGCCGCTCCGATCGCCGAGCGCCTCGCGGAACGCCTGTCCGAGGCAGATGCCCACGTCCTCGACCGTGTGGTGGGGGTCGACCTCGACGTCGCCGCTGGCCCGCACCTCCAGATCGTAGAGCCCATGGCGGGCCACCGACTCGAGCATGTGGTTGAAAAACGGAACCGGGGTTTCGATCCGGCGCTGGCCGCTGCCGTCCAGGCGCAGGCTGAGCTCGATGGCCGTCTCCGAGGTCTTGCGCTCTATTTTTGCTTGTCGCGTCATGGGGTCTTGCCGTTCACCGACAAGCGCGAAATCTTAACCCGCTCCAGGGTGGGCGCCAATGCGCACGGATGAGATCTTCAAGGAATCTCCGAACTCTAGCGATATAATTGGTGGTCGCTCCCAATGTCGTCCCGACGCTCGCCCAGCCCAATTCTCGGATACAACCACAATCTCCGTCACGGCGGGCGCGTGTTCCACATCCAGACCGAGGACTCGGGGCCCGGCTATGCCCGTCTTTACACGCACCTCTTCTACGAGGGGACCATCCTCTCGTCGAAGAAACAGGAGTATGACGCCGAGGCGCACGAGACCGTGGTGCGCGCGGCAATGCAGAAGCTGCACAAGCTGATGATCATCGAGCTGACGCACGCCGAGCACGACGCCCGCATCGCCGCGTTCTTCACTGCGCGGGGCGAGCCTGCGGTGCTCGTCGATCCGGCGCCTGTCGCGATCGGCGCGGTGGCGCCGCCGATCCCGGCAGCCGCTCCCGAGCCCGCGGTGGTCACGAGCAGCGCGGCGCCCGCGCATGCCGCTCCGCCGAAGGTGACGCCGAAGCCGGTGGTCGCGGTCCAGCCGGCGGCCGCCAGACGGCCCTCGGTCGTGCTGGCCAACGCGGCCGACGGCGTGGTCGTCCGGCGCAACGTGGTCATCAATGTCGGCGCCGGCCAACCTCCCGTCCATGGAACGATCGCGGGGACGACTCCGCCGCCCGCCGCCTGGCCGGCGCGCGCCCGCGCGGGTGGCCACTACGCCGTTCGGGACGGCTCGTCCGGTTATGTGGCCGGCAACCGCGCTCGTGCCCCGTCGTCCGGTCCGGAAGCTCAACCGCAACCTCTCGCTTCCGCGCGCGACATCCGCATGCCCTGGGAGACGCCCGCGCCGGTCCGGATCGCGCCGGCGACGCAGTCTGCCATGCAGACCGTCGGGGCAGAGGCCGGGTCGGTGGTCGGCACCTCGGGCAAGATCCGCATGCCCTGGGACGCGCAGGCGACCGCGCCGCAGGAAGCCTTCTCCGGCGATCTGGTGTCCGACAAGAGCCTGGACGAGGTCATCCTCGAGTATCTCGCCGACGACGGCGAAACCGACGAGCGTTGATCCGCATCCAACCGGCGTGAGCGAAGTGGCCGACAGCGAAGGCGCCGAAGGCGGCGCTCGGGTGCGGCTCTACGGCACGACCCATTGCGGCTCTTGCCGACGGGCCGAAGCGTTGCTCGTCAAGGAAGGGATCTCGTTCGAGAAGATCGACGTGACCGGCGACGACGATGCGCGCGTCGCGCTCATCGAGGCCGCCGGTGGGCGTCGGACGGTTCCCGTGATCTTCGTCGACGGCCGCGCCATCGGGGGCTACGAGGATCTGGTTCGCCTGATCGACGCCCACGCGATCTGATCAGCGCTCGCCCAGCTTCACGACCAACCCCGCGTCGCCGTCGACCAGGACCCGATCGCCGTCGTGCAGACGCTGGCAGGCGCCGGCGGCGCCGACCACCGCCGGAATGCCCCGCTCGCGTGCCTGCGCCGCGACGTGGTCGAGGGGGCCTCCGGTCTCGACCACCAGCGCCGACGCCGCGATGAGCGGGAGCTCCGTCGGAAGGATCGTCCGGGCCACCACGATCTCGTCCGCGGATTCCGCCCCGGCGAGATCTTGGCCGGGCCAGATCCGGACCCGTCCGATGCAAGCGCCGCCGGCGCCCGATCGTCCCTGGATTGGCGCGGACGCTGCCGGCGAGACGTCGGCGCTCGAGATTGGCGGTGGGTTCTTGCGCGCCTCGCCGTCGGCGGCTCGGGCCTCGCCCACCAGCCTGCCGGCCTGATCGCGCGAGAGCCGGGTGGCGCCATCCGCGTCGCGCCGAACGAGCTCAAGCGGGAGCCAAAAGATGTCGTCCGCCCGGTCGAGGACGCCGCTCGCACGGAGCCGGGCCGCCTCGCGAAGCAGGGCGTGCCGCACCTGGGCGGCGGCGCGCGCGTAGAGAGCGTCGTCGTCTTCGCCCACCGCGGCGCCCGCCCGCGCCGCCGCCAGATGGGCCGCCCAGTCTTCCCGCGCGCCGGAGGGCAGCCGGTCGACAATCGTGGCGACGGCTGCCTGAAAGGCGGGGCTCTCCAGCTCGCGCGGTGGGGCACGACGCGCGGAGCGCAAGCGCCTGTCGAGGGCTTCGGGAGCTTCGCGCCAGGTGGGCGCGACGACGTCCCAGCAGGGCGACTCGTCGCCGAAGGCCTCGAGATAGGCGGCGCGCGCGATCGCCTGAGCTGCCGCGTCCGGCGCTTCGACGAAAGCACGCGCGTGGCGCGCCCGCTCGCTGGCGGCCGACGGGATCGCCCCCAGCAGCGCGGGGAGATGCGGCCCGGGGTCGATCCCGTGGTGCCGCAGGAAGACCGTCAGCGCCGCGCGCGCCGCCCGTGCCGCCGGCTGCACGACGCCGAACAGCGGCTGATAGATCGCGGTGAAATTTTCCAGCGTCTGCTCCAGCGTCGGTGCGGACATCGCGAGGCGCGGCTCGGCGAGGACGCGGAGGGCGTCGAGCGCGGCGGTCGCGGTGAGTACGTCGGGCCCGGTCGTGGCTGGGGGGGACGCAGTCTCGGCACAGAAGAGATACCCATCCGTGACCCGCTGTCGAAAACCGGTCGGGCAGGTCCGGTCGACGAGCGCGACCAACCCCGCCTGCGCCGGTGAGAGCGGAAGCGGATTGTGGACGGCGTCCCAGCGCCAGCGCCCCGCGGGATCTGGCCCACCGGCGCGCCGCGAGCTTCGCGACGGTTGATACGGGCGCAGCTGCAAGAAGGTCACCTCGCCACCCGTCGCGACCCATTCCACTTCGACGGCGCCGTGCGCCGCCGCCAACCTACCGAGCGCGGCGCCGAGGCCGGCGCGTGCGGCGCGGGCGTCGCCAACATGAGTCTGGATTTCGATGGCCGGAGTCTCCGACGAGGCCGGCGAGGTCGGCGAGGTCGGCGAGGTCGGCGAGGTCGGATCGAACGCCGCCGTCCCCGCCGAATCACCGCGAACGAATCGGTGAATGAGCACGGAGACGCCCAGCGCGTCGGGCGAGAGGCGATGCTGCGCGAGATACGCGATGACGCCCGGTCCGAGGGCGGACAGGAGCACGGCCCGGATCGCATCGGGGACGTCTTCGCCCGGAACGTCGAGCCGCGAGAGATAGAGGCCGGCCGCCAGGGTCCCGACGCCGTCCTCGATCGAGGCCGACGAGCGGACCGCGAACCGCGCGTCCGGCCCGGGCGCCAGCGTCCGGAGCATGGCCGCCAGCGTCTCGATGAGCCCGTCGGGCCAAGATCGCGCCGCGAGCGCCCGGGACGCCTGCGCGATCGCCGCCAGCGCGCCGGGCGCTGCGGGCGTGGCGGGGAGCGCCGGCCCGCCGGCCCGCAGCGACGCGAACAGATCCGACGTGACGACGAACGCCTCGGGGACGCGCAACCCGGCCGCGGCGAGCCGCAGGAGCGAGCGCGCCTTTCCGCCCAGCCGGGCGGCGTCGGCGCCCGGTTCGAGCCGCACGCAGAACCTCATGATCGCGCGCTCCGCCGTGATAGTTTGCGCCGGCGCATGCGCGGTCCGTTGCTTTCAGGCCCTCTGGGGAGCCAGCCGATGCTGGAGGCGCTCTTGCGCTGGACGTCGGAACGCGCGCCGGTGATCGTGATCGGCCCGCCGTGGCTGGGCGACGCGGTGTCGCGCGGCGGGCGAACGCTGGTCCTCGTCGAAGCGGAGCAGCGGACCCCGGCGCTGCGCGCGCGGAGACGGGCGCAAAAGGAGGGGCGGCCGCTCGACGTCACGCTGGCCGCCGCCGAGCTCCCGCTTCGCCGGGGCTCGCTCTCCGCGCTGGTCGTCGAGAACGTCGCCGGCCTTTCCGACGAAGAAGCCGCGCGCTGGATCGCCGCGCTTTGTCCCTGCCTGCGTCCGGGCGGTCGCCTGATCGCGGCCGACGCCACCTCCAGCGACGCCGCGGCCGCCCGCGTGGCGGGCGCCTTTCTGTCGGCCGCGCTCGTCGAGATCGTCCAGGAATGGCCCCGCGACGGCGCCCTCCTCACCGTCGGCGTGGCCCCGGCCGCCCCGATCATCGCCGCCCGCTTCAACCTTCGCTGACGCTCGCGCACCCGACGAGCGTAGCGCGGCTTCCTTCACCGACACAGGAAACCTGTGCCGGGAGCTGTTTAAGCCATAATGATTCCGCATGCGGCGGTGGAGCTGGGCTCTCGCGGTCTCGGTGCTGGCGCACCTCGCGCTGGTCGGGGTCGGCCTCGGCCTCGGTGCGCGGGGCGGGCTGGGCGGCCGGGTCGACATCGAGATCACGGGCATGCGCCTCGACGAGGTCAAGGATCTCCCCCTCGGCGGTCCCGCCGGCGGCGGGGCGGCGAAGGGGCAGGCGCAACGACGCGCGCGCAGTCGCGTCGCCCCCCCGGCGAGCGGCACGCTGGCCACCCGCGCCGACGATCGTGAGCGCGCGGGCGGCGCCTCTCCCTCCGACGACGACAACGCGCCCGCGCCCACCAGCGATCTGAACGCGTACGGCCCCAAGGGGTCGCGGCTCACGGCCCTGCTGCGGCTCGACCGCTTGCGGGGGACCGACTACGCGGCCCCGGTCGACGCGCTGCTGATGCGGCTCCCCGACCGGCGCGATCTGCTGGAAGGGACTGGCCTCGACCTGTTCGGGGCCTTCGACGCGCTGCTGATCGCGACGCCGCACCCGCTCGACCCGAGCGTGACCTTCCTGGCCGTCCGCCACCACATCGACGAAGTCGCGCTGCGTGCGGCGCTCGCGCGCGGTGCGCGTGCCACCGATCGGGTGCTCGCCTGGCGGAACGAATCGGGACGGCCCGTCGGCGAACGGCGCGCGCGCCGCGGAGCACCCGCGGGCGGGCTCGCCACGCGCGACGACCGGATCATCGTCCTGCCGGCGCCTGGCCTGGCCGTCGTGACGCCGCCCGCGTATCGCGCGATGCTGCTGGCCCCGTCGCCGGGAAGGTCGACTGGGGCCGATGCGGGCACCGCACCGGAAGCGGGCGTCGCGGACGGCGGCGCCGCGGACGGCGGCGCCCGCGACGTCGAGGCCCTCGGGTGGGCCCCCTTGCTCTCGCGCATCGGCGCCGAAGAGGGGCTCATGCCGCCCGACGGCGACCTGATGGTGAGCGCGGTCGACATCTTCAAGACCAGCGGCGTCGCCGGCGAAGGGCCGCACCTGCTCTATGGGATGGAGGTTCCCCCGGCGGTCAGCGGCGTGGTCGGCGTCGACGACAGCCCGTTCGTCGACCTCGAAGGCGAATTCCAGAGCGAGGAGCCGGCGCGGCACTGGGAATCGCAGTGGCCGATCATCGTGGGCAGGCTGCGATCCAATCCCCTGGTGTTGCTGAGCGGCTTCTCGTCGCTGCTCTCCCGCGCGACGCTCACCCGGCAGGGGAAGATCGTGCGGCTACACCTGAGCGCCACGCGCGACGAGACCTTGCGCCTGCTCGAATTCGCGCTGCACCTGCAGGGCGGCTGATCGCGATTCCCCTCAGGGACGCGGTGGCTTCGTGGCCGTCGGCGTGGCCGGCGTGGTCGCGGTCTTCGGCGCGGGCGTCGCGCCCGGCGCGGGCGGGGGTTTGCGCGGCGGCTTGTGGGGGCCGGCGGTCTCCGCCAGGCCGTCGGCCAGCACCTCGTCCATCGTGGTGCGCAGCTTGCCGCCGGTGTCGTCGGCCTTGACGCCGGCCGGCCGCTCCCAGGGGACGTCGACCAGCGGCAGCCCCGCCGTCACCTCGGTCATGTAGCGCGCGAACATCGGCACCGTCAGCATGAACGCGGCGTCCTTCTGGCCGAGCGGCCGCTCGTGCTGATCGTCGCCGATCCAGGTGGAGGTCATCCAGCGCGAGGTGTAGCCGATGAACCAGGTGTCCATGGTGGCGCTGGAGGTGCCGGTCTTGCCCGCCGCGAAGAGGTTCGCGGTCCGGATCGCCGGGGCGTGCCCGCGCGTGACCACGTGGCGAAGCAGCATCGAGGTCAGCCAGGCCGTGCGCGGCGGAATCACGGGCGTGATTGGCGCCGCGGTGGCCAGGGCAACCAGTCGATCCAGGCGCTCGCCGGGCGCGCCGAACGGATCGCCGATGGCGGTGTGGTCTTCGAGGACCGCGCCGCTGCGATCGCGGATGCGGCGCACGTAGACCGGATCGACCAGCGCGCCATTCTTCGCGAAGGCCGAAAAGGCGCGAGTCAGCTCGTCGATGCGGGTGCAGGACGCGCCCAGCGCCAGCGCCTGGTCGGCGATGATCGGCGTCGTGATGCCCAGGCGGCGCGCCCAGGCCTCGACGTCCTTGGCGCCCATCAGCTTGAACAGCTGCACCGACGGTACGTTCTTCGACCAGATGAGCGCGTATTCCAGCGTGACCTGATAGTCGACGGTGTTGTTGAGGTTGGTGGGCGTCCAGACCTCGCCGGTCACGGGATCGACCTCGGCGCGCGGCACGTCGTTGAGCAGCGACGCGAACCCGTAGCCCCGATCGAGCGCCAGCGAGTAGTACATCGGCTTGTAGACCGATCCCGGCTGGCGGCAGGCCTGCGAGACGCGGTTGAACTCGGAGCGGTCGTAGTCGTCGCCCCCCACCATCGCCAGCACGTAGCCGGAGCCGTGGTCGTAGGAGAAGACGGTCCCCTGCACCCGCGGCGTCTGCTCCAGCTGTAGCTCGATCGGGCGCGGGCGCTTGGGCGCCTTGCCGGGCAAGGTTTCATCGTAGGCGGGCAGCCAGCTCACCTCGCTCTTGCTGTCGTAGATCCAGTCCGAGAAGCGCGCCCGTTTCGACTGGTGCGCGTTTCTGACCCACACCACGTCGCCGGCGCGTAGCAGGCCCACCGCCGACTCGAGCTTCTTGTCGTTGACCGCGTCCTTGACGGTGAATGGAAACGCCCACAACAGGCTGGCGGCCGGCAGCGGGTAGATGCCGGTGCCCACCCGCACGCGCGCCGTGCCGTCGACGGTCGTCCCCTCGACCAGGCCCAGAAACAGTCGATCCTCGGCCGGCGGGTCGGTGCCGTAGCGGGCGGCGAGGCGCCGCCGGAATTCGTCCGCCGCCGCGCCGGTGAGGTGCGTGACCGGCCCGCGCCAGCCCTGGCGCTTGTCGAGCTTGCGCAGCGAGAAGTCGACGTTCTCCTGCGCGGCGAGATCGATCCAGGGGACGGCGGCGGTCTCGATCTCGAGGCCGCCTTCGTAGAGCTTCTTGTCGCCGTAGCGGCGCGCGACGTCGCGGCGGACGTGCTCGGCGAAGTAGGGGGAGACGGTCCGGAAGAAGTCCGGGCGCTGACGGACGATGACCGGCCGGGCGCGCCAGCGGTTCGATTCGACCTCGGTGAGATAGCCGGCGGCCACCATGGCGGACAAGACCTGGTCGCGGCGCGCGCGCGCGGCGTCCAGGCTGGCGAGCGGCGAGAAGCGCGACGGCGCGCGGACCAGGCCCGCCAGGAGCGCCATCTCGCCGACATCGAGATCGCCGACCGCCTTGTCGAAGTAGCGTCGCGCCGCCGCCGCCACCCCGTAGGCGCTGTGGCCGAGGAAGACCTGATTCAGGTAGAGCGTCAGGATGTCGCGCTTGGCGTAACGGGTCTCGAGGCGCCGGGCCAGGATCGCCTCGCGGATCTTGCGCTGGATGGTCCGCTCGGAAGACAGGAACGACTTCGCGACCTGCTGGGTGATGGTCGAGCCGCCCTGCGCGACCTCGCCGGCGCGAAAGTTGGCGCCCACCGCGCGCGCGATGCCGCGGTAGTCGAGGCCGTGGTGCTCGTAGAACCGGCGATCCTCGGCGGCCAGAAAGGCGTGCACCAGCTGGGGCGGGAACTCTTCGAACGGCAGGATCTCACGCCGCTCGGTGGCCAGCTCCGCCAGCGGCGTCCCGTCCCAGCCGCGCATCATGGTCGTCGTCGCGGCGACCTGGTGGTAGGTGGCCAGATCGGGCAGCGCGGGCAGCGTGGCCGCGAAGTAGAGGTAGGCGCCGAGGCCGCCGAGCACGATCAGCCCGAGCCCGCAGCAGAGCCCGAAGGCGTAGAGCTTGAACAGCCAGAAGAAGAAGCCGCCGTCCGAAGGGTTCACCACGTCGATGCGCGACGAAGCCAGCGAGGTGGGCGGAGGTGTGGGCGGCCCGGGCGGATCCGGCGGATCGGGCGGATCGGGTGGGAAAGGCGGCGGACCGAGCCCGGACCCCGGGGGCCCGAGTGGCGGCAGGCGTGGACCGAGCGCGGGTCGGGGCGGCGCGGGCGGAGCCGGCGGTCGCGGTGGGCGCTTGCGGGCGTCGGGCGGCAGGGGCGGCGGCGACGCCATGTGCTGTCAAAACTAGCACGGCCGCCGTTGAAGCCGACATCCGGTCGTGCTCCCATCACCCAGGTGGATCTGTTCGACAGAGCCGGTCCGACGCCGCGCGCCGGTCAGGACGAAACCTTGGTGGGGACCGTCGAGCGGCTGGTCTATTCGGGCGGGGATGGCGCTTTCACGGTGGCGCGCCTCAAGCTCGACGCCGGCGAGCGGGTCGTGACGGTGGTCGGCAGCCTGGTCGGCGTGCCGGCCGGCGCCGCGTTGCGGGTGGTCGGGCGGTTCGAGCAGAGCACCCGCTTCGGCGAGCAGTTCCGCGTCGCCAGCTACACCGAGGTGGCGCCCGCGACGCTGGAAGGGCTGCGGCGCTATCTCGGCTCGGGGCTCATCAAGGGGATCGGGCCCGAGTTCGCGACGCGCATCGTGGCGCGCTTCGGGATCGAGACGCTGGAGGTGCTCGACCGCGATCCCGGGCGGATCGGCGAGGTCCCCGGCATCGGTCCGTCGCGCGCGCGCGCCGTGCGCGACGCCTGGAGCGCGCAACGTCAGGTGCGCGAGGTGATGGTCTTCCTGCAGGGCTACGGCGTCTCGCCCGCGTTCGCCGCGCGCATCTACAAACGTTACGGCGCGGCCTCCATCGCGCGCGTGCGCGAGAACCCCTATCGGCTGGCGTTCGACGTCTGGGGCATCGGGTTTCTCTCGGCCGACAAGCTGGCGGCGGCGCTGGGGGTCGCGCGGGACGCCCCGGCGCGCATCGAGGCCGGCGTGCGGCACGCCCTCGACGACGAGGCAAGCGCGGGCCACGTCTTCGTGCCGCGGACGAGGCTGATGCAGAAGGCGGCCGCGCTGCTGGACGTCCCCGAGGAATCGGCCGGCGAGGCGATCGATCGCCTGGCGCGTACGGGAGAGGTCGCGATCGACGCCTCCTTTGTCGATGATTCGCGCGATCCGGCCGTCTACGAAGCCCAGCTTTATCGCGCCGAGAGCGCGCTCGCCGCCGGGTTGCAGCGGCTGCTCGCCGCGCCAGCGCCGGCTGCCCTCGGCAACGAGGACAAGGCGATCGCCTGGTACGAGCGGGAGGCGGGCATCTCGCTGGCGCGCCAGCAGGCGGAGGCCGTCAAGCTCGCTCTGCACGCCAAGGTCGCGGTGATTACCGGCGGGCCGGGGGTCGGCAAGACCACCATCGTGCGCGGCATCGTCTCGATCTTGAAGCGCAAGGGGCTGACGGTCGCGCTGGCGGCGCCCACCGGG
>JADGRB010000062.1 GCA_017881315.1 Pseudomonadota bacterium
GCGTCCGCGCATTGCCCCTGCGGATCCTGTCCGCTCGGCACGTTCGTGCAGGTCCCGGCGCTCCCGGTGAGCGCGCAGGACTTGCAGTTGCCCGCGCAGGTCGTCGCGCAACAGGCGCCCTGCGCGCAGATTCCCGACTTGCAATCGCCGCCGGCGCCGCAGGTCGCGCCCGGTGGCTTGAGCCCGCAGCTTCCCGAGACACAGAAGTTGCCGGCCGTACAATCGGCATCGGCCGAGCAGATGGTCTTGCAGGCGCCTGTCGATCCGCAGGTCCACGGCGCGCACGACTGACTCGCCGGTGTCATACAAGTCCCCACGCCATCGCAACGTCCCGCGAAGGTCAGCGTCGATCCGGTACACCCCGGCTGCTGGCAGGTCACGCCGGCGGCGTAGTTCTCACAGCTCCCCGTGCCGTCGCAGAGACCGTCGGTCCCGCAGCTGGCCGCGCCCATGTCGGTGCAGCCCTTGCGTGGATTGGTGCCGACATCGGCCGGAACGCAGGTACCGACGCTGCCCGAGGCGGCGCAGGTCAGGCAGGCGCCGGCGCAGGCCGTGTTGCAGCAGACGCCATCGACACAAATGCCCGAGCCGCACTTCGCCGCGTCCGTGCAGGGCTGTCCGAGCGCGATCCCGGGGGCCTCGCCATGGGCCGAGTCCGTCCCCCCACCATCCTGGGTCATGACCGGACCATCGGTCTTTGTGCCCGCGTCAGGCTTCCTCGTCTGGGCCCCACCGCCACATCCGCCCGCTAAGCCCAACATGGCGATGGCCACCAGGACAACGCACGGTTCGTGGAACATCGAAGGCGAGCGTCGAACCCTAGGCTGGGGGAAACCTATGCTCATAGCGGGCCTTTCTGGCGAGGAAGCTCGGATATTCTTCAGTCGGTGGCGGGAATACGGCGATTTTCGTCAGCCGATCACCCGGTAATCCACCGGTTACCATCTTACGCGCGCTCCCCAATTGGGTCCACGATGACCTTTAGATCACCTTTCAAAGTGCGCGCTGGAGCATTACGATCGGGTGCATGAAAATCGTCCCGGGTCGGAGTGTCGAGCTCGAATACGAGCTCAAAGTCAAAGGCGGGGAGGTCATCGAATCATCGGACCGAAGCGGGCCTCTGCGCTACGTCCACGGCGACGGCAAGATGCTGCCGGGATTGGAGAAGCGCCTGGAAGGCCTGAGTCCAGGCGACGAGAAGCAGGGTGAGGTTCCGGCCCGGGAGGCGTTCGGCACCGAAGACTCCCTCCCCGTTACCGAAATGGCACGTAACGCCTTTCCCCAGGAGACCAAGCTCGAGCCCGGAGCGATCTTCGAAGCCAAGGATCCGACTTCCGGCGCGCCGGTCCGATTCAAGATCCTGTCCGTGAACGCCGCAGCGGCCAAGGTCCGCCTGCTTCATCCGCTGGCCGGCCGCGACATCGAGTTTCGGGTAAAGGTCCTGGCGGTGCGCGATCCGAGCGCGCCGGGAAACCGACCGCCGCCCGTCCCGGGAATGGTCGAGCTGGATCCAGACGAGCTGGCCGAAGGCTGAAGTCCCGCATCCCTTCGAGATTGTTTGTCCCCTCCCCCCTGTTCCGGGGCCGGATCGTGCGCAGTTTTTTTGTGAGCACTCCGTCTAGACACGACGCGGGACAAAAGATCCGCGGAAGAAGGGAACCGTCATGTCGATCAGCAACAGCACCGAAAAAGTCGAGAGCCGTGGACGTGGTTTCGCGAGCATGGACCGGACACGTCAGCGCCAGATTTCGTCGCAGGGTGGAAAGGCCGCCCATCAAAAAGGCACGGCGCACGAGTTCGATTCCAAGGAAGCCCGCGAAGCGGGACGTAAGGGCGGCATGGTGAGTGGCGGCCGTCGGCGCTCGCGCGAGGTGGCCAATACCAATGGCGCCGAGCCGACGCAGGCCGCGGGCTCGCCGGTCGAAGCCCAATCGAAAGGGACCGAAGTCCTCCATCAAGCGTAAACTGCGCGGGTGGATCCGAACGACCGGTCGCAACCCGGCCCCGTGCCGGTGCAGGCCGCCTCGGAGTCGGACTCGGCTCCGAACGGCCTGGTCGCGCTGGGCGGCAAGCTGCTGCCGGAGACGTTGGTCGCCGCGTATCGCGCCGGGATCTTTCCCTGGTCGTCCGATCCAGTTCTGACTTGGTGGTCGCCCGACCCGCGCGCGGTCTTCGAGCTCGACGCCTGGCGTCCGCACCGGAGCGTCGGACGTGCCGCGCGCCGGGGGGGCTGGCGATTCACCGTCGACCGAGACTTCGAGGGCGTCATGCGCGCCTGCGCCGAGGCCGGCGCCGACCGACCGTCCACCTGGATCACGGATGACTTCGTGCGCTCCTACGGCCAGCTCCATGGAATGGGCCTGGCCCACAGTGTCGAGGTCTGGGAGGGCGAGGCGTTGGTGGGCGGACTCTACGGCGTCGCGCTGGGCGGATTTTTCGGGGGCGAGTCGATGTTCCACCGTCGCACCGACGCCTCCAAGGCCGCCGTCGGCTACCTGATCGAGCGGCTGCGCGCCGGTGGGTTCACGTTGCTCGACGCGCAGGTGCCAACGCCGCACCTGGCCCGCCTGGGCGCCACCGCCATCCCGCGCTCGCAGTACCTGGCGCGTCTCCGGCGGGCGCTGAGCGTGCCCGCCACTTTTGCATGAGACGTGGGCGTCTCGCCCGCCGCTATTTGGGGGGCGGCGCGGCAGCGACGCAGACGCGGTTACGGCCGGTGCGCTTGGCGGTGTACATGGTTTCGTCGGCGCGCGCGACCAGATCGGCCGCCACGCGCAGGCCCGGAGCCGGCGCGGAAGCGACCCCGACACTGACGGTCACTGGAATGGTGGCGCCGTCATGGGCAAAGGGATGGGCGGCCACGGCCGCGCGCATCCGCTCCGACAGCGCCGCGGCCGCCTCGGATTCCGAGCCGCGCGCCACGATGGCGAACTCCTCGCCGCCGTAGCGGGCGAGCACCTCCTCCTCGCCGAGCATGCTCATGAGCAACATCGCCAGCTGCGTCAGCACGTGGTCGCCGGCCTGATGGCCGTGAGCGTCGTTGATCCGCTTGAAGTGATCGATGTCGATGAAGATCAGTGACAACGGCGTGCGGTGCCGGTTGGCGTACTGAAACTCGCTGTCGATCCGCTCGGTGAAATAGCGCTTGTTGAACGCCCGGGTGAGACCATCGCGCAGGGCCGACTCCGACATCTGTCGCTGAAACATCTCGTCGAGGCGATCTTGGTAGCTGAACTTGAGGATGGTCGTCGACCCCAGCAGGATCTTGTCCCCTTCGGCGAGCGCGTGGCGCTGCACCCGCTCCCCGTTGCAGTAGGTGCCGTTGGTCGAGGAGAGATCCTCCAGCCAGAACTGGTCGCCCTCCCTGAGGATGAGGGCGTGCTCGCGCGAGATCCCGTCGTCGATGAGGCGCAGGTCCACCTTGTCGCCGCGACCCAGCACCACCCGATCCTTGTCGAGCCGGTACATCTCGCCCACGCTGGAGCCCGAGAGCACCACCAGGCAGGCCGCAGGGGTCTGGCCATCCGCCACCACTGGCGCCTCGGGGGCTGGCGCCGTCCGCGTCGTGTCGTCGAGCGGATTGGCGACGCGGTCGCGCGTCATTCTGATAGTTTACCGAGGAGCGTGGTCGTTAAGCAAACTCCTGCGCGCGCAAAGGGCCTCACGCATAGGCGGCGCACCACCCTCCGCGCACCGGACACATGCAGATCTTGATCGGCACCAGCGGCTTCAGCTACCCGGCCTGGCGGGGCGGTTTCTACCCCGAGAAGATGCCGACCACCAAGATGCTGGCCTACTACGCCGAGCGTCTTGCCGCGGTCGAAATCAACAATACGTTCTATCGGATGCCGACCGCCGACGTCCTCTCCCGCTGGGCAGCCGAGACGCCGCCCGGGTTTCGCTTCTCGCTCAAGAGCCCGCGGCAGATCACGCACGACAAGCGGCTCGCCGACACGACGGCTGCGGTCGAACGGCTGGCCGAGGTGGCGGGCGCCCTCGGCGACAAGCTCGGCCCGGTGCTGTTCCAGCTACCCCCCTTCCTGCGCAAAGATCTGCCGCTCCTGGATGCCTTTCTGGCGGCGCTGCCGGCCGGTCTTTCGGCCGCGCTGGAGTTCCGCCACTCGTCCTGGTTCACCGACGACGTCACCGAATGCCTGCGGACACGACGGGCGGCCCTCTGCATCGCCGAGTCGGACGAGATGGAAACGCCGCTGCAGGCCACCGCCGACTGGGGCTACTTGCGCCTGCGCCGGACGGACTACGACGACGCCGCGATCGGACGCTGGGCCGAGCGCCTCAAGGCCCAGGCCTGGACCTCCGCCTACGTCTTCTTCAAGCACGAGGACGCCGGCAAGGGGCCGGCGGCGGCCAACCGACTCCGGGAGATGCTGGCGATCGGGGGGCCCACCGCGTAGCTTTTTGGCAGTTGTCCCACATTCGGCTACACTGACGTACAAACCATGGCAAGAGCAATCGCAGGCGCGACCATTTCCTTCGGTCTGGTGTCGATCCCGGTCCGGCTCTATCCGGCAACCCAGAGCTCGGCCGCCATATCGTTCAACCTGCTGCACAAGAAGTGCGGCTCGCGGCTCAAGCAGCAGTACATCTGCCCCCGCGACGGCGAGAACGTCAGCCGCGACGAGATGGTGAAGGGCTACGAGTTCGCCAAGGACCAGTACGTGACCTTCACCGCCGAGGAGCTCAAGTCCCTCGAGGAGAAGGCGACCCAGAGCATCGACATCGCGGCGTTCGTCCCGCTGGCGGCCATCGATCCGATCTACTTCGAGCGCCCCTATTATCTCGGACCCGAAAAGGGGGCGGACAAGGCCTACTTGCTCCTGGCGGAAGCGATGCGCGAGACCGGCCGCGCGGCGCTGGCCCGCTACGCCGCCCGGGGCAAGCAGTACCTGGTGATGCTGCGTCCGTCGGCCGACGGGCGCGCGCTGATTCTGCAGGAGTTGCTCTACGCCGACGAGGTCCGGCCGATGGCCGAGGTGCCGCTGCCCGACGGCGAGGTGCGTGAGCCGGAGCTCAAGCTCGCCAAGCAGCTCATCGACCAGATCGCGAGCGAGACGTTCGAGCCGACGCTCTTCCACGACGAGGTCCGGGAGCGGATTCAGGCCGACATCGACCGCAAGGTGCAGGGGCAGGACATTTCCGAGAGCGCGCCGGCGCCCGAGCCGGCCCGGATCATCGATCTCATGGCCGCGCTCAAGGCCAGCCTCGGCAAGGCGGCGGCGCGCACCAAGGACGCCGCGCCGGCGCCCGACGCCGAAGCGGACGAAGAGCCCGCCGCACGCCGCGCCGCGCATCGCTCCGAGGAGGCCCCGGCCGCCGATCGCAAGCGCGCACGAAAGCGCTAGGTCGCCAATAACTGGCGGCCCCGCCGCGATCGTGCGCTGCTATATTCCCGGCGCTTGAGCGGCTACACGACCCAGGACGTTTCGCGCATGATCGGCGTCTCTTCCGGCCGATTGCGCGCCTACCTGCGCGCGGGCGTCCTGTCGCCCGAGCACGGCCAGCGCGGCGAGCTGCGCTTTTCGTTCCAGGATCTGCTGCTGCTTCGCAAGGCCGAGGAGCTGGTGCGCCAGCGCATCCCCCCCCACCGCGTGCGGATGGCGCTCAAGAAGCTGCGGGCGCGCCTCCCCGACACCCGGCCGCTGACCGGCATGCAGCTCCAGGCCGAGGGCTCGTCGGTCGTGGTCCACGAGGGGAACACCCGCTGGCAGGCCGAGTCGGGCCAGGTGCTGCTCGCGTTCAACGGCCCGTTCACCGATCCCGAGAGCGCGCCGATGGCGATGCTCCCCTCGCGCTCGGCGGTTCCGTCCGGGGGCGACGTGGTGCCCCCCTCCACCGACGAGATCTACGAGATCGGGTGCGACGTCGACGAAGCCGATCCCGAACAGGCCGAGGCCAGCTACCGCCAGGTCCTGATGCAGGCCCCCGAGCATGCCGACGCGCACATCAACCTGGGACGCATCCTGCACGAGCGCGGCGATCTCCCGGCCGCCGAGGCGCACTATCGCCAGGCGCTCGCGATCCGGTCGCACGATCCCACCGCGCTCTTCAACTTGGGCGTGGTGCTGGAAGACCAGGGGCGAAACGACGCGGCCCTCGAGGCCTACGCGAGCGCCATCACCGTCGATGGCCGCAACGCCGACGCCCATTACAACGCCGCCCGCCTCTACGATCTGGCGGGCGACTACGGCGCGGCGTTACGTCACCTCCGGATCTGCCGCGATCTCAGCCGCGCCCGCTGAGCTACGCCAGGCGGGCGTCGAGCGTGATCTTGGCGCTCGACATCAGCTTGGAGATGGGGCAGCCCGAGCGGGCGGCTTCGGCGGCCTTGTCGAACTTTTCGCGGTCGGGCGTGGTGAGCTTCACGGTCACCTCGAGGTGCGACGCGGTGACGGCGAATCCGCCCTCCACCTTCTCGAGCGTGACGGTGGCGCGGGTGTCGACGTTCTCGGGCGGCAGGCCCGCCGCTTCGAGCTGACCCGACAGCGCCATCGAGAAGCAGCTGGCGTGCGCCGCCGCGATCAGCTCCTCCGGGCTGGTCCCGGCGCCACTCTCGAACCGCTGCGCGAAATCGTACGGAATATTCGAGAAGGTGCCGCTGGCTGCGGAAAACGTCCCTTTTCCGCTCTTGAGGCCACCCTTCCAGTTCGCTGTTGCCGACCTTTTCATGCCTGACTCCTCGGTTGAAGAGCGCAGAGATTAGCCACGAACCGGCCCCGTGGCCAGGGTCCTCGGCGGACGACCATGTTTCGCCGGAGCGGCCAGCGCGGCTAGAATCGCGCGCGATGCGAAAGCACGCCAGGGCCGGCCTCGTCCTGGTGGCGCTTTTTGCGCTGGCCCGCGGCGCCCGTGCCGACACGATCGAGGAGCCGGCCGAGGCGCTGCCGACTCCGCGGCTGCCGCGCGCGACCTGGTACACGCTGCAGACCCCGCACTTCGAGATCCACTTCTATCCTACGGAGCAGAAGTTTGCCGAACGCGCGGCCCACATCGCCGAGCGCGCCTACCGGCTCATCACCCGCTATCTCAACTGGCGACCGAGCGGCCGCGTGCACATCACCCTCAACGACGACACCGACGACGCCAACGGGCTCGCCACCTCCATCCCCTACAAGTACATCTTCGCCTTCGGCGCCCCACCCGGCTCGCTCGACGAGCTGAACGACTTCGACGACTACGTCAAGCTGCTCATCACGCACGAGTTCACGCACGTGGTCCATCTCGACACCATGCTGAGCCCCTGCGCGTTGCTGGTTAACACGATCCTGGGGAGGACCTTCGCGCCGAACCTCTCGGAGCCGACCTGGTTCATCGAGGGGATGGCGGTGCTGATGGAATCCCGCCAGACCACCGCTGGCCGCTTGCGCAGCAGCTTCTTCGACATGCACCTGCGGGTCCCGTACCTCGAAGGTCGGCTCTTCACGATCGATCAGATCTCGGCGGTCCCGCTGGCCTACCCCGGCGGGACGGCGGCCTACGCCTATGGATCGAGCCTGCTGCGCTACATCGAAGATCGCTACGGCCCCGCCAAGATCCAGGAGATCTCACACCGCTACGCCGACACCTGCATCCCGGGCGCTCTCAACCGCACGGTCGCCGAGACCGTCGGCCAGGGCTACGTGGGACTGTTCGGCCCCGGCCTCTGGGACGACTGGAGGCGATCGATCGCGCACCGCTACACGCTGGAGGCCGAAGAGGCGCGCCGTCGGCCCCTCACCGTCGCCACCCGGCTCACCTGGGAGGCGCCCTCGCCGCGCGGCGAGGGCCCTGGCGCAAGGTTTTTCCGCGATGGCACGCTGGTCTATCACCGGTCCAACAACGATCAGTCGCCGGCCTACGTCCGTCTGAATCCGGAGACCGGCGCGCGTCAACTGATCGCGGACATGCAGGGGGGCGGTCCGGCGGCGCCGACGCCCGACGGGCAGGCGCTGATCTTTCCGCGGGTCAACTATCTGCCGCTGCCGCTGCGCATCTCCGGCAGTCCCGAGCTGGGATGGAATGATCTGTTTCGCCTCGACGTGGCCGCCGGCACCATCCGGCAGCTCACGCGCGGCGCCCGGGCGCACGAGCCGGACGTCTCGCCCGACGGAACGCAGATCGCCTGCGTGCTGGCGGGAACCGGAACGCGCGAGCTGGCGCTGCTGCCGATCGAGGGGGGGACGCCGCGCGTCCTCCAGCCGGGAGCGCCGGGGCTGGCCTTCACGCCAGCCTGGTCGCCCGACGGTCGCCTCATCACCTATTCGCGCTGGAAGCCGGGCGGTTTTCGGGACATTCACATCTACGATCTCGCGGCCGCCACCGACCGCGCGATCTCGATCGATCGGGCCATGGACATCGATCCGCGGTTTTCGCCCGACGGGCGGTTCATCCTCTTTTCGTCGGATCGAAGCGGCATCAATGACATCTACGCCCACGAGCTCCGCACCGGGCGGCTCTTCCAGGTGACCAATGTTCTGGCGGGCGCGTTCGAGCCCGCCGTCTCGCCCGACGGCCGCCGGCTGGTCTTCACCGGTTTCACCTCGGACGGCTTCGACCTCTGGTCGACGCCCTACGATCCGAGCCAGTTCCTGCCCGCGCAGCCTTACGCCAACGCGCGCCTCGACGCCTCCCCCGATCCCGACGCCGAAACCGATTCGCCCGATGCCAGGCCGGAAGACGCCGCCGCCCTACCGCTGCCGCAGCGGATCGTGGGCTACGCGCCCTGGAAGTACATGTACCCGCGCCAGTGGAACCTCCAGCTTCTCCAGGAAGCGCTCGGTCTGGGCCGGACGTTCCAGCTCAACACCAGCGTCAGCGATCCGGTCGGCAACCACGCGGTCGGCTTCGAGCTTCTGGTTCCGTCCAACGGCGACGCCTCCGGCTACCTCTCTTACAGCTACAATCGGCTCTGGCCGTCGTTCGGTGTCACGGTGTCGCGCACCGATCAGATGACGCCGGGCCTGATCGTCGACGGCGCGAACCTCACCTACCGACAGCGCTCCGAGAACCTCACCGTCGGGACCAACCTGCCGATCCTGCACAACGCCGACGCGCAGGGCGCCCTCGGCATCAGCTACAACTACGCGGCGTACGGTGCCACCGACCGGATCCCCGTCGGCGAGCCGACGGGTGGCATCACGATCAAACCCCAGCGTGGACCGTACGCCGATCTGCGCTTGGACTGGTCGTTCACCGACGCGCACCAGTGGCCCTATTCCATCAGCGGCCAGGAGGGGCGGAACATCCGCCTCAGCCTGCGCTTGTCTAGCCCGGTGCTGGGCGGCCGGTTCCGGACGACCGAGGTGAGCGGGTCCTGGACCGAGTATCTGACCCCCCCGTGGAGGCGCCTGCACGCGTTCGCGCTGATGGCCGCGGGCGGCTTCGGCATTGGCGACACGCGCGACTTCTTCAATCTGGGCGGCTATTCCCCCCAGGACGTCTTGCGCAGCGTCCTGCTCAACCAGTACCAGTACGCCCCGCTGCGTGGGTACCCGGCGAACTATGCGTCTGGCGACAGCTATCTGCTGCTCTCGGCGGAGTACCGGGCGCCGCTGCTCTGGATCGAAAAAGGCTACGACACCTTCCCCTTCTATCTGCGCCGCATCTGGGGCGTCCTCTTCACGGACATCGGAAACGCGTTCCAGGGCCCGTTCCGTGCCCAGGATCTCAAGACCGACGCGGGCGCCGAGGCCCACTTCGAATTCAACCTGGGCTACTACCTCGGTGGCCAGGTGGAGCTCGGCTACGCCCACGGATTCGCCACCGGCGGCGGCGATCGGCTGTACTGGGTCGCCGCCGCCAGCTTCTGAAAAGCCGGGAGAAAGCTAGGCGCCGACGACGGCGTCGAGGCTGTCGGCGAGGATGGCGGCCATCTGGTCGATCTCGGCGGCGGTGGCGGTGAGCGGCGGGAACAGGTACATCGTGTCGCCGATGGGACGCAGCAACGCCCCGCGCCGCACGGCCTCCCGATAGACGGCGTACCCGGTGCGGCGGCGGGGATCGAGCGGGGTTCCCTCCGCGGCGCAGATGTCGACCGCCGCGACCAGGCCGCAGGCCCGCAGGCCCCGCAGATAGGGACGCGAAGCCGCGACCGCTTCCATCGCCGCGCGCAGATGCGGCGCCAGCGATCCGACGCGGCCGAGAATGTCGTCGGCCGCGAAGACGTCGAGCACGGCGTTGGCCACCGCCACCGCGAGCGCGTTGCCGGTAAACGTATTCGAGTGAAGGAACGCGCGCCCGTCGCCGTAGTCGGCGTCGAAGAGCGCGTAGACCGCGTCGGTGGTCAACACCGCGGACAGGGGCAGCGTGCCGGCGGTGAGGCCCTTGGAGAGCACCGCGAAATCGGGGAGCGCCGCCCGCGATAACCGGCCGCCGCCCTCGGCCAGGTGACTGGCCAAGATGGCGCCCAGCCGTCCCATCCCCGCCGCGATCTCGTCCGCGATCAGGTAGACGCCGTGCGCGTCGGCCCACCCGCGCAGACGGAGCAGCAGATCGGGACTGAAGAAGCGCATGCCGCCGGCGGCCTGGAGCACGGGCTCGTACACGATGGCGGCCAGCGTGTCGGCCTCGGTGTCTAGGGCGGCTTCGATGGCGGGCCAGGAGGCGCCGGCGTCGAGCCAGGCCGGATCGTGCGGGCCGCGCCGGTACGGCAGCCCGCCCGTCCGTTGCACCGAAAAACAGAGCGCCCGAAAGGGAGCCGCGTAGAGGTCGAGATCGCCGACGGAGAGCGCCCCCACCGTCTCGCCGTGGTACCCGTTTTCGAAGGCGGCGAACCGCGTGCGCCCGGGAGCGCCGCGCTGTGCTTGCGCCTGCAGCGCCATCTTGAGCGCGATCTCGACGGCGGTGGAGCCGTTGTCCGCGAGAAACACCTTGCCGAAGTGCCCTGGCCGGCGCCCCGGCGCCGCGGAAGGCCCCCACGCCGTGGGTGGCTGACCATTGGCCGCCGCCAGCAACCGCTCGCACAGGCGCACCAGCGGCGCGCTGGTGGTGTTGGCGGTGATGACATGCTCGAAGGTCTCGAGCTGCCGGCGCAAGGCCGCCGCCAGGTGCGGGTGGCCGTGTCCGAGCGCCTTGCACCACCAGCTCGAGATCGCGTCCAGGATCGTGCGTCCGTCGGCCAGCTCGAGGCGCGTGCCGTGGGCCCCGATCACCTCCAGCGGCGGAAAGTCGCGGTAGTCGCGCATCTGGCTGCACGGGTGCCAGAACACCGCCAGATCGCGCGTCGCGAGATCGCCCGGATGCCCGTCAGCCATGGCCTACGACTAGCACGGGTTCGGCAGCGACGGACCTACTCCACGCCCCGGCCACCGAGGCCGTGCTCGTCCATCTTGGCGTAAAGGAGTGGGCGGCCGATCCCGAGCAAGCGAGCCGCCGCGGAGCGGTTCCCCTTCGCGCGTTCGAGGGCCCGCAAGATGAGCTGCTTTTCCAGGCCGGCCACCGCCTCGTGGAGCGAAATGTCCTCCGCCGCCTGAGGACCGAGCGCGACCGGCACCGCGGCGCGGACGGCCTCGGGCAGATCCCCGACGTCGATCACCTCGCTGCCGCAGAGCACGGCCGCGCGCTCGAGCACGTGGAACAGCTCCCGGACGTTTCCCGGCCAGGGGCTGCCGAGGAGCCGCTGCATCGCCTCTTCCGAGACGGCCCGCGCCGGCGTCCCCCGCAGCGCGTGCGCGACCAGCAGCGGGATGTCGCTGCGCCGCGCGCGCAGGGGCGGCAACTCGATCTCGATGACCGCCAGCCGGTAGTAGAGATCCTCGCGCAACGCCGCGCCGGCGGCGCCCGGACGGACCGCGCGGCTGGTGGCGGCGATGAGGCGCGCGTCGGTCGCGATCGGATCGTTGCCTCCCACCCGCTCATAGGTCCCCTCCTGCACCACCCGCAGGAGCTTGGTCTGCAACGCCGGATCGAGATCGCCGATCTCGTCGAGAAACAGCGTCCCGCCGGCCGCCGCTTCGAACCGACCGCTGCGACGCGCGGTCGCGCCCGTGAAGGCGCCCCGCTCGTGGCCAAAGAGCTCGCTCTCGATCAACGTGGGCGGCAGCGCGGCCAGGTTGCTGGCGATGAAGGGCTGTCGCGCGCGCGGCGCGTAGGCGTGAATGGCCCGCGCGACCAGCTCCTTGCCGGTGCCGGTCTCGCCCGTGATCAGGACCGGCGCCGTCGATCCGGCGGCCCGACCGATCAGCTTCCAGACGGCCAGCATCGCGGCGCTGGTCCCGACCAGATCGGCGCGGGTCTCCGGCGGATCCGGCGCCGGGGCGGCCGAGCGCGCCAGCGCGCGCTGCTTGAGCGCGCGTTCGATCGTGGCGCGCAACGCCTCGAGGTCGAAGGGCTTGGTGAGGTAGTCGAAGGCGCCGTCGCGCATCGCCCGGATGGTCCGCTCGCTGTCTCCGTAGGCGGTGGCGACGATCACCGGCACGCCGCGCGCGGTGCCGCGCAGCTCGCCGAGATAGTCGAGGCCGTCCCCGTCGCGCAGGCGGATGTCGAGGAGCACGCAGTCGACCGTCCGCGCCGCGACGATCCCGCGCGCCTCGCCCAGGCCGGCGGCCGTCAGCGCTTCCGATCCCATGGCCGTCACGACGTCGCTCAGACCTTGCCGCAGGCCCGGCTCGTCCTCGACGATCAGCACCACCCCGCTCATGCGCGCACGGCTTGCGCCCCGAGATCGAGGCCCGGGCCGCCAGCGACAACCGCGGACCCAGCCCGCGGCAGCGTGAGCTCGAGATGGGTCACCTGGCCCTGCCGTCCGTAGATCAGATCACCACCGTGCGCCCGCGCGATGGCGCGCGAGATCGCCAGCCCCAGCCCGGTGCCGTCCGGCTTGGTGGTGAAGAAGGGCTCGAAGATCTCGCCGGCCCGCCCCGGCAGCACGCCCGCGCCCCGATCGGCGATCCGGACGTGCAGCCAGCTCCCGTCGTCTTCGATGGTCGCCTCGACCGCCGCGCCTTCGGGCGAAGCCTCGACCGCGTTGCGCAGAACGTTGTCGAGCGCGCGCGCCAGCGCGTCCCCGTCGGCCGTCGCCTCCCCCTGCCCGTGCACACCGATCACGACCTGGCGCAGCCCCGCCCACGGACCGAGCGCTTCGGCCCGCGCGCGCAGCAGCGCCCCCACGTCCAGCGAGGCCCGCGTCCCGACGGCTCGTCCCGCCACGATCAGGAGATCGGCGACCAACCGATCGAGCCGCGTGATCTCGGAGGAGGCGTGATCGATGGCCGAACGGGCGGAGCTGGGGAGCGCGGCGTCGGCGCGGATCGCCAGGTCGAGACGCAGCTTGATCGAGGCCAGCGGGTTCCGCACCTCGTGCGCGACGCCCGCGACCACCCGTCCCAGCGCCGCCAACCGCTCCTGCCGCGCGAGATCCCCGACCATCCTTTCCTGGATCCGACGCGACTCCTCGAGACGCCGCGCCAGCGTATCGATCCCGACCGCGATGTCGTCGAGCTCCCGAACCTGGGAGCGGGGCACCGGCGCGGTCAGATCGTCTGCGAGCGCCGCCAGCGCGCCCCGCAGCGCCCCCGCCGCCCGGTTGACGGTGACGAGCGAGTACGAAGCGCTGGCCACCAGGAGCAGCGCCGAAAACGCCAGCGCCACCACCAGGAGCCGCCAGGTCTGCAAGGTTGGAGACGGGCGAACCAGAACAGCAGCCCACAGCAGGCGATCGGGTGACGTTCGCAACATCCGGGCAACCAGCTGGCCGCCGTCGATCTCGGCCTCCATCTCGACCCGGGCGCCGGCGCCGGCCGCGCGCGCCGCGAGCTTTTGCAGGTCAGGGCGCCAGGCCGGCGGAACCGCGAGCGCGAGCGCCAGAGCCCCGCTCGGACCGCTGGCGATCCCGCCGCGCATCCCGACGATGGGTGAAACCGGGGCGGCAGAGAGAGCGGCGCCCCCGCTGGTCGGATGCGCCGCCAGTCGGTCGATCTCATCTCGCACCGCTTCTCGACCGCGCTCGAGGCGCTGCACGCGGGTGACCGAAATGGCGCGGTAGAGCGCGTCGGCGGAGAGAGCCGCGGTCAAGAGGCCGAGAACAGCGACGGTCAGTAGACGATGACGGATGGGTCGGCCGAGGCGCACGCGCCGCGTATCAAGCAAGCGCGATACCGCTCGGTTGGTGCGACCGCGCCTCGTCGGCCCCGGTCGCTGCCTGCCCAAACGAATTACAGGTGTCCAGAATTGATACAGGTTAGCGCCCCGGAATCCGCCTGGCCAGACCAACGCCAAAGGTTGTGCGGTTGTGGCCCGTTTGTTGCGGTGCCCGAGCACGCTTCCCGAGCTCCCTCTTCGACCTTACAGGTAACCTCGCCGCGCCATGCCGCCTCGCCATCTCGTCGCTCTGCTGTTTCCCCTCGTCACGATCGGAGGCTTCGTCCTGGCGGCGCCGACCTCCGACGATCCGAATGCACCGGTTAGATCGTTGACGCTCGGCCAGGCCGAGACGACCGCCCTTGCCAACCAACCGACCCTCACGCAAGCGCACGGCCTGCTCGAAGCGGCCGAGGGACGCGTCGAGGAGTCGCGCGCCGCCTACCTGCCCCAGGTGACCTTGAACGGAACCTACGAACGCACGACCGGCAACTTCGCCTCCCGTCCCGGCGCGCTGCCCGCCTGCGTTTCGACCGGGGGCATGGCGGGAACCGGCGGCACCGCCTGCACGAGCACCACGTCGGGCACGACGCAGACGCCGGTGAGCTGGGATCCCAAGTACAACTACTTTCTGTTCGGCGCGACCGCCACCCAGCTCATCTACGATTTCGGGCAGACCAGCGGCCGCTGGCGTTCCGCCGGCGCCAGCCGCGACGCCGCCGCCGACAACACGCGCACCGCCGAGGTGCAGACGCTGTTCAACGTCCGACGCGCCTATTTCCAGGTCCGCGCGCAACACGATCTGGTGGCGGTCGCAGAAGAGTCGGTGCGGAACCAGGAGAAGCACGTGGAGCAGACGCGAGAGTTCGTCAAGGCCGGCATCCAGCCGGACATCAACCTGGCGACGGTGCGGACGGCGCTCGCCAACGCGAAGGTCCAGCTGGTGACGGCGCAGAACAACTTCGAGGTATCCGAGGCGCAGCTCGCGCAGGCGATGGGGGTGCCGGTCGAGGGCCGGTTCGCGATCACCGACGAGGAGATGCCGCCGATCCCGGGCGAGGACGGACCCTCCGGCCCGCTCGCGGAGCGCGCGCTCCACGCCCGGCCCGAGGTGGCCAACCTCGCGGATCAGCGGCGCGCGCAGGCGCTGACCGTGGGCGCGGTGCGTGGCGGGTACGGCCCGAGCCTGGGGGCCATCGCCAACGTGTCGGACAACGGGACGGCCATCGACGGGCTGGTGCCGAACTGGTACGCCGGCCTCACGCTGAGCTGGACCCTGCTACAGGGCGGCCTCACCCGCGGGCAACTTCGCGAGGCGAAGGGGACGCTCGAGAACCTGGCCGGGCAAGAGGCCGCGCTGCGCTTGCAGATCCAGGTCGACGTCGAGCAGGGCCGGCTCGCCGTGCAGGCCGCCAAGGCGACCATCGGCGCCGCCGCAGAGGCTGTCGTCAACGCCCGCGATCAGCTGACGCTCGCCGAGGGCCGCTACGCGCACGGGCTGGGTAGCGCCGTCGAGCTCAGCGACGCGCAGGTCGCCCACACCACCGCCGAGGCGCAGCGGGTGCAGGCCGAGTTCAACCTGGCCGCGGCGCGCGCACAGCTGCTGGGCGCCCTAGGGACGGGGACGCGATGAGCAAGAACCGGATCGGCCTCTGCACGGCGGCGCTCGCCGCGCTCGTGGCGGGCGGTTGCGGCAAGAGTGAGGAGACGGCGGCCGCCCAGCACGGGGCCGCCGGTGATCGGCCGATTCCAGTCCTGGTCGCGACCGCCACCACCCGGGACGTTCCGATCTACCTGGAGGGGCTCGGGTCGGTGACGGCCTACAAGACGGTCAACGTCCGCGCGCAAGTCGACGGGCGGCTCGACCGGGTGGTCTTTCACGAGGGGCAAACGGTCAAGCGCGGCGAGATCCTGGCGGAGATCGATCCCCGCCCTTTCGCGATCCTGCTCCACCAGGGCGAGGCGGCGCTGGCTCGCGACACGGGACAGCTCGACGGGGCACAGCGCAACCTGGATCGCTACGAGGCCGTGGGCGGACAGCACCTGCTCCCGCAGCAGCAGATCGACGACCAGCGCGCGCTGGTGGAGCAATACAAGGGCACCGTTCAAAACGATCGGGCGACGATCGAGAACGCCAAGCTGCAGCTCGACTACGCGCGCATCAAGTCGCCCATCGACGGCGTGACCGGCGTGCGGCTGGTCGATCAAGGGAACATCGTGCACGCCGCCGACACCGCCGGGATCGTGGTGGTGGCGCAGATGGATCCGATCGCGGTCCTGTTCACGCTGCCGCAGGACAACCTGCCCGACGTCGCGCGCCAGCAGGCGCTGGGCGCGCTGGATGTCGAGGCCCGCAGTCGGGACGGCTCGCAGACGCTCGGCAAGGGGAAGCTCGAGCTCATCGACAACCAGATCAACCAGGGGACGGCCACCATGCGTCTCAAGGCGATCTTCCCGAACCCGGCGCACACCCTGTGGCCAAACCAGTTCGTCAAGACCCGCCTACAACTGATGACCCGGAGAGGGGCGCTGGTCATCCCGGCGGCCGCCGTGCAGCGTGGCCCACAAGGAACGTTCGTGTATGTCGTGAACGGCGACCGCGCCGACCTGCGGACGGTGACGGTGGAGAGGATCGAGGGCGAGGACGCGCTCATCGCCCAGGGCCTGGCGCCGTCGGACAAGGTCGTACGTGAGGGGCAGAGTCAGCTGCGTCCGGGCGCCCGCGTCTCACTGCGCGACGCGGCCAGCGGCCATGGCAGCGGCGGCGCCGGCGGCCCGCCGACCGCCGTGGGAACCCCCGGTCCCGACCACAAGACCACCGGGCGGCCGACGCAGTGAACATCTCCGAGCCGTTCATCCGGCGCCCGGTCGGTACCGCGCTACTCATGATCGGCGTCGCGGTGGCGGGTGTCGCCGCCTACAACCAGCTGCCGGTCGCCGCGCTCCCTCAGGTCGACTACCCGACCATCGTGGTCTCCACCATCCTGCCGGGGGCCAGCGCGGACACCATGGTCTCGGCGGTGACGACGCCGCTCGAGCGGCAGCTCGGGCAGATCCCGTCGCTGGCCCACCTGACCTCGGTCAGCAGCGCGGCCAGCTCGCAGATCACGCTGCAGTTCACGCTGGACCGCGACATCGATTCGGCCGAGCAGGACGTGCAGGCGGCCCTCAACGCGGCGTCGAATCTGCTGCCGCGCACGTTGCCCACGCCGCCCACCTACAGCAAGAGCAACCCCGCCGACGTCCCGGTCATCTCGCTGGCCATCACCTCCGACACCGCGGCGTTGAGCGTGGTCGACGACTACGCCGATTCGATCCTGGCGCAAAAGCTCGCACAGGTCTCGGGCGTCGGTCTGGTGAGCTTGAACGGCGGCCAGCGGCCAGCGGTGCGCGTCCAGGTCGACCCGGTCGCGCTGGCGGGGCGCGGTCTCGGCCTCGAGGACGTTCGTTCGATACTCGCCCTCGCCAACGTCAACCAGCCCAAGGGAAACCTGGATGGCCCCCGGCAGAACTACCTGGTCTCCGCCAACGACCAGCTGCTCTCCGCGGCCGGGTACGGGCCGCTCATCATCGCCTACGTGAACGGGGCGCCGGTCCGGCTCAACGACGTCGCGAAGATCCTCGACGGCGTCGAGAACGCGCAGCTGGCCGGGTGGGCCAACGACCATCCGGCGGTGATCCTCAACGTCCAGCGTCAGCCCGGCGCAAACCTGATCGAGGTCGCCGAACGGGTGAAGGCCCTGCTGCCACGGCTGGAGGCCTCGCTGCCGCAGGGGATCAAGGTCGACATCCTGTCGGACCGCACCGAGACCGTGCGCGCGTCGGTGCGCGACGTCGAGTTCACGCTGCTCTTGACCATGGTGCTGGTGGTCGCGGTCATCTACCTGTTCCTGCGAAACTTCCGCGCGACCATCATCCCGGGCGTGGCCGTGCCGCTGTCCCTCATCGCGACCTTCGGCGTGATGCTGCTGCTGGGCTACAGCCTCAACAACCTGACGCTGATGGCGCTCACGATCTCGACCGGCTTCGTGGTCGACGACGCGATCGTCATGATCGAGAACATCGCCCGTCACATCGAAAAGGGCGATCCCCCCTTCACAGCCGCGCTCAAGGGGTCGAAGCAGATCGGCTTCACGATCCTGTCGCTGACGGTCTCGCTGGTCGCGGTCTTGATCCCGCTGCTGTTCATGGGCGGCGTGATCGGACGGCTGTTTCGCGAGTTCGCGGTCACGCTCAGCATCGCGATCGTCGCCTCCGGGATCATCTCGCTCACGCTGACGGCGATGATGTGCGCGCACATCCTGCGGCCGATCAAACCCGAGG
>JADGRB010000063.1 GCA_017881315.1 Pseudomonadota bacterium
CTACGCCCCCCGCCCCATCGCCGGATCCTCCATCACGTCGATCCGACACACCTGCTCGAAGCCGCAGCGTTCGAGGATCGGGCGGGACATCGCCCCCGCTTGGATCACCAGCACCGGCGTGCCGAGCGCGACCGCGCTCTCCCAGCGCGCGCACAGGAGCGCGCGATATGCCCCGCGGCCCCGCGCCGAGGCCAGCACGCCGCTTCCCCCCAGCAGCAGGCCTTGGGGGGCAACCGCCGCCATGGCGAACCCGACCGGGCGGCCGTCCACGAAGGCGAGATGCGCGAACCGGTGGATGCCGTCCTGTTGTTTCCAGAGCTCGGGCGCCGCTGCCAGCCAGCCGGCGGCATCCTCCTCGGTCTCGCCGAAGGCCTCGATTCCGATGCGCAGCGCCTGCCGGTATTCGTCGAGATCGCGAATCACCCTGGCTTCGACGCCGGCCGGCGGCGGGGGCGGCGGCCGGACCAGCGCCATCGCGGCCACCTCGGGCTCGAGCGGCGGCCGCGTGGCCGGAATGAAGCCCCGGTCGGCGAGCAGCTTCACGAGCCCCTCGGGGCGCGCGGAGGGACCGATGTTCCAGGCGGTGCGCGTGTACCCGGCCTCGCGCGCCAGCCTGCGAACCTCCGCGATGGTGTCATCGAGCTCGCGCGCCGAGGTGGACAGGCACGACACCGACGACTGCGTGGGCGAGGGCGACAGCACCAGCGTGAACGACGGCGTCGCGATCCGGCGCGCCGGCAAGGGAATCTCGCCAATGAACGCTTCTGGGTCCTCCGCGAACCTGCGGACAGCGTCGGAGAGTGCCGGCATCGAAGCAGCGTCCCACGACCGCCCCCTTGATCTCTAGTACTGAACATATTATCAGTCTGGGCCGTGGCACCCGAACAGCATCCCGGCCACGACCGCAGCTACCGCGGTCCGCTCATGGTCCACGCCCGCAAGCATCCGGGCGCGATCTCGCTCTGTGGGCAGGAGCCGGGCTGGGGCGACTCCACGGTCTATCGCAGCCGGGTCACGTGCAAGGTATGCATCGCCGAGGTGGAGCGGCGCCTGGAGTCGAAGGCCAAGGAGCCGAGGTAGTCGCCAGCGCCCGAGATCACGCCGCCCTCCCCGGTCGGCGTGACGACCGGGGCAATCTCAGAACGCGTTGCGGGCCTTCTTACGTCCGAAGACGGTCAGCAGGATGATCTTGAGGTCCCAGAAGAAGCTCCAGTTGTTGATGTACTCGAGGTCGTGCTCGATCCGCTTCTTCATCCACCCGATGGTCGGCGTCTCGCCACGCCATCCGTTGACCTGCGCCCAGCCCGTGATCCCCGGCTTCACCTTGTGCCGCAGCATGTAGCCCGGGATGAGCGAACGGTACTGCTCGTTGTGCGCCACCGCGTGCGGCCGCGGGCCGACGATCGACATCTCGCCGGTCAGGACCTGCAGGAACTGCGGCAGCTCGTCGAGGGAGGTGCGGCGCAGGATCCGGCCCAGCATGGTGACCCGCGGATCGTTTCGCTGGGCCTGGGCGATCTCGTCGCCATCCTCGCAGACCGACATGGTCCGGAACTTGAGGATGCGGATCTCCTTGCCGTTCAAGCCATAGCGGCGCTGCCGAAAGAAGATGGGTCCGGGAGAGGTCAGCTTGACCAGCAGCGCGATGATCGCCAGCGGAATGGAAATGAGGAGCACGATCATGAGCCCGGCCAGGATGTCTTCGGCCCGCTTGAGCCAGCCGTACCCGCCCCGGAACGGGGTGTCGTGGATGCTGAGCAGGGGCGATAGGCCAATCGCGGTCCAGCGGGCACACAGCAGGTCGTACGACAGAAAATCCGCGACCAGATAGACGGTCGCCGTCGTGTTCGCGAGCGCGCGCATGAGCTCGCCGATGCGCTCCTCGGCGCGCAGCGGTAGCGCGACGTACACCACGTCGATGCCGCCGGCCCGGCAGGCCGCGATCAGATCCGCGCTGCCACCGACGTGCGGACAGGGCTCGCCCGCGAAGACGTGCCGGCGATCTTCACCGCGATCGTCGTAGATGCCGATGATGTTGAGGCCCAGCCAGGCGCGCTCGCGGATCTGGCGGCAGAGCCGCTCGGCGCTGGGCGTCGAGCCGGCGATGGCCACCGTGCGCAGGCCCCGCCCGCTGGCCCACATTCCTCGCCGGATCGCCCGGCCGACCATTCGCCACGCGCAGAGCGCGACGGGCGCGACAATCAACCAGGTGAAGAACGTGACGCGCGAAAAATTGGTGGAGGTCTTGGTGGCGAAGAGACCGAAGGCCAGCGCGGCTGCGGTCGCGATCCAGGAGAGCAGGACCGGCCTGGCCTCCGACACAAAGTGTTCGGATTGCCAGGGGCGGTAGACGCCCAGGATCTCGGCGGCGACGCTGTAGATGACGATCCCGATCACCGTCGCGTCTCCCACCTCCCGTCGCCAGGGCGCGGGGTGAAGCGCGCAAGCCAAGGCGTGCGCCGCGACGATCAGGATGATGTCCACCGCCCGCTGGAAGGGATGAAAGACATCTTGGTGGGTTCTCATCTTTACAGAGCTCATGCGACTTGCCTCAAGGTGATGTGCGTGTCGGGTGCGGTTTGACGTTGCAGCAGAGACAAGACGGCAACCTCCTCCGGGTGGAGCGCCGCCGTCGTGGCGACCGGAGCAGTTGGTCTCCTCACTCTCGCCGCTGCCCGTCGCGCGACGTTGGCGGGAAAGGTGAGCGTCCCTTCGAGATACGCGCTGATCACCGCCGGGTGCACGTAGCACTTCCGGCAAACCGACGGCGTGTTCCCCAGTCGCGCGGCGACCTGCTCGATGGCGCGCGCCACGCCTTTGGCCGTCGGGCGCGCCGGGCGCGCGCCGCGCGCCTGGGCCCGCGCCACGCTGACCCCGATCTCGTGCAGGGCCACCGCGGCCAGCACGGTGCCGGCCCAGGTACGGAAGTCCTTGGCGGTGAACTCGTCGCCGGTCAATTCCCGGATGTAGCCGTTGACGTCGGCCGAATCGATGGTCTGGGCGTCCCCCGCCTCGTCTCGGTACTGGAACAGCTCCTGGCCGGGGATGTCGCGGCACTGGCGGACGATGCGCGCCAACTTCGGATCGTCGACCGCGACCTGATGAAAGACGCCGCTCTTGCCCCGGAAGTGGAAGCGGACCACGCCCCCGCGAAAGTCGACGTGGCGATCCTCCAGAGTGGTGAGGCCGAACGATCGGTTGCTGCGGGCATATTCCTCGTTCCCCACCCGGATGAAGGTGGTCTCGAGCAGCTTGACCACGGTGGCCAGCACCTTCGGTCTCGGCAGTCCCCGGCGCTCGAGATCGGCTGCGACCCGACGGCGCAGGACCGGCAACGCGCGGCCGAAGTGAACCAGCCGGGCGTACTTGGTTCCGTCGCGCTCCTCCCGCCAGCGCGGATGGTAGCGGTACTGCTTGCGGCCGCGCGCGTCCCGACCAGTGGCCTGCAGATGTCCGTTCGGTCGCGGGCAGATCCAGACGTCGATCCAGGCCGGGGGGATGGCCAGCGCGCGAACCCGCGACAGCGTGGCCTCGTCGCGGATCCGCCGCCCCAGGCGGTCCTCGATCACGAACAGCGGAACGAACCGCTTGCCGGCGCGCGTGGTCCGGCCGCTGGCGCGCCGACGAAGCCCCGGGATGTGATCGTTCACGTAGTGCAAGTGGGCGGCCTCGGCGGCAAGCGCCGGATCCGCGTCCGCGAGGACCGCCCGGGCAAGCGCAGACGGGGCGCTCATCCGTCAGACCCGAGGTGCGGGCCGATCTCGCCCAGGCTGCGGGTCTTCGCGCCGGTCACGCGACCGTCCGTCGCCATCACGGCGTTCCCGTCGGCGCGATCCCGTTCGGCGGCGTTCCGTTCGGAACGGTTCCGTTCGGGGTGAGGGTGTTGCTGCGAGGCGCGGTGGTGGTATCCGACGCGGGCGGGCTCGGCGGCGTGCTGCTGCGATTCTTGCGCTTGTGTTTTCGGGTCGTCGCGCTCGAGGACCCGACGCTGGTCGACCCGGAGGCTGGATCCTTGCTCGCCGAGCCCGTGTTGCCCGAGTCGAAGATCAGCGGATCGGTATTTCCCCGGCCCTGGTTCCCCGACCCCGAGCTCCCGGGGCCGCCTGGGTCAGTAGTCCCCGGACCGGTGTTGCCCGGGCCGAGTTTGGGAGGACCAGACGTGCCAGACCCACTCTTGCCGGGAGCGGCGTTCCCCGGGCCGGTCGTTCCAGGAGCCATGTTCCCAGGGCCCGGCGTGCCCGGACTGACATTTCCCGGAGCGCTGTTCCCGGGGCTGGCGCTCCCGGGCGCGGACGCTTGAGCGAAGAGGACGTAGCCCGCGAAGGGCGCACCAGCGCGAGCACGCGACGCCGCGGCCGAGCCCACGGTCGAGGTCGAAATGAGCGGGACGTTGGACTCGGCGACAACGATGACTGGCGGCGTGAGCATTGAGAACCTCCTCGTTCTCGTGGTTCTCAACGCAAGAACGGAACCAATCGTTCGCGCGATGCTTACGCGGCTGCCGCCATGAATGCGTGCCTGTCGTTCGTAACGGATGTGCGTCGCAGGTTACGGTCCAGAACCACACAGAAAAGAGATGAGGACGAGCTTGACCCCCGGCCGCCGCTGCGCACGTTTGATCGAGAGATGTCCGTACAGCGAATTCTCTTAATCATCGGAGGGCTGAGCCTGACCGCCCTCATCCTCGCCGCCAGCGTGCTGCACGCCGCCGATTCGGGCGCCACCCCGCCGATCGCGGCGGGACGAATCACGGGCGAGCCGGTCGGCGTTGCCGCGCCGCTGGGGGCCCCGCCCGAGCCGTCACCGCTCGCTCCCCTTTCGGTGCCGGCGGCGCCGCCGCCCGATGTCGTCGAAGATAGCCACTCGATCACGAAATCCGTCTTCGACCACCAGGACTCCATCAATCGTCATCCTGTCGATTCGGATCGACCGGTCATCCGATCGGCATTCGATCGAGAGGACGCCGTCGACGAACACCCTGTCCCCTAATCCGTCTCCTCGTTCTGTTCCTCCTCTTCCACCTCAGGACCGTGGATCAGTCCCGCCACCGGGCGCGGCATCGGCTCTCGCTTGGCATCGGCCGGATTCGACGCGTCCGTCCCGTCGGCAAACTCCGTCGACGCGCTGGTCTCGACAAAGGGCCCACCGATCTCCTCGGGGACCAACCCGTTCAGAGTGATCTCGTCGCCTTCCTCGTCCTGGGTCGCGCCCTGCAGAAATCCCTCCGCCAGATTCTCCGCCAGATCGTCGTCTGTTCGGGCGGGTCCACCCTCCGGGTCGGGGATGAAGGCGTTGCCGTCGTCCGATCTCGGTTGATGCCGCTTGGCCTTCATGGCTCTCGGCTTGGTCGCCGCAACTTCCCTGCTCGGTTCATGACTTTTCATGCTGGCCTCCCACGACCAACCTAAGCACGAACCAGGGGGCGCAAGACCCCATGACGATCCGCGCTGCGGCTATCGTTCGGCTTCCTTGCTGCCGACCACCGTCAGGTTGATGCCGACCTGAACCGAGAGCGGCTTGCCGTCGACCATGATCGTGGTCTTGCCGTTGTGGTACCAGCCGAACGAGCCGGTCGAAAACTCGCGCTTGTCGGCGATCAGCTCCGCCGTGCCGATGGTGAGCTTCACCGCTTCGGCCTTTTCGAGAAACTGCGTCTTGGAGATCGGGCAGGGAGATTTGGCCATGCCCGACGCTATCACGCGCCCCGCGGACGGAGGCCATCATTGCTTCTGATTCCCGGGAGCGCACACTGGAAGGTCGATGACGAACCATCCGGCAAGATGGCTTTTCATGGGCACGGTTCTGGTCTTCGGGTGCGGTGGAAAAGATGGCGGTGGTGTGGCGGGAGGCGGCGCAGGGGGCAGTGGCACCGCGGGTCAGGGCGCGGCGGGAGGTGGCGCGGCGGGCGCCGGCGCCGCGGGCGGCGGCGCGACCGCGGGCACGTCCGGGGGCGCGTCCGGCGCCGGAACCGGGGGGTTCTGGACGGGGATCATCGATCCCAGCCGTGCCGTGAATTGGTCGGACGTGGGCGTCCCGGGAGGGATCCCCGCCCGCGCAACCAAATGCGCGACGCTCAATCCGGGCGCGACGGCCGCCGACATCAACAGCGCGATCGCCGCCTGCGCGAGCGGCCAGACGGTCTTTTTGAACGCCGGGACGTACAACCTCACCTCGGGCGTGGATTTCGCGGCCCACAGCGGCGTCACGTTGCGGGGCGCCGGCGCCGACCAGACCCAGCTCGTCTTCGGCGCGAACGCTTCGATCTCCTGCCGCGGTCAGGGGGCGGACGTCTGCATCCCCAGCGTCGACACCAACTGGGGCGGCGGGACCTCGAACAGCGCCGATTGGACGGCCGGCTACGCCCGGGGGACGACGCAGATCACCCTGAGCAAGACCACCAACCTAAAGGTCGGCGCGCCGCTGTTCCTCGATCAGATGAACGACGACGCCAGCGGCAACACCGACAGCGGCGGCGTCTACGTCTGCACGTCGGTGGCCGCCAACTGCAACGACGACGGCCCCAGCGGAGGCCCGGGCGGCGCGTCTCGCCCCGGCCGCGATCAGATCCAGATCGTGACCGTCACCGCCATCGCCGGCAATCAGGTCACGATCTCGCCCGGCCTCTACATGCCGAACTGGCGGAGCGGCCAGATGCCCGGCGCCTGGTGGGCAACCTCGCCGGTCTCGGGCGACGGGGTCGAGGACCTCTCACTCGATCACACCGCCTCGGGCGACCAGGCCGGCATCATCGTCTTCAATTGCTCGGGCTGCTGGGTGAAGGGCATCCGATCGGTGAACTCGAACCGGAGCCACGTCTGGATGTACTACAGCAACCGGATCGTGGTGCGCGACAGCTACTTCTACGGCACCAAGAACGCCATGAGCGAAAGCTACGGCGTCGAGACCTACCCGAGCTCGAACTCGCTCATCGAGAACAACGTCTTCCAGCATGTGGCGGCGCCCGAGATCATGACCGCGGCCTGCTCGGGCTGCGTGATCGGATACAACTACTCGATCAACGATACCTACACCTCGTCGCTCACCTGGCTCTCGCTCAGCGCCTGGGCGCACGCCGCCGGGATCGACTACGCGCTCCTGGAGGGGAACGTCGGGGCCGGGTTCGCCAGCGATCTCTACCACGGCTCGCATCACTTCCTGACCTCGTTCCGGAACCGCTGGAACGGGTTCGAGGTCACCAAGGACTCGAACACGCTGCCGGTGCGCCTGTGGCCGCGCTCGCGTTTTTACAACGTGATCGGCAACGTCCTCGGCGATACGGCGCGGCCCCAGAGCGTCTACCAGGTGACGACCACGGACACCGGCGACTTCAGCAAGTCGATCTACGAGCTCGGCACCGGCCTGGTGAACATCACCTACCAGGACCCGACGGTGGAGAGCACGCTCTTTCGCTGGGGGAACTACGACATCGTGAACGGCGCGGCCCGCTTCGTCACCGGCGAGGTGCCGTCGGGCCTGACCGAATTCGCCAATCCGGTGCCCGCCAGCCAGACGCTGCCGCCGTCGTTCTACCTGCCGGCCAAGCCGAGCTTCTGGGGCGCGATGCCCTGGCCCCCGATCGGCCCCGACGTGACGGGCGGCGACCTTCCCAACGTCGGCGCGCACGCCTACCGGATCCCCGCCGAGGTCTGCTACGCAGACGTGATGCGCGGCCCGGCCGACGGAAGCGGCAATCCGCTGACCTTCTCCGCCAGCGACTGTTACCCCTGAGCGCGCGGGATCGCACGTCGCCAGATCCGATACGCGGCGGCGCCCGTCAGCACGGTGAGCAAACCTGCGGTGGCCTCGGCGGGACGCTCGCGGATGGAGAGCGCGACCATGAACCCCGACAGCCCCAGGAACGAGAGGCCCGTGAGCGGCCAGCCGAGCGCGCGGTGCGGGCGGTCGGCCCGCGGCTCGCGCCGCCGCAAGACGAACGCGGCGATCACCGCCATCGCCGCGGTCAGCGTCAGCGTGAAGCCCACGTACACCAGGATCGGATCGAACGCGGCGGTCGCGGCCGCCACGATCGCCAGCGCCCCCTGCAGACCGACCGCCAGCGTGGGCGCGCCGCGCGCGTTGGTGCGCGCGAGCGCGCGAAAGAAGAGGCCGTCCTCGGCCATGGCGTAGGTCCCGCGCGGGCCCGACATCAGCATCGCGCTCACGAACCCCGCCAGCGCCAGCGCCACCAGCGAGGAGAGAAGCATGGCGCCCCGCGGGCCGAAGAGCGCCAGCGCCGCCGCGTTGGCGACCTCGACCTGCCCGACCAGCGCCGAGCGCGGTGCCGACCACAGGAACACGGCGTTGAGCGCGAGGTAGAGCGCCGTCACCAACCCCGTTCCCAGCGCCAGCGCCCTCGGCAGCGCACGCCCTGGATCGCGGAGCTCTCCCGCCAGGTAGCCCGCCCCGTTCCATCCGGAGTACGCGTACGACACATAGACCAGGCCCACCGCGATGCTGCCGGCGGTGACCGTCGATCCGGCGGCGGCCCCTCCGGCCACTGCCCCGGCCGCGCCCGCCGTCAGTCGATGCCAGTCGCCGCGTCCCGAGGCCAGCGCCGCGACGACGAACGTCACCGCCAGCGCCACCACCAGAGCCGCCAGCGTCGTCTGCAACGACGCCCCGAACCGCACGTCGGTCATGTGCACGGCCGTGAGCACGGCGAGCAGCGCCAGCGCGGCGAGCTGGGGCGGCGCCCAGGGGATGACCGCGTGCAGGTACCTCCCGAACGCCAGCGCCCCCGCCGCCGTGGGCGCCGCGAACCCGACGAAGAGCGCGATCCAACCCGAGAGAAACCCGATCGCGGGTCCGAACGCCCGCGAAAGATAGACGTACTCGCCGCCGGCCCGCGGCATCATCGCGCCCAGCTCCGCGTAGACCGCCGCCCCGCAGAGCGCCAGGACGCCGGCCAGCGCCCAGACGACCAGCACCAGAGGCGGCGAGCGAAGAGTCGACAAGAGAACGCCGGTGGTGGTGAAGATCCCCGTGCCGACCATGCTGGCAACGATCAACGCCGCGGCGTGCACCGTTCCGAGTTGACGCGTGGTGCCCACCGCTCGGTTGTTATCTTGCTATGCTTGAAGGCGCAATGGTGGCCCCCAAGCTGCACCTGACGTTGCTGGCCGCGACCCTCACCATGGGCGCCTGTTACGAAGCCACGCCTTTCCGCGTGAGGGTCCAATCGCCCCCGACCGCGCTCAATTGCGCTCGGACGGCCGATCGGGTGTTTTTCGACGCCGCGTTCGAACGGGTGAGCAGCGTCTCCGGTCCGGACCTCTTCTATCGGCGCCGGCTCTCCGGCAGCGGAAACGTCGGGCTCGGCTGGGGGATCGCCGTATGGATGAAGGGGCAATCGCGGCCCGAGGATGGCGGCCGTTGCGAGTTCGAGCTCGAGGCGCTGGCAGCCGACCCGGGTTGCGGCATTCAATGTCCCTACTCGTCACAGCGCGGCGCGGATTTCGACGACGCGCTCAAGGACATGTCGCACCGCCTGTCGTTGGCGTTCGACCCCGTCGCAACGATCCATTGACGGGCCTGCTGCGAACGCGCAAACTATAGAGGATCCAATGACCCTGCGTTCGTATTCGTACTTTCTGCCGCGTGCCACCCGCTGGTGGTGGTACGCGAACGAACGACGGGCGCCCCAGATCTAGACACGAAAGGAAGGCGACCCGCGGTGGTCGCCTCCCTGTGTTGGATCGTCGGATAGTCGGATCGAGAGGGGACACCGTGGCGAGCCGGAATCGCCATGACCGACCTTCAACCTTCGACCTACACGTTCGGTGACAACGACCTCGCGGCCGAGCGGTTGCGCCTCCTGGCGGCGGCCTACGAGCCAACCTCGCGCGCCTTCATCGGGCGGCTCGCCCGGGAGCCACCTCGCGTCGCGATCGATCTCGGGTGCGGCCTGGGCTACACGACCGCGCTCCTGCAAGCGAAGACCGGCGCGGCCCTGACCATAGGCCTCGACAGCTCGCCGCGCTTTCTGGCCCACGCCTGGCGGCGCTCGCCGCACGCGGTGGCCTTTGCCGAGCACGATGTCACGCGCCTGCCGTTTCCGGCGCCGCCCGCGGATCTGATCTACGGGCGTTTCATCCTCACCCATCTCGCGAACGCCCACGCGACGCTGGAGCGCTGGGCAGACGGCATGGCGCCGCGCGGCCGGCTGGCGCTGGAGGAGGTCGACACCCTGGCGGCGGACGATCCGACCCTCACCCGCTACTACGCCCTGGTGGAGGCCATGCAAGCCGCGCGCGGCCAGCGCACCTATGTCGGGCGCGATCTGTGCACCCTCCCCGCCTCCTCGTCCTGGCGGGTCGAGCGCGCCGACGACGTGCCGATCGCGCTCCCGGCGGCGACGGCGGCGCGGCTGCACGCCCTCAACCTCCGGACCTGGAGGAGCGATCCGTTCATCGCGGCGACGGTCGACGCCGCCGAGCTGGATGACCTGGGCGACGCGCTCGACGATCTGGTCGCCGGCCGGCGAACCGCCGCGCCGGTCCGCTGGCGATTGGCCCAGGTGGTGCTCCGACGGCGCTGACCTGGCCCGCGACGCGGATCTGGCGCTGCGGCGGCGCCGATCTGGACTACGCCGCGGGGGCGACGGTGACGTCCGTCTTGATCGACTGCGCGATGAAGCAGAAGTCGTGCGCCTTGTGGTGAAGCTGCTCCTCGTCGGCGGGCGAGGGACGCTTTTCGCCGCCGTAGACGATCTTCGGGTGGAGCGTGATCTTGCTGACCCAGGGGACGCCGCGTTCGTTCTTGGTCATCTCGCCCACCGCTTCGTCGTCGTAGGCGTCGACGCGGAAGCCGGCCTTGCGGGCCTCGTGCAGGAAGGTGAGCATGTGGCAGCTCGACACCGAGGCGACGAACGCCTCTTCGGGATCGACGGCCTCGGCGCTCGAGTACGGTGCGGGGACCACCGAGGGCGACGCCGACGCGGCCACCACCGCGCCCCCGTCGAAGGTCCAGCTGTGCAAACGGTTGAACTTCCCCGCCAGGAAATTTTCATTGTCCGACTTCCAGCTCACCGTGGCCTTGTGCTGAGACATGGCCTCTGTGTAGCAGCGCGGCCGCCAAGATGCCAATCCCTCGCCCTATCCGACCCCGCCGCCGACCACGCCGCCCAGGAGCCGCCCGATCGCGTAGGTCACCGCCCCGGCCGCCGCCCCGATGGCCAGCATCCGGCCGCCGCCGCGGAGGGCGCCGCGGCCCGTGAAGAGGCTGATCGCGCAGCCGACGCCAAACAGCGCGACGGCGGTCAGGATCACCGACGCCCGCAAGGCCCCGTGGCCTCCGGCCACCACGAACGGCGCCAGCGGGATGGCGGCGCCGATCGCGAACGCGGCGAACGAAAAGGTGGCCGCCCCGATCGGCGAGCCCAGCGCCCCTGGGTCGAGACCCAGCTCCTCGCGCGCCAGCGTGTCGAGGGCGATCTCCGGATTGGCGACGATGCGCGTCGCCATCCGGTCAGCGTCCTGCGCGGACAGACCGCGCGCCTGGTAGATGAGCGACAGCTCCGCCGCCTCCTCGGCCGGATATTGCCGGAGCTCGTCGCGCTCGGCGCCGATCTGGTGCTCGAACATCTCCCGCTGCGATCGCACCGACACGTACTCGCCCGCCGCCATCGAGAACGCCCCCGCCAGCAGGCCCGCGACCCCGGAGACCAGCACCGTGTGGCCGCTCGACTGCGCGCCGGAGACGCCGAGGATCAGGCAGACGTTGGAGACCAGGCCGTCGCTGGCCCCGAACACCGCCGGCCGCAGGTTGCCACCCGCGATCCCGTCGCGATGTCGCAGCCCGATCTCTTCGACCGAATGGGGCATGTCGTGCCCGGTCGGCGGCGAGCTGGAACGGTAGATCGACATCCCCCGGACCTTCATGGCCGAAAGCACGCCGCGCAGCCGGGCCGGCCCCAACCGACGCACCAGCGCGGCCACCACCCGGGCGCGCGCCGACGGCGAGAAGGCCTCGGGCGGCGTCCCGCCGGCCTTGCGGATCTCCGCCGCCCAGAGCTCCGCCTGTCCCCGTGCCTCGCCACCGAGCTTGCCGAACAGCGCGCGCCGTTCGACCGACGGCTCCACTTCGGCGATCACGCCGTACAGAAACGCCGACTCCATTTCGTGCGCCCAGCTCTCCCGCGCGCTCATGGCGCGGCAGCTTACGCGCACGCGCGCACTTTTTCCGCCCCAAGCGCGGGTCCAGAGACTAAGCTCTCGAAGTAGGTCACCGTGCCACCTTCCCTGACACCCAGAACCGAGCTCGCCTCCCAGATCCTCAATCTGGTGGGGCACGATTCCAAGGCCCCGCCACCATCGGGGGGATCGGCCGAGCTGTTCCGGCGCGCGAGCCGCAAGCAGCTGCTGGACTGCGCGCAACGCCTGGGCCTGACCGGTGTCTCCAAGCTAACCAAGGATGAGCTCGTCGCCCGGGTCCAGAGCGCATTCCAGGACTTGCGCCCGGCCACCTCCCCGGCGGCGCCACCGACGCGGGCCGAGCCCGATCGGCCAGCGACCAACGGCGCGGGCGCCGGCGCCCACTCGAATGCCCCCTTTCCCTCGAAGTTCGATCTCGGCCCCGACGCCGAGGTCGAGCCGATGCCGGATCACATCCCCTGGGGCTACGGAAGCGATCGGGCAACCGCGATGGCGGTCGATCCGGATCGGCTCTACGTCTACTGGGAGATCACCGAAGAGGCGCTCGCGGCGGCCCGCTCCGGGCTCGGACGCGCCGGCGCGGGAGCCTGGTTGAACCTGCGGGTCTACGACATCAGCGGGCGGCTGTTCGACGGCACCAACGCCCACAGCTACTTCGACCACCGGATCGAGCGCCACGACCGGCAGTGGTTCTTCGCGATCAACAAACCGACCTCCGGGGCCTGCGTCGAGGTGGGCCTTCGTTCCGACGAGGGTTACTTCGTGAAGATCGTGCGCTCGGGGCGGGTCGATTTTCCGCGGAGCGAACCGGCGCCGGGTGCGCCGCTCGAGTGGCTGAGCGTGCGCGCCGGCGGTGACGCGGGCACACCGGCCTCGGGGGCGGGGACCGACGGCGGCGGCGTCGTCGTCGGATCGTCCGCTTCGGACGGCACCGACGCGGGCGGCCCAGGCGGTGGGGCGCCGGGAGCAGGTCAAGCCCCGAGCGGCTGGGAAGACTGGACCGAGCTGGCCGGATTCCCGGCGCCGGGCGGTCAGCGCGTGCTCGCGCGCCGCTGGAACTGGGAGGAGGCGGGCGGCGCGGCCTGGACCGGCGAGGCGACCCGGACCGAGTGGGCGGGACCGGTCTTGCGGACCGAATGGGAAGCCGGCCCCTTCACCTACCCCATCGAAATACCGTCGACCGTCGAGGTCCGGGACCTGGGTGAGATGTCGATCCGGGCCGAGAACGGGCGGATGCACATCGTCTACGGTCCGTGGCAGGTGATCATCCGCGGCATCGGCGCGCGCGCCGAGCGGCGGGTGCTGGGCACCTGGGAGTACCGGCGGCAGGTGGCGATCGCGGGCGGCACCGAGAAGACCCAGCTGCCCGGGGGGAGCTTCGCACCGGGAAGCTCGGAGTGGATGATGGCCGGCGCCAGCGAGCGGATGTGGATGGGGGCGAGCGAGCTTGCCGGGCGGGGCGGCAGCGAGCTGTGGATGCTCGGCGCCAGCGAGGCCCGCTTTCGGGGCGCCAGCGAGGCGCTGCTGGCGGGCGCCAGTGAGCGGCGCTGGCGTGGCGCCAGCGAGCTCAGCTTCGCGGGTGCGAGCGAGCGGCTCCTGCGCGGCGCCAGCGAACGCAGTTTCTCCGGCGCCAGCGAGCTCAGTTTTGCCGGTGCCAGCGAGCGCAGCTTCGGCGGGTCCAGCGAGCGGATGTTCCCCGGCTCCAGCGAGCGCCTCCAGGGCGGCGCAGTCGGAAGTGGCGCGGTCGAGCGCCCCGCGGGTGGCGTCGGCGTCGAGCCCGCCGACTCGCCCGCACCGACGTCCTCGCTTTACCCGGCGCCCGATCGGCCGAGGCGCTGAGCCATGGCCGACGGTTACTTCGCGCTGGTATTGCACGCGCACCTGCCGTTCGTTCGTCACCCCGAAGATCCGACGGTGATGGAGGAGGCCTGGCTCTACGAGGCCATCACCGGCACCTACCTGCCGCTCGTGCAGATGTTCGAAGGACTCATCGCCGATCACATCCCCTACCGCTGCACGGTCTCGCTGTCGGCGCCGCTGATCGCGATGCTGACCGACGATCTGCTCAAGCTGCGCTACGCCCAGCACCTCGACAAGCTGATCGAGCTTTGCGAAAAAGAGATCGAGCGGACACGACCCGAGCCCCATTACCAGCGGCTCGCGTACATGTACCACGACCGGTTCCAGTCGCTGCGCCACACCTGGCGCTCCCATGAAGGCGATCTGGTGCGGGCCTTCCGGATGCTGGAGGAGGCGGGCCGCGTCGAGGTGATCACCTCGACGGCGACGCACGCCTTCTTCCCGCTCATGGATCGCAACTGGTCGAACATCCGCGCCCAGGTCCACGTCGCGGCGAATCTGTTCGAAAAACACTTCGGCCACCGCCCGCGCGGCATGTGGCTGGGCGAATGCGGCTACATCCCGGGCGTCGACGAGCTCTTGCGCGAGGCCGCGATCCGCTACTTCTTCGTCGACAGCCACGGGATCCTGTTCGCCGATCGTCGTCCCGCCTACGGCGTCTACGCGCCGATCTATTGCCAGAGCGGCGTGGCCGCGTTCGGGCGCGACATCGAGTCGTCGGAACAGGTCTGGAGCGCGCAGGAGGGCTACCCCGGCGATCCGCACTACCGGGACTTCTACCGGGACATCGGCTTCGACCTGCCGATGGACTACATCAAGCCCTACATCCACCCCGAAGGGCACCGGGTCTACACCGGCATCAAGTACCACGCGATCACCCACAACCAGCTGCACGACAAGTGGGTCTACGACCCCGACATCGCGCGCGGCAAAGCTGGGCTGCACGCCTCGCACTTCCGTGGCAACCGCGAAAAACAGGTGCAGCACCTGCGCGCGCACATGGATCGCCCGCCGCTCATCGTGAGCCCCTACGACGCGGAGCTCTACGGCCACTGGTGGTACGAAGGGCCGATCTTTCTGGGCGACGTGTTCCGGCAGCTGCATTTCGATCAACACACCGTCGAGACGATCACGCCAGGCGACTACCTCGATCGCTATCCAACCAACCAGGTCGCGACCCCCAGCGCGTCGTCCTGGGGCGCCAAGGGCTATAGCGATTACTGGCTCAACGAGACCAACGCCTGGACCTACCGGCACCTGCACGTCGCCGGCGAGCGGATGGTGGAGCTGGCGCGCCGCCACCCCAGCGCCGATCCGCTCACCACGCGCGCGCTCAATCAGGCCGCCCGCGAGCTGATGCTGGCGCAGTCGAGCGACTGGACGTTCATCATGAAGACCGGTACCACGGTCCCCTACGCCACCAAGCGCATCAACCAGCACATCCTGCAGTTCAACAAGATCTACGACGATCTGCGAGCCGCCAAGCTCTCCGAGCCCTGGCTGGCCGACGTCGAGTCGCGCAATAATATCTTTCCGCAGATCGATTACCGTATCTACGCCAGTTGAGGCGACGACCCGACGATCCACACTTCGACCTTGCCGGCCCCGCTAAAGGTTCTCTTCGTCGCTTCGGAGTGCGCGCCGTTCGCGAAGACCGGTGGGCTGGCCGACGTGGTGGGCGCGTTGCCGAAGGCGTTGCGCCCGCTCGACATCGACGTGCGCGTGGTGATGCCGCTCTACGCCGGGATGCCCTGGAACGATCTCGACATCCTGGACGGATTCTTGACGGTGCCGATGTGGTGGGGCGGCGCGCGGGCCCGCGTGCGGGTCGGCAAGCTGCCGGGCAGCGAGGTCCCGATCTACTGCCTGGAGTTCAACCGCTACTTCGACCGCCCCTACCTCTACGGTCCGCCGGCGGAGGGTTACCCGGACAATCTCGAGCGCTTCACCTTCCTGTCGCGCGGCTCGCTGGAGCTCTGCAAGGCGCTTGGGTTCATGCCGGACGTCATCCATTGCAACGATTGGCAAACGGCGCTCATTCCCGCTTACGTCAACACGGTGGAGTGGATGCAACCGCTGCACGCGGCGGCCACCATCTATTCGATTCACAATCTCGCCTATCAGGGGGTGTTTGATGGCGGCGGCATGTTCGTGACCGGCCTCGGGCGCGAGCACTTCAACCCGACCGAGCTCGAGCACTTCGGCGCCATGAATCTCACCAAGGGGGCGCTCCACCACAGCACGCTGCTCTCGACGGTCAGCCCCACCTACGCGCGCGAGATCCAGACCGACCTTTACGGCAACGGTCTCGACGGCACGCTGGCCGCGCGCGCTGGCGATCTCACCGGCATCTTGAACGGCATCGACGTCGACGAGTGGAACCCCGCCGCCGACACCCACCTGCCCGCTCCCTTCGACGTCAACCGGATGGCCGGCAAGGCGGCCTGCAAGGCGGCGTTGCAAAAAGAGGCGGGCCTGGCCGTACGCCCCGACATCCCGATCTTCGGCGTGGTCGGACGGCTGACGCCGCAGAAGGGGTTCGACGTCCTGGCGCACACGCTCGACCGGATGCTCAGCTGGGACGTCCAGCTGGTGCTGCTCGGCACCGGCGATCCGGAGGCGGAGCGCTTCTTCGCCTGGGCCGACGCACACCACGGCGACCGATTTCGCGCCTGGCTCCGCTTCGACAACGGACGCGCGCATCGCATCGAGGCGGGCTCCGACTTCTTCCTGATGCCCTCGCGCTTCGAGCCCTGCGGACTCAATCAGATGTACAGCCTCCGTTACGGAACCTTGCCGATCGTCCGCGCCACCGGCGGGTTGGTCGATACCGTCGCCAACTACGACGAAACCACCGGCGGCGGCACCGGCTTCGTCTTCACCGATCTGCATCCCGAGGCGCTGGCCAACACGATCGGCTGGGCGGTCTCGACCTGGTTCGACCGTCCCGACCACATCAAGACCATGCGCCGCCGCGCGATGACTCAGGATTTTTCCTGGGCCCGCGCCGCCGGCGAGTACCGGAACCTCTATTTGCGCGCCTACGAAAAGCGACGCGGCCACGCGTTCGAGTAGTCGGCCCGCTCGACCCGGGAAGGAGGTGCTCTTGTTGTCTCGGCGCGATCCACTGTACGCTCCGCGGCCGGCGACGACCCGTGTCGTACCAGCTCAGGACCGAAAACAGGGTATCGAGGGAGGCTTCGGCGATGCTGTGGTTCAATCGGAAGGGATTGCTGGTCCTCGTTCTTCTGACCGCCGGCGGATGCAAGAGCTCGGCAACCACCACGGGCACGGGCGGAGCGGGCGGTAGCGGCGTGGACGGCGGAGTGGACCAGGCGTCTGCGGGGGGCGCGGGCGGCAGCGATGCCCGGGAGGACGCCCGCGGGAGCGGCGGCGGTTCGGGGCTGGGAGGTTGCCTGGGCGCCTGTCTGGAGACCTTCTTCGCACAGTGCTCGAAGGTCGGTCAGAGCTGTGTCAGCGCGACCAGCGGCGCCCAGATCAACAACTGCTACGCCAACGGCGTCAAGCAGGCGCAGGTCCAGATGGACGGAGGGGCGATCGTCGTCGTCCAGACCAGCGACGGCCACACCTGCTACGAGTCGGACCTGACCGGCACCACCGAAGCCATCAAGGATGTCGTGGGAAAGTCGGTCGCGCAGATCACACACAGCTCCCTGACGCAGCTCACGATCGATTGCTACGGCGCGGACGGGAGCGTCTCCACCACCCACGTCGACCTGACCACCTCCGCCTGCTCCGGCTATCACGCTTCGATGACCCAGACTTGTACGGCGGGCACCTGCACTTTCTAACTTCGCGCTAGCCCCGCCCACGATCCCATCGCCACTCGCGGCGCCGCCCCCGGCGCGCAACTGAGATACTATCGCCGCTCACTCAAGGGGGTCGTCATGGCGATAGTGGAGCGCGTCAAGAACATCTGCCTCAAGCCGAATGCCGAATGGCCGGTCATCGCGGCCGAGACCACCACCACCAGAGATCTGATCGTCGGCTACGTCGTTCCGTTGGCGGCCATCGGTCCGATCGCCGCCTTCGTCGGTGGAACGGTGATCGGTCGCTCCCTCCCCTTCATCGGCAGCTATCACGTGCCGATGGTGGCCGGGCTGACCCTGGCGATCTTTACCTACATCATGGCGATCGTCGGGATCTTCGTGCTGTCCTTCATCATCAACGCCCTGGCGCCCAGCTTCGGCGGCGAGAAGAACAGCGCGCAGGCCCTCAAGGTGGCCGTCTACTCGTACACCCCGATGTGGGTCGCCGGCGTGCTGAACCTCCTGACCGCCTTGGGC
>JADGRB010000301.1 GCA_017881315.1 Pseudomonadota bacterium
CTCTATGCACCGGTCTGCCGCTTCGCGCTCCGCTTCCGCTGGCCGATCCTGATCGGGGCCGGGCTGCTCATGGTGGCGACCATCCCTGTCGCGCGGCGTCTGGGGAGCGAGTTCATGCCGCCGCTCAACGAAGGGACGCTGCTGTACATGCCGACCGCCGTCCCTGGCATGAGCGAGGCCAGCGCCAGCGACGTCATCCAGCGGATGGACCGGGTGCTGAAGGCCTTCCCTGAGGTCGCCCGGGTGTTCGGCAAGGCGGGTCGCTTCTCGACCCCCACCGATCCTGCCCCGCTGGAGATGTTCGAGACCATCGTGCAGCTTCGCCCCCAGAGCGACTGGCCGCGCGGCGAGACCTGGGAGGCGCTGGTCACCAAGCTCGACGCCGCCCTGCAGTTCACCGGCACGACCAACGTCTGGTGGATGCCGATCCAGACCCGCACCGAGATGCTCGCGACCGGCGTGCGCAGCCCGGTCGGGATCCAGGTCCTCGGTCCGGACATGCGGGTGATCGACCAGGTGGCCCAGCGGATCGAAGCCGCCCTGCGCACGGTCCCCGGGACCCGCAGCGCGTTCGCCGAGCGGATCGGCGGCGGACACTACCTGGACTTCGACATCGATCGCGAGGCGGCCTCCGCGCTGGGCCTCAACGTCGCCGACGTCGAGGAGGTCATCGAGAGCGCCATCGGTGGTGCCACCGTCACCACCACCGTCGAGGGGCGCGAGCGCCATCCGGTGACGGTGCGCTACGCGCGCGATTTCCGTTCCAGCCTGCCCGATCTCGAGCGCGTGCTGGTCGCGACGCCCGGCGGCGCGCAGATCCCCCTCGGGCAGATCGCGCACCTGCGTTCGCGAACCGGGCCCGCGATGGTGCGCGACGAGAACGGGCAACTTTACGCCTACGTCTTCGCCGACACCGCCCGCCCGGTCGAGGACTACGTGCGCGACGCGCGGGCCGCCGTCTCGAAGCTGGCCTTGCCGGCCGGATACCGTCTGGCCTGGGCCGGGCAATACCGATACCTGGAACGGGCCAAGGCGCGTCTGGCGGTGGTCGTGCCGATCACGCTGGCGATCATTTTTCTCCTGCTGGCCTGGAACGCGCGCAGCGCGGTCGAAGCGGCGATGGTGATGCTGGCGGTCCCGTTTTCATTGGTAGGGGCGTTCTGGCTGCTCTGGGCGCTCGACTACAACCTGTCGGTCGCGGTGTGGGTCGGGATCATCGCGCTAGCGGGGTTGGACGCAGAAACCGGGATCGTGATGTTGCTGTATCTGGACCTGGCCTGGCGCGCGCGGGCCCCGCGCAACCTCGCGGAGGCGCACGAGGCCATCTTCCAGGGAGCCGTCAAACGCATTCGTCCCAAGGTGATGACGGTGGCAACCATCCTGGCGGGCCTGCTGCCCTTGCTCTGGTCACAGGGCACCGGCGCCGACGTGATGAAGCGCATCGCGGCGCCGATGGTCGGCGGCGTGGTGACCTCCGGGCTCCTCGAGCTGCTGGTCTATCCGGCCCTGTACCTGGCCTGGAAGGGCCGGCGGCTCGAGGTGTGAGAGGGGTCTTCGTGCCATATTTGAATCGTTGGCTGCTGTCGGTGTCGTTCGTCTCACGTTGGCGCTCACGATGGCGGCGGGCGTCGACGCTGGGGCGCCGCCAGCGGAGACGGCCGCGCCCCGCCGCTCGCTGCTGGCGCCCGTCTCGGCGCAGCGTCCGGGAGATCCCTCGGCGGACTACGAGCTTCGGCGGGCCAAAGACGGAACGGGCGACCTTCTATATGAAGCGCCGGGATTCGCGGCGCGCGTCGCTCGCGACGGCTCGGTGACCTTCCGCGACAAGCATCTCAGCTTGGCGTTCTCATGGCTCCAGCCGCGGCTCCGCCCGCCGGGGACCCTCGCCGTGCCGAGCCTCGAATCGACTCTGCGCGGGCACGGCGGCAAGCGCGAGCCGACGCCGGTCTCCGCCGAGGAGCAGGCGGCGCTCTACGGCTCGCGGCTTCCGGTTCCCACCGTCACCCCGTATCGACCCGATCCGCGCGAGGCCTGCCAGTACCCGCAATCGTGCTTCTTCAACGCGCCGGTCCTGCTCCTGAGCGTCACCGGACACTTCGATCTCACCGATGAGCTGATGCGGTTCGCCGGTCAGGATCCGTATCGCTATGCGAAGGCCCGTTTTCTGGCCGCCACCCGCGAGCTGCGGATCCGGATGGCCGCCCGCGCGCACGCAGGCGATCTGCGCGCCTCGGAAAGCCGGCTCCCCGCCCAGCTGGCGGAGATCGCCTGCGACGATCGCCTGAGCACTTTTGAAAAGCGCGCGATCGTCGAGGGACTGCGCGCCGAGCTGGATACGTCCACGGCCGAGGGACGCGCCACCGATGCTCGGATCGGTCGCTTTCTGGCCGAATTCGATGGCTGGGACGGCGGCACGCGTTGTCCGATTCAACGCATACCGCCGTGAAGTACGAGCCTCACCGATCTCGCCCCACACCGGCACACATTGACGTCCCAAACGACGGAGATCCCGTCGGTGACGATTGACCACTGGGTGTGGCGCGATAAGATGATGGAAGCTCTCCGGCTCCCTGGCTCGCTCGGATGGTTCGGACAGTTCGGATGTTTCGGATGGTTCGGATAGCTCGCCCCGTCTTGGAGGTCTTATGCAACGCCTCTCTCTTCTAGCCGCCGGCACAGTCTTGCTCGCGTGCGGCTGCGCCGGGCGCGGTGACGTGACGGGAGCGGGCGGCGCGACGGGCGCGGGCGCGGATGCGGGGACGGGCCTGAGCACGGGGACAGCGGGTTCGGGGAATGGGACCGGCACGGGCGGCTCGGGCAACGGAACCGGAAGCGGAGGCGTCAACGGCGGCGGGGTCGACGCGGGTTCCGTCACCGGCGCCGGCGCGGGCACCGGCGTCGACGGCGGGCCGACCGTGGTGCCACCGCCGAGCGTGCTAAGCGCACCGGATCCCTGCACCAGCAACGCCCCGGGCCCGCGCAAGCTGTGGCGACTGAGCGGGCCAGAGTTCTCGGCCAGCATTCACAGCATCTTCGGCGACACGGCGGGCAGCGCGCCCGTCGCGGCCGTGTTCAGCGATCCGACCACCCTCGGTTTCTCCATCGACGCGAACTCGCTGCTGGTCCAGGGCCTCAACGCCTCCCAGCTCGAAGACAGCGCGGAAGCGATCGCCGCCTGGGCGGCCAGCAGCGGCAAGCTGTCGCAGTTCGCCACCTGCGCGGCGACCGCGACGGGGGCGCCCGCATCCAGCTGCGCCACCTCGTTCATTCAGGCCTTCGGCCGACGCGCGTTCCGCACCACGCTGGCTGCCAGCGACGCGCGCATCGCCAGCTACAGCAAGATCTTCATGGCGGGCAGCTCGAACTCGGACGGCGCGCAGGCCGTCATCTCGGCGATGTTGCAGTCTCCGTATTTTCTCTACCGGAGCGAGCTCGGCGTGCAGAAGTCGACCGGCTTTTCGCTCACCGCCTTCGAGGTGGCCACCAACCTGGCCTACCTGCTGACCGGCAACACGCCCGACGACACCCTGCTCACCGCGGCCGACTCGGTCACCTCCGGAAGCCTCACGATGACGTCGATGGTCGACCAGCAGTCCCAGCGCTTGCTCGCCAAGACCGCCCCCAGCAACGCGACCGCCGTCATGGGCTTCATGAACGGGTGGCTGGGCCTGCCGCGGCTCTTCACGACCGCCAAGGACGCCACCGTCTTCGTGCTCTCTTCGGCCCTGCAGAACGACATGGCGACCGAGTCGCAGGACCTGATCCTGGAGGCGTTCAACGGCAGCGGCAGCATCGGCTCGGTGCTGACCGCCAACCACTCGTTCCTCAACAAGGAGCTCGCCACGTTCTACGGGCTCCCCAGCTCGATAACGTCGGGCCTCTCGACCACCTTCAGCAGCGTCCCGTACGCCGGGACCACGCGGGATCCGGGCCTGCTCGCCACCGGGACGATCCTGAACGGCTACGCGCGGCCGAACACCGACTCGCCCACGCAACGCGGCCACATGATTCGTAGCCGGATGCTCTGCCAGGACATCTCGCCGCCGCCGGCCGGTCTCAACACCACCTTCATGCCGTCGACCACCGTGGAGACGACCCGCGACCACTTCGTGAACTCGCACTCGGTCGGTGTCTGCTACAGCTGCCACAAGCTGATGGACTGGGTCGGCTTCGCGTTCGAGAGCTACGACGGCTGGGGCCGCTATCGGACCACCGACAACACCCTGCCCATCAACAACGCGGGCACGGTCTACGTCGATCCGGAAGGGAACAACCCCTCCGTGACCGGCCTCTCGGGGTCGGGCAGCCTCTCCGCCTACCTGGCTCAGAGCGACGACGTGGAGCGCTGCATGATGCGGTACTGGTCGTACTACGCCTACGGCACGAGCTCCTGGAAGCAGGACGCCTGCACCTACGATTCGATCTACACCGCGGCGTCGTCGAACGGCTTCGCCCTCCAGAGCGTGCTGATGGGAATCATCCATGCGCCAAACTTCACGACCCGGGTTCAGGACCAGTAGGAGTCGAACGACCAATGCCTAGCCGCAGACAGTTCGTGGGCAGCGTGGGCGCGGGTCTCTTGCTCGCCCCCTTCATCAATCTGAGCCTGCGCCGCAAGGCGAGAGCCGCGGCGGCCCATCCGTCGTCGCGCGTGATGTTGTTCTGCACCATGGGGACCTACCCGCCGCTGTGGACGCCCACCGTCTCAGGGGAGAACATCACCACCTGGAGCGCGATGACCCAGCCGCTGTCGGCGGTGAAGGACAGCATCGTGCTGGTCGAGGGGATGCCGAGCGGAAACCCGAACGACAACCACGGCAGCTCGGACAGCCTCACCGGACAGGGGTTCGGGTACTACGGCCAGGGCGTCATCAAGACCTCCGTGGATCAGTTCATCGCGAGCAAGCTGGTGGCCTCGGGGATCAATCGCCCCATCGGCTCGCTGCTGCTCGGCGCCAACGCCAACGAGAACGGCGGCATCACCCAGTTCTACGGCGGCGCCACCGGCGGCAATCTGCCGACCATCAGCTCGCCGCTGTCGGCCTACACGACGGTCTTCGGCGGCGCGCTGCCGAGCGGGACCTCCGCGGCGCAGCTCCTGGCCCGCCGGAAGAGCATCCTCGATTGCATCATGGGTGAGGTGAAGACCCTCAAGGGGACGCTGGGCGCCAACGAGAACGCCAAGCTGGACGCCCATCTCGACTCCATCAACCAGCTCGAGAACAAGCTCGCGCAGAGCGTCCCGGCCGGCAATGGATGCGCGCCGCCCAAGACCCCCGGCGCCGACAGCACCATGCAAGTCATGGGCGACCTCGACGCCATGGCGGCGAACATCCTCCACCAGAGCATCATCGCCTCTGCCTTCGCCTGCGACATCACGCGGGTGGCCGCCCTCGAGTACGGCAACGATCAGAAGCTGATGGTCAACACGGCGGGCCTCCCCTACGACGACCAGCACGGCGGTTACATCCACAGCGGCGCGGCGAGCAACTACGCCAACCTGGTCAAGTTCGAGGCGTATCTCTGCACTCAGTTCGTCAACATCATCAACCTGCTCAAGGGTTTTCAGGATCCGCTGGACCCGACCGGCCAGAAGACGCTGTTCGACACCACGCTCCTGGTCTGGGCCCGCGACATGGGCGATGCCCAGAACCACAACCAGCAGTCGATGCGCTTCGTGCTGGCCAGCGGCAACGGGGGCTACCTCAAGACCGCCGCCAACGGCCGCTACGTCAAGTCGACCGAGCGACACGAGCGGGTCCTGCTCAACGCCTGCGAGGCGATGGGCATCACCAGCTACGCCGGGTTCGGCGATCCCGGCCTCACCGGCGCCGGCAAGACGCCGCTGCCGAACATCGCCGCCTAGAGGGCCGACGTCACGACGCGTGCCGAGCGCGGTTCAGAACTCGTGGCCGAGGGCGGTGCGGAAAGGGAAGATGCGGCCGAAGCCGGTCTGGGAACCGGC
>JADGRB010000064.1 GCA_017881315.1 Pseudomonadota bacterium
GTAATTGCGGTCCGTTTCATGGGTCGTTCCTCGTTTCGTTTGGGTTTGCGCTACGGGCTCGCGCGCGACGTTGCGAACTTCACGCGCGCATCTTGATTCTTGATTCGATCAGCTTCTTTCCGACCAGCGTGAAGAGGGCCAGGATCGTGAGAATGGAGGCGACCGCGAACGCGCCGGACAGGTTGTATTCGTTGTAGAGAATCTCGACCTGCAGCGGGACGGTGTTGGTGCGTCCGCGGATGTGCCCCGACACCACCGAGACGGCGCCGAACTCGCCCATCGCGCGGGCGTTGCACAGGATGACGCCGTACAAGATTCCCCAGCGGACCTTGGGCAGCGTGACGCGAAACAGGATCTGCCAGCCGCCCGCCCCCAGCGTGAGCGCCTGCTCCTCCTCGTCGTTACCCAGCTCCTGCATGATCGGCAAGACCTCACGCACCACGAACGGAAAGGTCACGAAGGTGGTGGCCAGGACGATCCCGGGCACCGCGAAGATCACGTGCACGTCGTGCGCCTCGAACCAGGGCCCGAACACGCCGCGCGCGCCCAGCAGCAGCACGAAGATGAGGCCCGCGATGACCGGCGAGACGCTGAAGGGGAGATCGATCAACGTCAGCAGCGTCCCTTTGCCCGGGAAGCGATACTTGGCGATGAGCCAGCAGGCGGCCACGCCGAACGCGACGTTGATCGGCACGGAGATGGCGGCCGTGAGCAGGGTCAGTCGAATCGCCGAGATCGTCTCGGGATCGGAGATCGCCTGCCAGTAAGCGGGCGCCCCCTTGCGGAATGCCTCCACGAACACCGCGACCACCGGCAGGCCCACGAACAGGGTCAGAAACGCCAGCGCGATCGCGATCAGCAACCAGCGCAGCGGCCGCGGATCCATCACCGGCGCACCGTCGACTGCAGCAAGTTGACGACCAGCAACATCACGAACGAAAGAACCAGCATCACCAGCGCGACCGCCGTCGCGCCGCCGTAGTCGAACTGCTCCAGCTTGGTGACGATCAGCAACGGCGCGATCTCGGTTCGGCCCGGCATGTTCCCGGAGATGAAGACCACCGAGCCGTACTCACCGACGGCGCGGGCGAAGGCCAGCGCGAAGCCGGTCATCGCCGCCGGCAGCACGGCGGGGACGATCACCTTGCGCAACGTATAGAGGCGGGAGGCGCCCAGGGTCGCCGCCGCCTCCTCCATGTGAACATCCAGATCCATCAGGACCGGCTGCACCGTCCGAATCACGAAGGGCAGACCGACGAAGATCATCGCCACGGCGACGCCGGCCGGCGCGAACGCCACCTTGATCCCGTGCGGCTCCAGAAAGCGACCCAGCCACCCCTGCTCGACGTAGAGGGTGGTGAGCGCGATGCCGGCCACCGCCGTCGGCAAGGCGAACGGCAGATCGATCGCCGCGTCGACGATCTGCCGGCCCGGAAAATCGTAGCGCGTGAGCACCCAGGCCAGGATCAGGCCGAACACCACGTTCACGCTCCCCGCGATCAGCGCCGCCCCGAAGCTGAGGCGATACGCCGCCAGCGCCCGCGGCGACAACACCGCGTGCAGAAGCTCCGTGGCCCCGAGCGACGCCGTCTTCCAGACCAGCCCCGAAAGCGGGATGAGCACGATCAGCGACAGACAGCTGATCGTGATCCCCAGCGACAGGCCGAAGCCGGGAAGGCTCCCGAGCGCCCGTTGCAAGCGCAAGGGCCTGCCGGCCGCCGGGGTCACCGTCGGGGCCGGAGCTGGAATCGCTCCCCCCATCACGATCCGGGTTGATAGATCTGGTCGAAGGTGCCGCCGTCGGCGAAGTGGGCCGCCTGCGCCTTCTGCCAGCCGCCGAACAGCTGGTCGATGGTGAAGAGCTTGATCTTGGGGAAGGTGCCCGCGTGCTTGGCCGCCACCGCAGCGCTGCGCGGCCGGTAGTGGTTCTTGACCGCGAGCTCCTGGCCCTCGTCGCTGTAGAGGAACTTGAGGTAGCCCTCTGCGACTGCGCGCGTGCCGTGCTTGTCGACGTTCTTGTCCACCACGGCGACCGGCGGCTCGGCCAGGATGCTGACGCTGGGGTTCACGATCTCGAACTTGTCCTTGCCGAGCTCGTTGACCAGCAGGTACGCCTCGTTCTCCCAGGAGACCAGCACCTGCCCGATCCCGCGCTGCCCGAAGGTGGTCGTCGAGCCGCGCGCGCCCGAATCCAGCACCGGCACGTTCTTGTAGAGCTTCCGCACGAACTCCCGCGCGGCGGCCTCGCTGCCCCCCGGCTTCTGGAGCGCATAGCCCCACGCGGCCAGATACGCCCAGCGCGCGCCCCCCGAGGTCTTCGGGTTGGGCGCCACCACGATCGTCCCCGGCTTCACCAGGTCGTCCCAATCGCGGATCCCTCTGGGGTTCCCCTTGCGCACCACGAACACGATCGTCGACGTGTAAGGCGAGCTGTTGTCGGGCAGACGCTTCTGCCAATCCTTGCCGATTCGCCCCGACTTCTCGGCGATGGCGTCGATGTCGTAGGCGAGGCCCAGCGTGACGACGTCCGCGTCGAGCCCGTCGATGACCGATCGCGCCTGCTTGCCCGAGCCGCCGTGCGACTGGCTGATGTTGACCGTCTGACCGGTCTTCTGCTGCCATTGCCGACCGAACGCCTGGTTCACGTCCTGATAGAGCTCGCGCGTCGGGTCATACGACACGTTGAGCAGCTTCACCTGGGCCCGGGCTACGCCCGCCGTCCCCAGCACGATGAGCGCGCCGAGAACGAGCCCACTTCTCCCTCCGTTCCTGAGCTTGATCTTCATTTCGTTCCCCTTTCGCTCGCCTAGAACGCGACCTGGAACCGGCCGAGCAGCACCTTCTCCGTCGGGCGGTTGCCGGTCTTGGCCCCGCCCGTAAACACCGTCTCCTGATAGTCCCCGTCGACCTTGACGTTGCGGTTCAACTGCCAGTTGAGCGCCAACCCATAGGCCTTGGCCTTGCTGATCGACTTGGCGGGATCGATGCCGGTCGGGAACGCCGCGCTGTCGATGTTCAGCCAGTCGTACCGCAGCGCCAGCTCCAGCGCCCCGAAGGTTCCGGCCGCCAGATCCAACGGCTTGTGCGGCTTGAGCCCCTCGTACGTCACGTCCCCGCCGAGCGCACCCGAGACCGTCACGTGACCCGCGCTGTTGTTGTAGACCCCGGTGCCAAACGTCGCGCCCATCGTCGTCAGCTCGGCGACGTTCTGGTGCTCCTTGATCCACTCCGCCAGCAGGCCGACCGGGCCGTTGTAGTAGTAGAGCTGCGGGTTGATGCGGCTGTGGCGGCCGTAAGCGACCACCGTCTGGGTGATGTCGGTGGTGCTGGTCAGGTAGGAGGCGATGCTCTGCTGTCCGTCCGACTTGAACGTCCCCATCCAGGGGTTGGGCGCCGAGAGCGTGCTGACGCCCTTTTCGTTCCCGGTGCTGCCCGCGATTCCGATCCCGAGGCGCCCCAGAAAGCTCAGCGACGCCGTGTTGAACGGCTGAATGAAGATTCGACCTTCGAAGGTCTTGGCGTGATTGCTGTCGACGTCGGTGAGCCCGTTGTCGGCGTTGCCGTTGAAGACGCCGCCCTCGTACCGAATCAATCCGTTCGCGATGTCCCCCCACAGCTCGAGACCGATCTCGCGCTGGGCCGACAGGTTCGAATCCAGGGCGCGCTCGATGAAGGTCAGATCCTGATCGGCCTGCAGCCGTTCGAGGCCGAGCGGCCCCTTGAACTTCCCTGCCCGCAGCCGCAGCCAGGGCCGCGGGTGGGTGTCGATATACGCGTCATAGATCGCGGTCGTGTTGTTGCCGAAGTCCGGTGTGATACGAAAGTCGACCAGACCCAGCAACGTCCCGTCGAGAGTTGGACGGATCCGGCGCAGCAGGAAGGTGTCGCTGCTCTGCAACGTCGAATCGCTGGTGAAGAAGCGCCGGCCATCCACCTGGAGCTGCCCCTTGAAGCGAATCTGGTACTGGCGATCGGGGCTGGAGATCGAAAACCCGTTCTCGTCGGCCTGGACGGTCGCGCCCGGGCGGGCCGGCGGGCTCGCGGCGGCCGCCTCTCGCGCCAGCTCCTGCTGTCTCTCTACGATGCGCGTCCGTTGATCGATCTCGTCCAGACGATCCTCCCAAGGCGCCCGGACGGGTGGCACCGCGGCGGTCGGTGCTGGCGTCGGTGCTGGCGATGCATCTGCCGTTGAAGGGAGGCTCGGCTGAGCGGCTCCAGCTCCCGCGGCTCCGGCAGTCGCGTCTTGCGCTCGCGCTGCCAACGGCACGGACAGCATGATTAAAAGAATAGTAACTCTACCAGTTTTATAGACTAATGACCGTGCGGGGCGCTTCATGCCATGTCTCCCTTGGTTTGGGTCAACCACTCAGATGCTGTAAGTGACAGTCGCCGTGGTGCTGAACCGCGAGCGGGCGATCTGGGTCTGCACGTCCGCCAGCGTGGTGCTGTCCAGGATTGCCGCGATCGCGTCGCGGACTTTTTTCATCACTTGCCGGGTACCGCAGATTGTCTCGTCTGTGCACTCTTCGCAGCGGACGAAGACCCGCTCGCTGGCGCACGGGATCGGGGCCAGGGGGCCGTCGATCACGCGGATGATCTGCCCCATCGTGATCTGGTCGGCCGACCGCGCCAGCGCGTAACCGCCGCCCTTCCCCTTCTTGCTCTTCAAGATGCCGGCGTTTTTCAACTCGAGCAGAATCGCTTCCAGAAACTTGCGGGGGATGTTCTCTCGCTCAGCAAGATCGGCGATCAGCACCGGGCCGCGCGCCTCGTCCGCCGTCAGAGCGTAGAGCGCCTTCAGTGCGTACCGAGCTTTCCGTGACAGGTTCGTCATCCCTACTTAGTCCATAGGGTTATCACCAGCTTTCGACGGCCGTCAAGCGAAGATTTCCAGGGCTCGCTTCGGGGCAGCCTAACGTCTGGAGCGGCGTCTGCGAACGCAGAGCCCAAGGGCGAGCAGCACCACCAGCCCTTTGGCCCGACCTTCACCCTGCGAATTGCCCGCGGTCATGCACGAGCATCCGCTCGAGCTGGCGCCGCCCCCCGTATTGCCCGATCCGCCGTCAGGGCCGGGGGCGCTGCCGCCCGCGCCAACGCTGCCGCCGGTGCCGCTGGTGCCGGCGCTCGCACCCGATCCGCCGTTGCTGCCGGCCGCGCCTCCAACCGTGCCACCGCTGCCACCGACCTTACCACCGGCGCCGGTGGCGTTGCCGCCCGCGCCGCCGAGTCCGCCCGCACCGGTGCTTCCCGCGACCCCGCTGCCTCCACCAACGCCGCCCGCACCGCCGCTACCACCCCTGCCGCCGGTGCCACCACCACCCGCGCCGCCGGCTCCCCCCGTCGAGTTGCTGCAGCCGGTGCCGATCTGGACCGCGTAAGTTGCGCCGGTTCCGACCGAGAGCGCGACCACCGCCGGCTGCCCGCTGGTGGCGGTTACCGTCCCGGCGTTGGCTCCCGCCAGCAAGACGTTGTACGTGCCGGCCGGGAGGCCGGTGATGGTGAGGTGGGTGGTGTGCGCGGTCGCCGGCGTCTGGTTCTGCAGCGTGAACCCGAGATAGTTGTTGGTCGTGCTGACCGTGGCGCCCGTGTAGCGATCGCGATCGAGATCCATGTGGAACTTCTGCGTGATCAGATTCAGCCGCTTGAACACGCCGTCGGTCGGCGTGATCGCAGTACAGCCGTTGCTCTGGGTGACATTGCAGCCGTAGCCCGTGAGGCCGAAGATCGGGTCGACCGAGACGTCGGCGCTCAGGATCCGGATCGCCCCGAAGAGACCCAGGTCCGACTCGCCGGACATCTCTCGCCAGTCGGCGTGCAGCTTTCCGTTCGACGGATCGAAGCTGTTGACGTAGACGTTCCCCTTCATCGCCTGGTAGGTCCAGCTCACGGTGCCGAGGTTGGCGGCGTCGCCGTCGATCTGCCCCGAGTTGATGGCGCTGACGTTGGCGATCTTGGCGGCGTAGGACAGCCGCTCATCCACCTCGGGCGTGGTCGAGTAGTTGCGCAGATAGTCGTCCATGCAGGTGCCCGCCAGCGCGGCGGTGTACTGGAACTGCCACCAGTTCTCGCCGTTGAGGGTCACCGGATCGGCGTAGTAGTACCAGACCGGCTCCTGACCGCGGCAGGCCCGCGTCTTGAGGTTGACCTTGCTCAACACCGAGCTGTTCTTGTTCTGCTTGGCGGCCATGTAGACCGCCTCCTCGCCGGTGTTGTCGTAGCTGTACTCGGAGCCGTAGGGGTACTTGCTGCCGGAAAAGGCGTTGTAGAGCTGGGTGATGACACTGTTGACGAACGTCGCCTGAGTCGTGTGGCCGGCGGCGGTCAGCGCGGCGGCGATGTCGGGCAGCGTCTGCTCACCCATGTACCCGGTGCCGGCGTCGCCGTGCCCGGAGTAGAGCGTGTGCAGGATGTTGTACGCGCGCAGCAGGTAGGTGTCGGCGGTGTTGTGGTAGGTGACCAGGCTCGGGTAGAGGCTGGCGATCTTGTACATCGAGAAGTAGGTGTTGAACGCGTGCGGGTAGGCGTACGCGCGGTCGTAGTAGCAGTTCATGATGTTGGTGGCGCTGGTCCCGGGGGGACACCACCAGTCCTGGACGATGTACGAGGTGTTGTCGATCGCGCGCGCCCACACGGCGTCGAGGTAGTTGTCGAGCGCGGTCACCTCGGCGGCCACCGGCGTCTGCGCGTTCTTCTCGGCCAGGAACTCGCCGTGGGTCCAGCCCCAGTCGTCGCCCCACCCGCTGCCGGCCACGGCGCCGCGCTTGGCCTTGGTGTCCATCATCCAGTCGTCGAAGATCCCCTTGAGATCGCCGGTGGTCCACTGGGTGTTCTGCACCATGAAGGTCGCGTGCCGCTGCAGCGCCGTGTCGATCGGCTCGAGCACGTAGAACTGTAAGGTCGTGGTCTCCCCCGTCCCGTAGCTGACGGTGATGTTGTTCTGGCCGAGCTGGCCGAAGTTGATCTGATAGATCTTGTGGTCGGTCGCGGTAATCCCCAGCGAGGTGATGGTGGTCTGCGAGGGGAACTGCGCGGTGAGCGAGTTGATGGTCTTGGAGGTGTGCAGGTCGACCTTGGCCGTCATGTTGGTCGCCACCATCATGCTCGGCACGACGGTGACGTCGATGAGACCCTCGCTGTAAAGGCGGCTCTTGACGTCGTCGTGGCTCGCGACGTTGAAGAATTTGAAGCCGTAGGTCTGGGTGGCGCCGGCCGCGAGCATGAGGCTGGTGTTGGGCAGATAGCCGCGGTTGGTGCTCTTGATGACGTTGGAGTGGATGTAGAAGACGTCCAGGCCGCTTGGCCAGGAGGGCGAGCCGCCGCCGGCCGCCCAGGCGCTGCCGGCGTGCTCGCTCTTGACCCAGTTGTCCATGTACTCGAAGCCGGCGCCGGTGGTCGGATCGGGCGTCATGAGCACGAAGGGCCCGACGCCGCTCGGGCGCTGGACCGTGATGTACGAGCTGCTGTTGCCGGTGAACGAGTGGTAGACGGTCCGCGTCTCGTAGATGACGTCGTTGGCCTGGAACCAGTACTCGTTGAAGGGCAGCGGCAGGCCGATGTCGCCGAACTCCATCGCCTGCGTGCCGGTATTGGTGATGGCGATCTGCCAGTAGAGGTAGTCGTTGACCAGGGAGTAGGTCTCGACCAGCTTGAAGTTCTTCACGCCGGTCGCGGCGGCCGAGCTCTGATAGGTGACGGTCGCGGAGGTCGCGGTGGAGGTCACGGTCCGAACGGCGCTCGACTGATTGGTGAGCGCCGTCATCCAGGCGCCGGTCCCGATCCGGTAGGTGAACATCAGCTCGCCCAGCCATTCGTGGTCGGCGGTGTTCTGCCCCGGCGCGTTGGTCGCGTTCATGACGTAGTTCGTCGGGAACGCGTCGCCGGTCAGCTGGAGCGACGACAGCTCGCCGTTGGTGCCGACCTTGACGTTGAAGTAGCTGTTCGACAGCGTCTGCGCGTGCGCGGCGCTGGGCGAGGCCATCGACCCAAGCAGGAGCACCCCCAGCGCGGAGCCCATCAGCGGCGCACGAAATCCGGAATCGAGGCGTCGTCTCATCGGTCGGTCACCCTCTTTCCGGTGGTGAAGTGACGCGACCGTCGCGCGACGGCTCGACATAATGCGAGAGGCTCGATCTCGAGTCTCCATTTGTGAGCCGTCGACGCGCGGGGCGGTCACTTTCCCGCATGATTCGTCGAACCGGTCTCTGGCTCGCTCCTCTGTTGGTCTCGGTGGGCGTTGGATGCGGAAGCTCCGGCGGCGGCCAGACCGGAAACACCGGCGGCACGTCGGGCGGTGGCGGATCTCAAGGCACGGCCGGCACCTCCGGGGGCGGCGCGGCCGGGACGAATGGCGTAGCCGGTACGAACGGAGGCGCTGGAACAACGGGCGCCGCTGGCGCAGCCGGGCAGGCCGGAACGAACGGCGCAGGTGGCGGTGGGGCCAGTGGAGGGAGAGCGGGAGCCGGCGGCACCACGGGCGTTGCCGGCGCGGGCGGAAGAATCGCCACCGGCGGCGCGGCCGGCGGCCAGGCGGGCGCCGGCGCGGCAGGAACGAGCGGCGTCGCTGGCACCAGTGGCGCGGCGGGTACCGGCGGCGTGGCTGGGAGCGGCGGCGTGGCTGGCGCCGGCGGCAGCGTCGCGTCCGACTATCCGTACTGCAACTACGGGAGCGTCCCCAGCGGGACCCCGCCGGCCTTTGTCGACAACCCCACCCTCACGCCGATCGGCACGAACCCCTATGGCAAGCCGAGCACGACCGTTCCCGGTGGCTACATCCTGATCAGCGAGGGGACACAAGGGCCGACCCAGGTCCCGCTGGCGACGCAGATGTCGATCCTCACCCGCATCAACAACGATCTGAAGTTCGAGACCAGCTATTCGTACATCCATATGCCGCCCTTCTCGACCGGCGTCACCGGCACCCACTACATCGACTACCTGTTCGTCAACACCGGCCTGCCGAACGACCCCAACGCCGGCGGCGATTCCAGCTACGAGGGCTCGTACCCCGACGTCGAGACCACCTCCGTCGCGATGACCGATCAGAGCCAGCGCTACGACCTCACGCACGAGTTCAACCATGTGCTCGAGAACGCCTACGGCACCGTTCCCGGCCAGAAGGTCTCGTGGATCCAGGAGTCGTACAACGACTACTTGATCCTCCTGACGGCGGAGAACGCCAACGGCGCGACACCCGGACAGGCGACGCAGTACATGCTGCCGTCCAACGTCGGGTACCTCGACGCTCTGGTCTACCAGCAACCGTTCGTGCCGATCGAGAGCTGCGGCGTCAACGCCTCGGACGGCTCGACCGTCAACGGGCCGGCCGACTACTTCACCGACACCACCGGCTTTCGTTACAACGATCTCTTCCCGCTCTTCATCGCGCAGCGGGTGGGCCAGCACTTCTTCGCCGCCGTCTGGGAGCAGGCCAAGACCACCGAGCAGATCCTGCAGACGATGACCCGACTGCTCGACAAGACCCGCGTGCAGTGCCTGGTGCAGGAGTACAGCGCGCGCGTGGCGCTCGGCGACTTCAAGGAGCTCTCGACCAGCGTCCAGCGCAACGGCAGCGCAAGCATGTACCAGGCCACGACGAACAGCGGCGGCTCGTTGACGCCGAGCAATGCCCTCCAGCTGCCGCGCTACACCGGACGCAACAACATCCCGATCACCGTCAGCTCGGGCGCGACCCAGGTCAGCGTCACCTTCACGCCGGCCGCGGCGGGAAGCAAAGGAACGACCCCGGACATGCGCGCGCAGATCGTCTATCGCGCCACCGACGGCACCTCGGTCTTCAGTCCGCCCGTCGCCAGCGGCGCGACGACGATCGCCTTGACCAAGCCTCCCAAGAACAACGTCGTGGTCGTCGTGATCACCAACGTCACGATGGGCGGCTTCAAGACCGCGCTCGCCTACGGCTGGGATCCCAACGAGACCTTCGGTTATTCGATCCAGGTCACCGGTGGCACCGCGGCGCCCACCAACAAGACCTACTTCTAGCAAATCGAAGTCCGAACATTTGATGATCGGGAACTTCACCAAGACCGACAGCGCCTGCACCCCCAGCGGCACCGCCGCCAAACCGGCGGTCAGCTGGACGACGCAAAAGAAGTTCTGCGCCGCCGCCCGGACCGGCGCCGGCTGCTCGCCCGGTTACGTCTGCGCGCCCAAACAGGCGCAGCTCAGCAACCACTGCGTGCGCGCGGACGGGGCCCTCGCCTGCCCGGCCGGGTACAACGCCATCGGATCGGGTTGGTACAAGGATTTCACCGACGCGCGGACTTGTGGCGCTTGCTCCTGCGGCGCTCAGACGCCGGGCGATTGCACGAAGGAGACGCTCAGCGGCTCGAACTACAACCGCAACCTGCAGTTCTGGCCGGCGTCGAGCGGCAGCTGCAATTCGAGCTCGGGATACGGGACCACCATCAGCTCGACCCCGGGCACGCAAACCTGCTGCGCGCTGCAATGTGCAGCCACCACCTGCGGGACGACCGGCGTGGCCTGCAGCTACTACGGGTTCGTGTACCCGCCGGTCACCGCGAGCTGTCCGGCCTCTTCGACGCTCAGCGGAACCGCCACCGCGACCAACGCCGAGACGCTCTGCTGCCTCTGATCGAGCGAGAACGGGCGCCGTCAGTGAACCGTCGCGACAGGCCGGCGGTCAGCTAACCGGCGCGCCGTCGCGTTTGGCGATCCGAATCCGAGGCAGGCTGGCGGCGACCGTGCTCTCGAAACGGGCACGCGAGACCGACATCGTCACGTCGGTCTCGTCGTCGATCAGGTCGCGCGCCTCGGGGCTGTCGTCGATCTCGTAGCCGAGCTTCTCGAACAGACGCCGCGAGGCCGCGTTGGCCGGGATGACGGAGATGTAGAGCCGCTCGAGCCCGAGCACCTCGAAGGCGAAGACGTGCAACATGATCGCGTAGCGGGTGCCGAGCCCGCGCCCCTGAACATTCCGGGCGCCGATCAGGATGGCGACCTCGGCGGTGCCGTCTTCGATGTTTCGCAGGTCACCGTCCCCCACCAGCGAGGCAGCCCCGCTCGAACCCTGCAGCAGCAAGAACGGTCGGCCCCCCTCCTCGCGCAGCTCCCGGTAGTAGGCCAACACCGCCTCCGCCGTGAAGGCCTCCTCTTCGTGCGCCATCATCCGGCGGTTGTGCGCGTCGCTGTAGTACCCGGCCAGCTCCGAGGCGGCGCCCGCGATCTCTGCGTCCGTCGGTTCGATCGCGGTGAAGACTTGGTCTTCGTCGCGCCAATCGACGGACCACAGCCCGTCGGGGGAGATGGGGGTGTCGGACATGGGCCGAGGGTATTCCATCTCGCCATGGAGCGGGCGTCCTTGGGGTATCGTGTTGGCGTGAGCGGCGGAGGAGCCTGGGCGGCGATCGAAGCGGAGGCGCAGGACGCGCTGGCGGGCGAGGGTCGATTTCCGCTGCCGGCGTACTCGGAATTCATGCCGTCGCCCTACGTGGTGATCAAACCTTATGCGCCCACGCGCGCGGCCCGCGCCGCCAGCGTGGCGGCCAGCGACGGGGACGCCCTGGACGTCACGGAGGACGAGCAGTTTCGGCAGCTCGCACCCGGTCTCTCGAAGATCGCGGCGCATGTCCTCTCCGAGCTGGACCGGCTGGTGCGCGGCGCGCCGCACGGCCTGTCGCGCACGCTGCTCGCCAGCAACCCGGCCTGGCCGGACGCACTGGCCGTCGCCGCGCGCGCCCGGCGCGCCGCCGGCGAGCCGCTCTGCATCGCCCTGCCCCTCGCGCTTTCGCGGACGCAAGACGACAAGGGAAACGTCCGCTGGACCCTGTTCGGCGTCAGCCACGACGGACCATCGGCGGCCTTCTGGCGCAGCTTCTCCGGCGAAGACGGCGATCGCTTCGCCGCGTTCGTGGCGTGGGCCTGCGGCGAGACATCCTCCGCGGCCGCGGGCCTCCGCGTGCTGCCGGACTCGAGCAGCGGCGACGCGCCCGAGCTTCCGGCGTTCGCGCGCAACCTGCGGCTCACCGACGATGAGCCGCTCACGGGCGTGCACACCATCGTCTCCTTTCGTCCCTTCGAACGGCTGCCCGCGGCCGTCCAGGGGGCTTACCTCGCGGGCCGCGTGAAGCTCGTCCCCCACCCGGCCGGCCAGATCTTCTTCGAGCATCGCGGCTACCGAGATCTCGCTCGCGCCCTCCCGCGCGCGACCCAGATCCCGCTCTTGCATCTGTTTTCACACCTGGCGGACGGAAACCCGATTCGCATCCCGCAGTCCGGCTGGCTCGACGAGCGGGCCGACGCCCGGGCGCCTCCGCACGGCCACAAGGTCGTCAGCAAGATCGTGCGCACGCACCGCTGGCAACGGATGGCGCGCGACCAGAACGTCCGCGAAGTGGAGACCTTCGAGGACCAGGTCTCGGTCGCCCTGTTCTCCACCGATCCCGACGACCTGGAGCTCTATGGCAAACCGATGGCCCGCAACGCCCAGGTCTGGAGCGAGGACTACGCGCTGATCCTCGACGGTCCCCGCGCCACGCAGCTCGAGATCGAGCGCGCCGCCGCGACCGTCGATCGGGGCGGCCGCTTTGGATATCGATTCATCTATCCAGCGATGCGCGCGGGGAGGCGCGAGATCTTCTGGCACCTCCCGCTGGTGGCGCGGCTCGGTGAGGCGGCCGCCACGCCCGAGCTGTGGAGCGGCGCGCCGCTGTCGGGTTACGCCCAGGCCGAGGTCCCGCCCGGTCCGGCGGCGAGATCCGCGATCGCCGCGATCGCGCTCCGCCCAAACCTGCTCCAGCGTCCGGGATATCTCGAGGCGGCGACCCTCTTCGACCACGAGCCGGGGCGCGCGCGTTTCACCACCGCCAACAACATCCGCAAGCTGCTCGCCTTCCGCGAACAGCTCGGGGAGCGTCTGGCTCCTTCGTTTGCGCGCGCGCTCACCCACGCCGCCAAGGCGGAGTCGCTGGACGCCTGGCTGGCGGCGCTGCCGGCGCTGGCGGCGGACGTGGCGGGGGGAGCCCGCTGCGCGGCCGCGCTCGCGCCCGCCATCGGGACGGGGACGGCGCCGGCCGACGCCGACACGCCGCCCGCCGACCTGACCTTCGCCGAGACCAGCACGCGCCCGTTCGAGGAGCGGCTCTGGAAGACCATCGCCGGGCTGGCGGAGGGTGAGTTCCGGGCCAAGGAGACCGCGGACGCGGTCCTGGTCAACAAAGGGAAGACCGGCGGGCCCGCCGCGAAGGCCGCCCACCTGGAGTTGGCGCATCGCCGCGATCTCGATCGCCTCGGCGATCACCTGCACGATCGCTACCGCGCCCTCATCGAGGCGCACCAGATGACCGGACGCGCGCAGGTGGTCGATCACGCGTTCCGCTGGGAGACCGATTTTCCCTTCCGCTGGTCCGAGTCCTGGAACCGGAACCAATCCCGCGAGGCGCACGAGCGAAACATCGTGCTCATGATCCCCGGCCGCGACCGCGGGGAGGCGGTCATCATGGCCGACCACTACGACACGGCTTACATGGAAGACGTGTACGACAGCGACCGGGGCGGCGACGGCTTGCGCGCCGCCGCCGCCGGGGCCGACGACAACCACTCCGCCACCGCGGCGCTGCTGGCCGCCGCCGAGGTGCTGCTGCCCCGCTCGCGCGCTGGGACGCTGGCCCGGGACGTCTGGCTGGTGCACCTGACCGGCGAGGAGTTCCCCTCCGACTGTCTGGGCGCCCGCGCCCTCGGCCGCGCCCTGGTGGAACGGCGGCTCCGGTTTGCCTCGGAGACGGGAACCATCGTCGACGTGTCGGGCGTGCAGGTCGTGGGGGCCTTCGTCCTGGACATGATCGCGCACAACACGGACCGCGACCGCGACGTCTTCCAGATCGCGCCCGGCGAAGGCGCGGCCTCGGCGAAGCTCGCGCTGCGCGCGCACCGGGCGGCCGAGCGCTGGAACCAGCAGGTGCCGATCTGGAACCAGACCCCCGAGCGACGGGGCAAGAGGCGGGCGCAACGCCAGGACCAGGGGGCGAAGATGCCGCCGCCTTTCGCCCACCTGCCCTTGCGCGGCGAGGTCCGCCCCGAATGGGACCCGCGCTCGTCGCTCTACAACACCGACGGTCAGATCTTCTCCGACCTGGGCATTCCGGTGGTGCTGTTCATGGAGAACTACGACATCAGCCGCACCGGCTACCACGACACGCAGGACACGATGAAGAACATCGACCTCGACTACGCCGCCGCCCTCACCGCGATCGCGATCGAGACCGTGGCGGCCACGGCGACCGACGACGGGGCGTAGGCCCCCATGTTACGGGCGCGACCATGGTCACGCCCAGCGACGTGGTCATCTACCAGCGCTGACCACCAACGCCGCCCGCGCGATCCCCCGTCGTTTCGCGCGAGCGGCTCCCGCCCTCCCCGCCCCGGATCTTTCCCCCCTCCCAGACTTTCGAATCAAGCTGCGCCGGCATCCACCTGGCCCAGGCCCGCCAGCAGGGCCGCAAACTGGGTCGCGCCCATTCGGCGCACCAGCTTCAGCGATCGCTGCCGTCGCTGCGCCTCGCGTCGCGCGGTCCTCACACCGTTGTGGCTGTTGATGTCGGTGACGATGACGACCAGCTCGGACCGTCCCACCAGCGCCCTCAGCGTCGCCGCCGATGCCGCGCTCGCCAACACGCCGGTGTGAAGCTCGAGCTGGTGCCCACGGGCGTGAGCGATGCCCTGCAGCGCGCCCGCGTTTCGATCGACCCCGCCGACGATTCCGATTCGCATCTGTCTCTTATACGAGACAGATATCTCCTATGCAAGATTTTCCGTCGCCTCGCCGGCGCAGGGGGAAGCGACCCGGGGCTGGGCCGTCCGGCGCGCCCAGGCATCTGCCAGGGCGATCCCCGCCAGCAGGCCCGCCAGGGTGAACAGCGACGAGAGCCGCCCCGCCCCGACCTGCGCGGCGATCGGACCCGGGCAGGCGCCGGCCAGCGCCCACCCCGTCCCGAAGAGCAGGCTGCCGACGACGTGACGTCGCTGCGGCGGGACCGACGGCCAGCTCACCGGCTCGTGGCGGAGCAGCGTCACCGCGCCCGCCCGCTGCAGAAGCTGCAGGCCGACGATGGTGGTGAAGACCCCCGTCGCGAACATCAGCCAGAGATAAGCCCGCTGCAGCAGCAGCGCGCCCACGATCTGGTCGAAGTCGGTCATACGCGTCCAGGCCAGCCAGAAGCCGAACCCGACCCCGAAGAGCCCCGCGATCACGCGCTTGCGCACGTCACAGCCCTCCCGTGCCCCAGACCAGATGCGCCACCACGACGGCCGCGACCACGAAGGTCGTTGTCGCGAGCAGGCTGCCCGCCTGCAAGCGCCCGATGCCGCAGATCCCGTGGCCCGAGGTGCAGCCGCCCGCCCAGCGGGCGCCGAATCCGATCAGCAGGCCGCCCGCCAGCAGCAGCGCGGCCTTCGGCGCGAGCGCGCCGCCGAGCCGCGCGTCGAGCCCCGGATACGCCCAGGAGATCCGAAAGCTGTGCGTGAGGAGCGCATAGAGGCAACCGCCGAGCAGCATCCCGACGAAGAAGAACGTCCGCCAGCCCGCGCCCGCTGCGGGGCGCCGCGCCCATTCGAGGAAGCCGCCAGCCGCGCCCGTCGCCCCGAGCGGCAGGTTGTCGACCCACTGCAACCCGACGGCGACAAGTCCGACCAGCAGGCCCGCCAGCGGCCAGGGACAAACCCGCGCGATGAAGGACATGCGCGCGAATCTAGCACGCGCGGGCCCAACGTCCAGACGGCTGTCTGTTATAGAAGACAGGCGAGCAGCGCCGACAATGCCGTGATCGCCGCCAGGCACGCGAAGCCGAGCGGGTAACCGCCCCGGTCGAGCACCCGGCCCAGCGCCTCGCCCGCCAGGATGCCGGCCAGGTACCCGCAGGCGTCGATGATCGCGGAGGCGGTGGCGGCCGCCGCCGCGCCCCCGCTCTCGACGGCGAACACGCCCGCCAGCAGGCTGTAGGGTCCATACACCAGCAGCCCCACGGCCCCCACCAGCCAGATCGCGGAGGCAGGGTTGCGCGCCGCCGCCCAGGGCAAGAGCGCCAGCACCAGCGCCAGCGATCCGAGGATCCCCGCGATGAGCCAGCGCCTCACCCGAGCGGGTGTCCGATCGTAGCTGGCCCCCATGATCAAGATGCCGAGCCCGCCAGCGAGATCGAAGGTCGTCGATTGCAGCGCCGCCACGCTCACCGAACGCGCCGCGGCGCGCTGGATCGACACCAGGAAGTCGACGCTCCAGGTGTTGAAGGACTCGCGCATGAGCGTCAGCGCGAAGCTGAGGGCGCACACCACCAGAAACTGCGGGCGCGAAAGCAACACGCGCCACGGCGCGCGCACGATCTCGGACCCGCGCGCGATCGACGGCCCGACCTCCTGGTCATCCGGTTGGCGACCGCCCCGATCGGGCGCCGCGACCGACCGGCCCGCCGCCAGCGGCCCCGCGCGAACCGCGAAGACGCAGACCATGCCGATCGCGAGCAGCACCAGCGACGGCACGCCCATCACCGCGCGCCACCCGCCACCCTCGGCCAGCACCTGCCGGGCGAGCAACGTCGCCGCGACGCCGCCGGCAACGTACGACAGGCTCAGCACGGCGACCACCGTCGCTTGCCGCCCGGCCCCGAACCAGGTGGGCACCAGCTTCATGATCGCCGGCCAGCCACCCGCCCCCGCGTAGCGGTTGGCGCTGTACGCGACGGTGAGCCACACCAGAGACGGCGCCAGCGCGCTGACCCCGCCAAAGAGCGCGACCGCCAGCAGCACCGCCAGGAACCCGGCGCGTCCACCGACGCGATCGATGAGCGGGCCGAGGGTCAGCTTGCCAAGCGCATAGGCCGCCGTGCCGATGCTGGCGACCCGGCCGATCTCGCCGCGGCTGGCGGTGAAGGCGCGTCCCAGGAGCGGAACGGCGACCGCCAGGTTCTTGCGGCACAGATAGACGCCGACGTAACCGAGGGCCAGCGCCGCAACGGTCCCCCGCGCGCCGGACGGGTTGCGCGCGGACGGGGCCGGGTCGATCCGATCGCCGCCACTCATCTACGGGAAGTAGCGCGCGGAGGCGGCCTCAGCGGAGGCGGCCTCAATCGATCGTGAAGAAACGCGCGGCGCAGGCGGCATTCGATCGTCACGAAAGCCGCAACCGCGTCAGCAGCCGTTCGAGGCGCAGCGCCAGCCAGGTGTCGGAGGTGGCGTGCGCGAAGTCCATCGCCGCGAACAGGTGCGTCTGCTCGAGATCGAGGCGCTCCGGGTGACGCTCGAGCAGGCGCACGAAATACCCCACCGCCCGCCGCTCGTCGAAACGCGTCCGGCCGACCACGGCGTGCTTCACGGTGGCGTGCAGCGCGTAGCGCCCCGGCAGCGGCTCCTGGACCAGGTGCCAGCGTCGCAACCGCGCCAGCGCGGCGTCGAACCCGCCGGAGGCGCCAGCGGCTCGGGCCAACGTGGCCAGCGACGCCGCATCGATGTGATCGCCTTGCAGATGAGCGAGGACCGCCAGCAAACGGCACCCCACCGCGCCGAGGCGCGGCCAGACCCACCGCACCAGCAGGCGGAGCTCTGGCAGATCGTCCTCGTGCGCGATCACCTCCACCCGCCCAACGCCGCTCTTCACCAGCCAGGCGCCGAGCGCCGGCGCGCTCACGGCGCGGCTTTCGACCAGGGCGTTGCTGATGTCGAGGGCCAGCGGATTCCATCGCAGCATCGCCGTGAGCGCGCGGACCGCGGGAAACGGGCTGCGCCCCGTCGTCACCAGCGGCGGCACCACCGGAAACACCGAGACCCCCGCCAGCAGGCAGCGGCGCGCCGTGAGCACCCAGGTGATCGGCAGCCCATCGAGCGCGTTCAGAAACCGGGCCATCGCGCGATCGTCCTCGTGGTTGTCGAGGACGATCAGCGTCGGGCCGCGCTCGAGGAGCGCGCGCCGCAGGCCGCCCAGGCGCCGATCGCGTTGCTGGTACCCCCCGAGCGGAACCTTCATCCGGATGGCCAGCATGTCGAGCAGGGTCAGCGCGTCCCAGGCGCCGACCCGGAACCACTCGATGCCCCCCTCGTAGTCGGAGCGCACCCGGTGTCCGAGCGCGGCGGCCAGCGTCGACTTGCCGCCGCCCCCGGGTCCGACCAGCGCCAGCCGCTGCGTCAGCCCCGAACGGCAGGCCGCCGTCAGCGTCCGCAGCTCGGCGGTGCGACCACGGAACGGATCCGGCCTGGGCGGAAATGCCACCCGGCGTGTCTATCACGGCAGATCGACAAACGCCGTGGCCAGGCCCTACAGAGACTGCAGGTAGGCGACCAGGTCC
>JADGRB010000302.1 GCA_017881315.1 Pseudomonadota bacterium
CTTCGCGCGAGATCAGCTGGCTGCGTATAAGTATCCGCGCCACGTCATGCTGGTCGACGCGCTGCCGAAAGGACCGACCGGAAAGATCTCCAAACGCCAGATCGACGGCGCGGCACTCCTTGCCCGCCTTCCGCCCGCGTAGCGCGCGCCGCCATGTTGAATGCTTCCTTCGCCCTCGGCGCTGGGGCGACTGATCACCGAGCGTTTGCCCGTGGCCGAGAGGTCTTACTGGGTCTCGCTCACGGGCGGTGTCTCAGCCGCGTCAGCTCCCGCCCTTTCGACGCACGAAGTGGAGCACGATGCTGATTACCGCCAGGACCACCAAGATGTGAATCAACCCAGACGCCACATGAAAGACGCCGAACCCGCCGAGCCAAGCGAGCAACAGAATGATGCCGAGGGCGAGAAACATGAAGACCTCCTAGATCGTTGCGACCCATGCGTCACCGGGACGCCGACGGAAATGCCGTCGCGGGCTTGCCTCAACCATAGTGCCGAGGCCTCGGTTGACAACCCCCCCATCTTGGTCGCCTGCCGAGCGCGGTACGGGGGACTTCCCATGCGACCGAGCGGCACTACATGGGGCGAACGCCATATCGGATCTACGCGGCAATGGTGGCGGCGGTGCTCGCAGCACAGATTGCCCGGGCCTCATCGATGGTTAGGTTGGGGTGCTGCCTCGACCCTCTTGAATGGAGCCGTGGGTGAACCGAGAGCCAAATCAGAAATACGATCGTCTGCGACGAATCGGCGTCATTTCACTCAAGGTCACGGGAATCATCCTGTCGCTGGTCTCGGTGCTGGTCGGGGCGGCCATGCTGGTGCTGCAGACACGCTGGGGCGGGGAACGGATCAGGCGCCGGGTGGTGACCAGCGTCAACCACCAGATCCAGGGGCAGCTCGCGATCGGACGGCTTTCCTTCGGTGGTAACCGTCTGACGGTTTGGGACGTCGTGCTCCGCGACCCGGAAGGGAACCCGGTCGTCCAGATGGCGCGCGCCGAGGTCGACTTCCGAATCCTGCGAATTTTACACAAGGAGGTGCGGCTCACGGAGGTGGCGATTGACTCGCCGAGACTGGACGCCGTTTCCGATCCCAGCGGTCTCAATCTGTCCCAGGCCCTCGCGCCGAGGAAAAAGGTACCCGCCAAACCCCCCGCGCCCAAGACTTCCAAGGAGGGCTGGGTAATTCGCCTCGATCGCTTCGATCTTCGGGACGGCGACGTGCGCGTCGGCTCGGTCAACGGGGCCAGCCGCAAAGAAACGGTTCACTTCGCCAACCTTCAGTCCTTCATGAGTCTCCGGTACGCCACCGGGAACGGTTCCACCGACTTCGTCTTTCGGCTGGACGGGCAGAGCGTTCTCACCGCCCCCGGTCCGCTGGCCATCAAGGCGGAGGCGCTCGTGCGGGGAAGCTCGACCCATTTTGCCGTGGACGGCCGATTGTTTGGTGGAACGATTCAGGCGCGCGGCGATGTCGACAGCCGGCATCTCGAGGGCGCCGATGCCCTGATCGCCGTCGCCATTCCCCGAACCGACCTGGTGGGTTTTGGCTGGGGTCCCGTCCGAATTGACGGCCTGGCGCATCCGGGGACCATCCCCAAGCTCGAGGCCTCGCTATCCGCCCCTGGACTGGAGCTCACCGCGAAAGGGGGAGGGCCAGACATCTTCAAGCTCGAAGGCCACCTGGGACTCACGGACCTCGCGCTCACCGGCAAGGCGGCGCAGGCCTTGACGAGCGGGGCGATGCCCCCCCTGTCCGGGCAGGGCCATCTCCGCTTGAGCGTCGAAGGGCGCATGGCCGACGCGCGCGCCGGGTGGAAAGCCGAGTGGAAGGGGATGTTCGACCATCTGCGCGTCGGGGAAGATGTCCTCACCGGCCTGTCGATCGACGGTGGGGCGGCGCATTTGGCGAAGATCCCTGGCGAGGTCGATCTGAACGTCGCCGTCGCATCGGTGGTCGCGGGAACCACCAAGGCCAGCAAGATTCAGCTGAGCGCCACGGTTCGCCAGGAGGAAATCACCTTGGCGGCGAGCCTCGCCACCCCCGAGCCGCTGAGCTTGACGGTGGCCGGGCGCCTCGACAGCGATCGGCAAGGGCTGGCGCTATCGCGTGTCGCGCTGACGTATCCGAAGGCGAGCTGGACCTCGGAAGGCATCGCTCGGCTCCGTTTCGACGAGATCACCCTGTCTTTGAAGAATCTTCTCCTGCGCTCCCAGAACCAAACGCTGGCGATCGACGGATCCAAGGACGATGCGCACGTGGACGCCCACGTGGCGGTGACCCAGTTTCGGCTCGATCTGCTGCCCACGTTGGTCGTTCCTCGCGACCTGAACCTCGGCGGGACGATCGACCTCGACCTCAAAGCCAGCGGTCCAGTGGAAGGACCCAAGGTGGTGGGTCGGATTCGCCTGGAGGGGGGCCGATTCCGCACCTTTTCGAAGATCGCGGCGGTGGTCGACGCCACGATGGCCGACCAGCGGGTCGATGGGACGCTGGACGTTCGGACCCCCTTCGCCGCCCTGAACGCGGACTTTCAGCTGCCGGTCGATCCAACCGCGGGAGGCACCCTACGTCTGCGCCTGGATGTCGTGCGCCTCGATCTGGCGGAAGCGCTGCGCGGCGCAGGAATGGAGCCTCAGGTCGACGGTCGACTGACGGCCCTCCTTCGCCTCACCGGGACCGCGGCCAGCCCCAAGGCTGTCCTCACCGTCAACGGACGCGAGCTCAGTGTCAAACGTCCCGCCACTGCCAGCGAAGGCACGAGCGCTATCGACGTGGGACACGCCCGCATTCATTTGACCTACGAAGATCGCGCGGCGCACGCCGATGTCGATTTCGCTTCCGCTCACGGCGGTGAGCTGCGCGTCGATGCCGCCGCGCGGGTCGATCTGTCATATCCGCGGGTGACCGAGGGCATCGTGGCCAAGAAGATCCCGGTTCACGGCAAAGTCGTGGCCAAGGACTTCGACGTGGCATGGATCGCACGCTTCAACGATCGGGTCGAGACTCTGGGTGGCCAGGTCAGCGCCAACGCCAAGCTGGCCGGCACGGTTGGCGATCCGCAGTTCATCGGCGACGTCCGCTGGAAGAACGGCAAGGTGGTCGCCGTCGCGGCGCCCAAGCCGACCGCACGGCGCTGACGCCGAGTGGGGCGGAGCGAGTCCTCAGCTGGAAGAACTGTCCGTTCTGGCGCGGGGATGCGCGACGGTGTGAAAGATCGAATCGAGGTCCAACCCCAGGTGACGGACCGTTTCGTAACTCGGCAATCCGGTCGGCGGCAGGCCTTCGCGCTTCTGAAACTTGCGCAGTGCCTGGCGGGTCTGGGGGTCGAGCTGCCCCTCGGTCTGCTCTCCGTGCAGGAGGCCTTTGTCCTGGAGGCGACGCTGGATCTTGGTCTCGGCGCCCTCTTGTAGGATGCCGTGTGGGGTGCTGGAGATCGGTATTCCCGTTTCGGCGGCCTGCTCGTGGTCCGGGTTGGTCGGGGGAACAGCGGCTGGGGGCGGCGGCGTCGCGTGGGTGTGGGCGCATCCACCGCCCAGCGCCATGCCCAGAACCAAGAGTTGCGTGAGACTGGGGTGATGTCTGCTCATGGTGCAGCCGGGGGCGAGGTGCTGTGGCTTTCCGACGGAGACGAGCTGCCGGGCGGGGCCGGCGGCGTCTGGGCCGTCTTCGGAGGCAGGAACGCATATCCCGAGGTGAGACCTTCGACGAAGGCATTTCGCAGCACTCCAAAAATCGACGGCCAGAGCTCCACGTTGGGACCCGTGAGTGTTCCTTTGATGGGAATCACGGTAGCGACGGCGTTTCGGTCGCGCACCCGATCGGAGAACAGCTTGATCGCCACATCGCTCGCCCAGGCCTTGAGCACGGTGAGGAACTTCTTGTTGTCGGGTCGGATCTTGACGTTTTTGAGCACCGGCTTGATGCCGCCGGTTAGCTCGCCGTTCCGGCAATCGAACTCGACAAAGATATCGATCGTCCCTTCGGGTACCTGAAGCTTGGTCGCCGGTTCGATGAATCGATAGAGCTCAGAAGTCTCCAAGCCCACCACCGCGGCCCGGCCCGAAAAGGTCAGACCTTTTTCGAAGGCGTCGGCAGTCACGAAGATCGAGACTGTTCCGCTGCGAGCCAGCGTGGCGCTGGCGGTCAGAAGGATTGGTCGGCCCTCCGTCAGGTGCACGCGGGTGGTGAGGTTTTCGACCGATAGCTGCAGATCATGCAGCCAGATCTCGGGACGCTCTTTGCGGCTGGTGTCGACGAAGGCGACCTGACCGTCGAGGATATCGATATGATCCACGTCGAGGGGCGTAATCTTGTGCAAGAGATCATTCAGATCAACGACCTCGCTCGGTTGCGCTGGTCCCTCTTTCTTCTGGCCAGTCCCCGTGGCATCTGGGGGTGGCGCGGCGTGTAAGATTCGGATCTTGGGCTGTACCAGCTTGACCGCCGTGACGACCTGGTCGCCTTGCTTCTGCGCCTTGACGTCTACCTCGAGCCACCGCGCTTCGAGTACGTGGGTGCGCTCCGCCTCGGTGCGTGCACCCGGCGACGGATCGGGTGCCGCTTCCGCTCCCATGACGGGTGGCGGCTGGTGGTGAGCGCAACAGACATTGCCGACTATGGTCAGCGCGATCAGAACGCCCGAACGAAGGTGCGGATGCTGCTGTCCACCTTCGGGCCCTTTGAGCTGCATCAGCACGACTTTGGCAGCGAACATGGGTGCATTTGGCTCTCTGTCCACTGGCGATAGACCGATTCCACCCCCATGTTCAAAGGATGGCGACCGGAGGCTCACGGCCGGCGTGGTAGGTTTGGGGCCGTGCCTGGCGCTCGGGGCGGGCGCCGCGCCCGGGTCGCCGCCACCGCGCCTGACTCTGGCGACGCCACCCGAGGAGATCGCGGCGCGCCTCCCCGAGGGGTGCGACGACAGCCCATGGGCTCCTGCCTTTCTCGAGATCCTGGCGATCGAGAAGCGAGCTCAGGAAACCGTCAGCCAGCTTCAGGCGAAAATCAACGACCTGCTGGGGCGCTCCGCGCGTCCGAGGGTCACTCGGACCGATCTGAACGCGCTGCCGCGATTGCGCGGGGAGACGCTGCCCGGGGACGCCATGGCGCGGCTGTTAAACGTCACGGTCCAGGAGCAGGAGGACCGCTACTAAAATGACTTGAAGAAAGCCGTGATGGCGGAGGTGCCGAAGCTCGGCGGCATGTGGGTCCCGTTGAACTCGCACCAGGTCACCGGGTAACCGGCGTCGCACCCTTGATAGTCGACGCATGATGCGTCGGCGGAGTTGGGGACGGTGGTCGTGCCGCAGTGATTCTGTTGCAGGATCTTGTCGCGGGCAGCGCGGCCGTCCGCGATCGGAACGAAGGTGTCGTTCAGACCGTGCGAGCCCCACATGGCGATCGGATGATTGGTGCCGCTGCAACGAAAGTCGCTGTAAAGCGCGCCCGACATCGGCGCGATGGCACGGAACACGTCGCTCAGTTCGCAGCCGACGGCGAAGGACATCATTCCGCCGTAGCTGAACCCGACCGAGAAGATTCGTGTGTTGTCGACGCAGTAAGTGCTCTGGACGCTGCTCAGCATCGCCTTCGTGAAATTGATGTCCACGCCGTTGGCGTTGCCCCATCCGGCGTTGCCACTCGACGCGTCCGTCAGGCCCTGCGGCGTCACGTAGATCGCATCGGGCAAGCCGGCGCTGATCCGATACTCGGTCAAGGCCTGTTCGGCCGATCCGCCGAGGGGATGGAACTGGAACACGACCGGGTACGGCTTGGTGGAAGAGTAGGTGCTCGGGAGCTGCACGTAGTAAACGCGCGTGGTCCCTCCGACGTCCAGCGAGCAAGTCGTTCCCGACTTGCTACAGGGAGAGGTGGTCGTGGTCGAGCCACAGCCCGCGCCGCTCGTTCCGCCCGCCGCCCCTCCCGTGCCCGGCGAGCCCCCTCTG
>JADGRB010000065.1 GCA_017881315.1 Pseudomonadota bacterium
TTCACCTTCCGGTAGCTCGCCGGCCTATCAGCCTACCGGACTTAAGACGGAGGTTTTGCTTATGACGAGTGTGCGGTTTCCGATCGGCCTGATTTGCCTTGGCCTGGTTTTCGGCGCGGCGTCCTGCGGGGCGCCCAAGGGCGGCACGGCCTCCGGTGCCGCCGGCCTCGGCGGTGGCGGCTCGGGCGGCTCGGGCGGATCGACCGGCGGCGGAGCGACTGGCGCCGGTGGCGCCTCGAGCGGGCAGGGCGGCGCCTCGAACGACGCCAGCGCTTCCGGCGGCGCGGGCGGCGGCAATACGGTGCCCCCGGGCATGACGCCGGTGCAGGCCTACGGCCAGCTCAAGGTGGTCGGGACGCAGCTCCAGGATCATTCCGGGCGTCCGGTGCAGCTCAAAGGGGTGAGCAGCCACTGGCTCAACTACGAGAGCATGACCTTCCCGGAGAGCAAGGCGGCCATTCAGTACGCGCGCGACAACTGGAAGCTCTCGGTGATCCGCGCCGCGATGGGCGTCGACGTGGCGGGCGGATACCTCGGGACCGGGACGGGGACCAACGCCGCCCAGGCCACCATGCTGTCCAAGGTCAACACCATCGTTCAGAACGCCATCGACCTCGGCATCTACGTGATCGTCGACTGGCACACCAGCGACGCCGTCACCGCGACCACCACCCAGGCCACCCAGGCGTCGGACTTCTTCACCAGCCTCGCGACGCAATACGGCGGCATGCCCAACATCATCTACGAGCCCTACAACGAGCCCAACAAGGTGACCTGGGCGCAGATCAAGCCCTACCACCAGGCCGTGGTGGCGGCGATCCGCGCGGTCGATCCCGACAACCTGATCATTCTCGGCACCCCGACCTACTCCCAGGACGTCGATCTGGCGGCGGCCGATCCGGTCGCGGGGACCAACCTGCTCTACACGCTCCACTTCTACGCTTGCACGCACAAGCAGGCGCTGCGGGACAAGGCCACCAAGGCCATCTCGCTGGGGCTTCCGCTGTTCGTGACGGAGTTCGGGGCCACGCCGGCCGACGGCGGCGTGGTCAAGAGCGGCGACAACGACGTGTGCGAAGGCGAAACCAGCACCTGGTTCTCCTGGATGGCGCAGAACAACATCAGCGGCGCCTCCTGGAAGCTCGATCAGTGCACCGACTCGAGCTGCATCCTGACCGCCGACGCGCCGGTCGATGGCCCCTGGAGCGACAATTTTCTGACGAGCGACACCGGCGGCACCCCCATCGACGGCGGCGAAAAGGGCGGCGGGCACGGCCTGTTCGTCGTCAACTGGATGCGTCAGTAGCGTCGCGCGCGACAGCTTGCTGTCGCGATTGTTTCGATACGGTCAATTCGGCGGCGGCGCCTAAGGAAAGTCTCCGGGCGCGCCGATGGTTCGGGAGCTCATCCATGCTGCTCCATACCGATCCGGACCTGAGGGCGCCCCTTCACCAGTTGGTCGAAGCGCGGCGAATCACCACCCACTTTCAACCGATCTTCTCGGTTCGTCAGAAGAGCGTGGTCGGAATGGAGGCGCTCACGCGCGGTCTCGGCCCGGGCGGCGATCTGATCGCGCCCTATTTGCTCTTCAAGATGGCCGCCGCCGAGGGGATCGCCGGCGCGGTCGAAGACCTGTGCCGCGAGAGCGCGGTCCGCAACTTCACCCGTCTGGGGGCGCGGTCCGACGAGCTGCTGCTGTTCCTGAACCTGGATCTGGCCTGGACGGCCCGCCCACAGGATCTCTCCGATCAGCTGGATGCGCTGATGGCGGTTTCGGGTCTGTCGGCGTCCAACGTGGCGGTCGAGTTCCTGGAGGCGCGGCTCGACGACATCGGTCGGTTCGGCGCGGTCGCCTCGGCCTTGCGCAAGCGCGGGTTCCTGGTGGTCCTCGATGACGTCGGGGCGGGGCACTCGAACCTCGATCGCATTCCGCTCTTTCGCCCGGACATCATCAAGATCGATCGCAGCCTCATCACCGGCGTCGACGAAGACTTTTACAAGCAGGAGACCTTCAAGAGCCTGGTCAACCTCAGTCGCCGCATCGGCGCGCTGGTGGTCGCCGAGGGGATCGAGACCGAAGGCGAGGCGGTGACCGCGCTCGAGCTGGGCGCCGATCTGCTGCAGGGCTACTTTCTGGGCCGGCCGGCTGCCGCCGCCGCCTTCGACGACGGCGGCATCGAGCGCGCGGCCGAATGTGTCGAGGTCCTGGCGCGGACCTTCAAGAGCCACATGGTGGGACAGATCAACGAGCGGAAGGTCGAGTACCGGAGATTCAACCTGATCCTGAGCCGGGTGCTGTGCGATCTCACCGGCGCCGCGCCGCCGGAGTTCGACCAGATCCTGACCCGCATCATCAGCGAGTACACCGGCGTCGAATGTCTCTACGTGCTGGACGACGCCGGCGTGCAGGTGAGCGAGACCGTCTGCAACCCGGTGGTGATCGAGCGGCCGGGGCGCGCGATGTTTCGCCCCGCGCCGCGCGGGACCGACCATTCGCTCAAGGAGTACTACTACGTGCTCATCGACGTCGAGCTTCAGAAGTACACCACCGACCCCTACGTCTCCCTGGCCAGCGGAAAGCTCTGCCGGACCATCAGCACCTGCTTTCGCGACGCCAGCCAAAACCGCACGTACGTGCTCTGCGTCGACGTCCTCGCCTAGAGGCGACGGGCCCGAGGGCGGGCCGAGAGCGGGCCGACGATCGGCGGCTAGCGGAGCGTCGCGCCCACCAGCACGAACGCGGCGGTGAGCAGCAGCGCCAGCCCGATCAGCGCCAGCGGCGAGAGGCGGATCTCGATGCAGAAGGGATGGCGCAGCCACTGCCAGAGCGACGGCAGGCGCGGCTCGGACAGACGGGTCATCACCCGCGCCACCAGGTTCGCCGGGGGATCCACCTCGCGCAGGCCGGCCAGCTCGGAGATCGGCTGCTCGAGAATTTCGACCACCGCGGGCGAGCGCTCGGCGGCGCGGCTCACGAGGTGACCCCCACCCGCTCGACGAGGTTGCGCAACATCGCGCGCGCGCGCACCACCCGGATCTTGAGGGTGGTGAGCGGGAGCTGCAGGATCGCGCGGATCTCCTCGTAGGAGAGATCTTCGGCGTCCTTGAGGATCAGCACCTCTCGGTACTTGGTGGGCAGCTCGAGCAGCGCGGCCTCCAGGTGCTGCCGGCGCTCGCCGCTCGAGGCGTGGGCCTCGGGCGTCGGCGGGTCGTAGGCGAACGCCGCCTCGCCGCCCGGCACGTCGCGGTCGAGCGGCTCCTCGGTTCGGCGCCTCGATTTGAGCACGTCCTTTGATCGGTTCACCGCGATGCGCAGCAGCCAGGTCGAAAACGCATGCGTGCGGCCCTCGCCGCGGAAGCGCTCGAGCGCGTTGAACGCATCGACGAACGCCTGCTGCGCGATGTCCTCGGCGTCGGCGCGGCTGCCGAGCATGCGGAACGCCACCGAGAACGCCAGCCGCTGATAGCGGTGGACCAGCGGTCGGAAGGCCTCGACCTCACCCGCCAGGCAGCGCGCGATGAGCCGGCTCTCCTCGGCGTCGCGGGGGCTGGGCACCGACGCGAGCAGGGTCCGGAGGGACGCCGCGACCCCAGCAACGATCGCGCCGCTGTCGTCGGGATCGAGCGCGATGGCTCCCGAAGCGGACGCCGAACCGCCGGAATGCTCCCCGGTTCCCACGGACGCAACCTTAGCGCGAAATCCTGGAAAATGGGGGAGCTATACTGAGGGCATGGGCCGCGGGGTTGGGTCGCCGATTGCCGCCCTTTCTGCCCTCGGTCTGCTGGTCGCCTCGTCGATCCCCGCGCTGGCTGCGCCGGATACGCCTTTTTGGCTCCGTGCGGCGCGTGCCCCGGAGCGCCCGGATGGGGAACCCGGGGCCTCGGACCCGGTTGGACAGCGCGCGACCTGGATCAAGCGGGGCCTCGAACGGACCAGGCAAGGCCGTTACGACGCCGCCGCGAAGGCGTACGCCGCCGCGATCGCGGCCGGCGCCGCCGCCCCGGCCATCTACACCAACCTGGCAGAGGTGCTGATGGCCGATGGCCACCTGGTGGAGTCCGAGGCGCGCTATCGGGAGGCGATCGCGGTGGCGAGCGCCTCGGCGTCCGGCGATCCGCGCGCGCTCACCCAGGACCTGGCCCTCGCGAGCTACGGGCTGGCCGTGGCGCTCGACAGAGACGAGCAGCCGATCGCCGCGCGTGAGATGATGGGGCGCGCCCTGGCGCTGGATCCGCCCACCGCGGTGCTCAAGATCGCGACGCTGCCCAACGGCGATCTCTTCTTCGTCCCGGACGGCGAAGTGTTTTATTACCTGGGCCTCGCCGCCGCGGTCGCGGGAAGGCGCGCCGACGCGGTGGAGGCGTTCCGACAATTCCTGACCCGCGCGCCCGGCGGTCGGTGGGTGCGGATCGCGGAGCGGCACATCGTGGAGCTGACCCGCACGCGCGCAACCACCCTTGCCGACGCCCGCCCGTCGCGCGGCCTGCGCCTGGCCGCGACCGGCACGGTACTGGCGACCGGCGGCCTCGCGGCGCCGCTCATCGACGCCGCCTGGCGGGATCAGGCGACGCTGCTCGACGACTGCTTGGACGGCGCGGATATCTCGGGCGCGCGGGACGGGATCCGGTTTGCGGTCGAGCTCGAAGTCGACGGCCGCGGCCACATCGCGGGAGTCGCCGCCAAGGTGCCGTCGCCGCCGGGCGAGGCATTCGCGCGCTGCGTGGAAGCGGCGGTCAAGGCGGGCCTGCGGCTGCGCGCGCCCGTGCCGTCCCGGGCGACGCACGCGCGCACGGAGTTCATCATCGGCTTCCCATCTGCGGACGGGGCGGGGTATAGGTGAACCGGTGCGCAGCGCGAGGCCGCGATACATCGCCGTCGAAGGACCGATAGGCGCCGGCAAGTCCAGCCTCGCCGAGATCCTCGCCGAGGAGCTCTCGGCGCGGATCATCCGCGAGAGCCCGGAGGAGAACCCGTTCCTGGGCGCGTTCTACAAGGATCGGCGCCGCCACGCGATGTCCGCGCAGCTCTTCTTCCTTTTGCAGCGCTACGCGCAGCAGGGCGAGCTTGCGCAGGGCGACCTGTTCTCGCGGGGGGGCGTGGTCTCCGACTATCTGTTCGCCAAGGACCGTCTGTTCGCGCTGCTCAACCTGTCGGCCGACGAGATGGCGCTCTATGACCGCATCTATCAGATGCTCAAGGTCCGCACCGTCACGCCGGACCTGGTGGTCTACCTGCAGGCGCGCACCGACGTGCTCCTCGATCGAATTCGCAAGCGCGGCCGCCCCGAGGAGAAACCGATCCGCGCCGAATACGTCGCCGAGGTGGCGGGCGCCTACGCCGAGTTCTTCTTCAGCTACAGCGAAGGCCCCCTCCTCATCGTCAACGCCTCCGAGATCGATTTCGTCGACAACCTCGAGCACCGCCGGGAGCTCGTCGCCGTCATCGACAACGCCCGCGCCGGCACCAGCCACTGGAGCCGGGGCTAATATATGGGCCTGATCGAGCGGCTCGCCGAGACCGCCGCTCGCCGCCACGCCCACGTCGCGGTGCAGGCCTCGGATGCGACGCTGACCTACGCCGAGCTCGAGCGTCTGTCCAATCAGCTCGCGCACCGGCTCATCTCGCTGGGCGTCACACGCGACGAATGCGTCGGCATCTCGCTCCCCCGGGGAGCGGGCGAGCTGGTCGCGATGTTGGCGACGCTCAAAGCGGGTGGGGCCTACCTTCCACTCGACCCGGCACACCCGCCGGACCGGCTCCAGCTGATCCTCGAGGATGCCGTCCCACGGGTCATGGTGGTGAGCGCCAACTCGCCGTTCGCCGCACGCCCCTGCGCCGCGAGCCTCTTGTTTCTCGACGACCTCTTGCGGGTCGGAGCCGGTTACGAGGCCACGCCTCCGATGGTCCCCTCCGATCCCACGCAGCTCGCCTACGTCTTGTTTACGTCGGGATCGACGGGACGGCCCAAAGGGGTGGAGATCCCACGCCGCGCGTTCGCCAACCTCCTACGCTCCATGGCCCATACCCCCGGAATGACCGAGGACGATCGGCTGCTGGCGATCACGACCACCTCATTCGACATCGCGGGCCTGGAGCTTTTTCTGCCGCTGTGGGTGGGGGCGACGGTGGTGATCGCGGACCGAGAGACCGTGCTCGATTCGCGCCGATTGGCCGAATCGATCGACCGCGACGCCATCACCGTTCTGCAGGGCACCCCCACGACCTGGCGGATGTGGCTCAATGGTGGTTGGCGCGGCAATGACCGGTTGCGCCTCTTCTGTGGCGGCGAGGCGTTGAGTCCGGAGCTGGCTCAACAGCTGGTCGGTTGTGGCCGCCTCTGGAACATGTACGGCCCCACGGAAACGACCATCTACTCGTCGCTGGAGCTGGTCGTTGCGGGTGCCGATCCCATCACCATCGGCAGACCGATCGACGAAACTCAGATCCACGTGCTCGACGAGGCCCTCGCACCGGTCCCGCGGGGCGCGTTGGGCGAGCTCTATATCGGCGGCACCGGGCTGGCCCGCGGCTACCGCAATCGCCCCGAGCTCACCGCGGAACGATTCCTGCAGGATCCTCGAGGTGCGCCCGGCGATCGCCTATATCGCACCGGCGATCTCGGCCGGCAGCTCGACGACGGTCGCTTGGAGTGGCGGGGACGCATCGATGACCAGGTGAAGATCCGCGGATTTCGGATCGAGCTCGGGGAGATCGAATCGATCCTGCGGCAGGCGCCCGGCGTGACCGATTGCGCCGTCGTGGCGCGCGCGATCCCGGACCAAGAAGTGAGCCTGGTCGGCTACCTGGTCCTGGACACGAGCCCGGAGCCCGCGATCAAAGAGATCCGTCGCTTTCTCCAATCCAAGCTCCCCGACTACATGGTGCCGTCGGCCCTGGCGGTGCTGGACGAGCTGCCGGTCAACACCAATCAGAAGGTCGATCGCAACGCACTGTCCAAGCTATCCCCTGAAACGCTCGCACCGTCGCGATCGATCGATCCGCCGCGCAACGAGCCCGAGCGGAAATTGGTCGCGATCTGGAAATCGTTGCTGGAGATCCCATCGATCGGCGTCAAAGACGACTTCGTCGATCTGGGTGGGACGTCCTTGCAGACGGTGTCGATGATCGTCGAAATCGAGAAGGCCTTCGGTAGATCCATCCCGCTGAGTGTCTTGCTGACCGAGCGGACCATCGAGAAGCTGGCGGCCGCGCTGGGTCCGGACATGGGGGAGCGTCCGGCGGTCGTGTTTCTCAGGAAGGGCTCGGGCCTGCCGGTGTTCTTCATTCACGCCGGCGATGGCGAGATCCTCGTCTATCAAAGGCTCGCGCTTCGATTGCGGGGTGACCATCCGGTCTACGGTATTCAGCCCCGCAATCGCAAAGACTGTCCCATCTTGCACACGCGGCTGGGAGAAATGATCGACTACTACTTCGACGAGATTCTCAAACGGCAAGCGGCGGGACCCTACTTCCTGGGCGGCCTCTGTACGGGCGGGCTCATCGCGCTCGAGATCGCGCGAAAATTACAGAGCCTGGGTCACACCGTGGGGATGGTCGCGCTCATCGACACGGCGTACTTCAACGAGCCCCTCAAGAGCCTGGCCAAGAAACGTCTCCAGAATTTCACGGCCAGCTTTGCCACGGACGGGCGAGAGCAGAGCCTCCCGTCGCGGGCCATGGGGATTCTTCGCAAAGCCGGCCGGAAGATCTGGCGGGTGGTCGCCTACGAATCACGGCACCAGGCCGAAGCGGCGCGGGACGCGCTCAAGGTCAAGCTGCTCAGATACTTCGTCGATCGGGATCGCCCGCTGCCGCCTTTCGCGCAGGATGTTCCGGCCTACCTGGTCCTGGCCAACGCCGAGAAGGAATACGTCGTGCCGGAACCGTACCGCGGAGAGCTGCTGCTCTTTCGAGCGACCGAGAAGGATGAACGGGTCGACGAGATGGTCGAGGACACGCCCTACGTCGAGCGCTACGACGATCCCCTGCTGGGTTGGGAGAAGAACGTGACCTCCGTCAAGGTGCAGGACGTTCCCGGAGGACACGTCAGCCTCCTCATGGAGCCCTACGTGCGAACGCTGGCCGAGCGAATCCAGGTGCACATCGACGCCGCCATGCAGAGGAGCCGGGTGCCGGTTCAGAATATCTAGCCGGCGGCAAAGTAAGCGCCGATCAGGGTCGCGACGAAGGATCGCAACTGGAGCCGGGGCTGACGACGCAAATTATGCGCCCGGATATGCGCGCGTTTAAGCGCTGGCCGGGACCCCGGGACGCAAATATTGCGCGTCCGTCGCCACTTCACCGCGGGTTTTCTAACGACGCGGTGGCACACACGTTGCTGTTCATGACCAGGGTATGAGCAGCCGTTCTGTCTGGAAGCGTCGGTTCGGGGCGGCCCCATGTCCAACCCTATGATCGAGACCCCGGGCACCTTCCGACACGCCACCGCGACCATCGCGCGGGCAATGGTCGTGGTGGGACTCCTGGCTTTTTCACTGCCGGCCCGGGCCGAGGCGCCGCAAATGGCCCTGCCTTCGGACGCCACGTTGACCCGCCTCATCGACGAGAGCCTGGCGGCGCGTCCCGAGCTCGCGAAGGCAGAAGCCGTCGTTCACGCCGAGCAAGAGCGGATTTCCCAGGCCGGCGCCTGGCCCGATCCGATGCTTCAGATCGGGATTCAAAACGACGGCTTCACCAGCATCGAGGTCGGTCGGATGGAGACCAGCTTCGTCTCGTTCATGGCGTCGCAGACCTTCCCGTGGCCGGGCAAGACCGGCCTGCGCAAGGACGTCGCCACCCTCGGCGCCACGCAGGGCCAGCAGCTCCTCATGCGCGCGCGTCTTTCGACCGAGGCCGAGGTGAGGCGCGTCTATCTGGATCTGCTGGTCGTGCGCGACAAGGTCGAGCTGCTGGAGGAGCTGGCGGCGATCTGGGAGAAATCGTTCGGCGTCGCGCGGGTCAGGTACGAGGCCGGCAACGGCGCCCAGTCGGACGTGCTGCGGGCGCAGCTCGAGCAGATTCGCATCAAGCAGCGTCGCATTGGCTTGGAGGCCGAAGAGCGGAGCCGCGTCCAGGCCCTCAACCGGCTGCGCAACCACCCGCTCGGCGAGCCGATCGCGATCTCCACGCGGCTGCGAGATCTCCCGCCGGTCGCGCAATTTGCGGATCGCTTCTCCCCCGAGCAGGCGCTCGCGCGCAGCCCCGAGCTGGCCGAGGCGCGACTCGGCATCGCCCGCGCGGAACGGTCGGTGACGCTCGCGGAGAAGAGCTATTACCCGGACCTGGTCGTCGGGACGGGGGTGATGGTCCGCGGAACGCTGCCCCCGATGTGGCTGGTGACGATGGGGGGCGCCTTGCCGGTGTTCGCGGCCAGCAAGCAGCGCCGCGCGGTGGCCGAAAACCAAGCTTGGGCCAGCGCGGCCCAAGACGACGTCGCGGCCGTCGAGCAGGTGCTGCGGCTTCGCAGCGAGGAGCGCCGAACGGCGTTCTCGGCGCTGGTCCAGACGATCGACCTCTACAACCAGGGGCTCCTGGTTCAATCGGGGGCCACCAGCGAGAGCACGCTCTCTCAGTACAAGGTCGGCAAGGTGACCTTCGCGTCGGTGCTCGAAGCCAACTCCGGGCTCATCGCCGACCGGGGTGGGTACCTGCAGGCGGTTGCGGCCGCGTATCGCGTCCTGATCGCCGAGGCCGAGGCCAGCCTCGCTCCGACCGTGATGCCCGGAGGAGACGCCGGGGCTTCCGCCGCGATGCCGGGCGCGGGTTCGTCATCGATGGAGACGGCGAACGGGGGTTCGACTGCGGGAGGCGCCGGACCTCCTGTCACCGGCGGCTCGGGATCGGGAATGTGAGTGAAGCCATGAAGGGCAGCGGCGCATCGGCCACCCCCGAATCTGCGGTTCGCTCGAAACGAAGATTTGGCCCCGGGGCGCTCATCGCGGTCGCGCTCTGCAGCGCGGCCGCCGCCGGGATATCGGCGCTGCTGCTATCGCGGGCGTGGACGTCCGGACCGCGAGCGACGGCACGCGCCGACGCTGGCGCAAGTGGCAGGAGCGAAGCCAAGGCTGAATCCAGTGGGGCCGCGGCGCGACGAATCGTCTTTTATCGCTCGCCGATGAACGCGAAACAGACCTCCCCGATTCCCCGGAAGGACGAGATGGGGATGGATTACCTCCCCGTCTACGCGGATGAAGCCGGCGGCGCGGCACCGCCGGTTTCGGGGCTGGCCACCTTGGAGATCGACCCCGATCGGCAGCAGCTCATCGGTCTGCGCACCGCCGAGGTGACGCTGGGCCCGGTGGGCGGGGCCTGGCGCACCGTGGGGCGCGTGGCGGTCGACGAGACCCGGGTCAAGCACATCAACTTAAAGGTCCCGGGGTTCGTCGAACGGATCTATGTCGACTTCATCGGGAAGAAGGTCCGGAAGGGCGATCCCCTCTTCTCCCTCTACAGCCCCGATCTGCTCTCCGCCCAGGAGGAATATCTCCTCGCGCTCAAGACCAAGGGGGCGCTGTCGAAGGTCGGGGGAGCGGCGGCAACCGACGGTGATGCCCTGGTGTCGGCGGCGCGTCGCAAGCTGGCGCTCTGGGACGTTCCAGACTCCGAGGTCGAACGGGTCGCGAAGACGGGCGAGCCCACCAAGACGCTCACCTTCTATTCCCCGGTCACCGGGGTGGTGACCAAGAAGGACGTCGTCGAGGGCATGAAGCTCGACGCCGGGGCGATGCCCTACGAGATCGTCAACCTCGCTTCCGTTTGGGTGCTGGTCGACGTCTATGAAACCGAGCTGCGTTTCGTGCGAGAGAACATGGCCGGGACGCTCAAGCTGACCGCGTTTCCCGATCGCGAGTTCAAGGGCCGGGTCGTCTTCATCGATCCGTTGCTGGACCCTGCCACCCGCACGGTCAAGGCCCGGCTCACCTTTCCAAATCCGACGGGAGAGCTCCGGCCGGAGATGTTCGGCGAGGTCGTGCTCCACGCCGCTCCGCACGACGGGCTCAGGATCCCGCAGGACGCGGTCATCGACTCGGGGACGGAGAAGGTCGTCTTCGTGGCTACCGGCAAGGGCAAGTTCGAGCCTCGGAAGGTCAAGCTGGGTGCGGGCGACGGCGCGTACGTCGAAGTGATCGCCGGCCTCGAGGCCGGGGCGCGCGTCGTGACCCGCGCCAACTTCCTGATCGATTCGGAGTCGCGGCTGCGGGCGTCGCTGGCCGACACCTCGGTGGGGACGACCGCACCGGAGAGCGCCCGGGTGCTCCCCGGCGCTTCAGATCAGTGATCAAGCGAATCATCCGCTTCTCGGCCGAGCATCGCTATCTGGTCATCGCGGCGACCATCGTGGCGCTGGTCTTCGCCTGGTGGTCGATGCGCACCATCCCGCTCGACGCGCTCCCCGACCTCTCCGACACCCAGGTCATCGTCTACGCGCACTGGGACCGCAGCCCGGACATCATCGAGGACCAGGTCACCTATCCGATCACGACCGCACTTCTCGGCGCGCCCAGAGTCAAGGCCATCCGCGGCTTCTCCGACTTCGGGTTCAGCTACGTGTACGTGATCTTCGAGGACGGCACGGACCTGTACTGGGCCCGAACCCGGGTGCTCGAGTACCTCTCGAAGATCACCTCGCAGTTGCCGGCTGGCGTGAAGGTCGAGCTCGGCCCGGACGCGTCCAGCGTCGGTTGGGTCTTCCAGTACGCCCTGGTCGACAACACGGGGAGGCACTCGTCCGACGAGCTGCGTTCCTACCAGGATTGGTTCTTGCGCTATGCGGTGCAGAGCGTCCCCGGCGTCTCCGAGGTGGCCACCATCGGGGGTCAGGTCCGCCAGTACCAGGTCACCGTCAACCCGAATCAACTGGCGGCCTACCAACTCCCGCTCGACGCCGTGATCGGGGCGGTGCGCAAGGGGAACAACGACGTCGGCGGACGGCTGGTCGAGCTGTCGGGCCGCGAGTACATGGTGCGGGGCCGCGGCTACGTCAAGAACATCCACGACATCGAAAGCATCGTTCTTCGCTCCGACGGCGGCACACCCGTGCTCATCAAGGATGTCGCGAAGGTTGCCCTCGGGCCGGAGATGCGTCGCGGGATCGCCGACTACAACGGGAAGGGCGACGTGGTGGGCGGAATCGTCGTGATGCGCCAGGGGGAGAACGCTCTCAATGTCATCAAGCGCGTCAAGGCCAAGCTCGAGGAGGTGAAACCTTCATTGCCGGCGGGCGTCGAGGTCGTCACGACCTACGATCGCTCGGAGCTCATCGAGCGCGCGATCGACACCGTCAAGGACAAGCTCCTCGAGGAGATCCTGGTCGTCTCGATCATCATCCTGGTCTTCCTGTGGCACTTCCCGTCGTCGATGGTCCCGATCCTCACCATCCCGGTGGCGGTGGCTCTCGCCTTCATCCCCATGAAGCTGATGGGGATGAACGCGAATCTCATGTCGCTGGCGGGGATCGCGATCTCGGTCGGCGTGCTGGTGGATGGCGCGATCGTCGAGGTCGAGAATGCCTACAACAAGATCCACCATTGGATCAAAGACGGGAAGAAGGGCGACTTTCACCGCGTGCGGCTGGAGGCGCTCATGGAGGTCGGTCCCAGCGTCTTCTTTTCGCTCCTGGTGATCGCCGTCGCCTTCATGCCCGTCTTCACCCTGGTGGACCAGGAAGGTCGGCTCTTCCGGCCCCTGGCGGTTTCCAAGAACCTCGCGATGGCGATCGCCGCGTTGCTGGCCATCACGCTCGACCCGGCGATGAGGATGCTGTTTGCTCGGGTTGCGCCCTTCACGTTCCGGCCGAGGTTTCTGTCCTGGGCGCTGACCCAGATTCTGGTGGGCAAGTACTACTCCGAGGAGCGCCATCCGATCAGCCGGCTCCTCCAGCGCCTGTACGAGCGGCCGTGCCGGTTCGTGGTCCGTCACGCCCGGGCGACGATCGTGGTGGCGTTCGTCATCGTGGTCAGCACGATCCCGGTGTACCTCCATCTCGGGTCCGAGTTCATGCCCCCTTTACAAGAAGGGACCATTCTCTACATGCCTTCGGCCGTCGAGCCCGGCATGTCGGTGGCCGAGGCGCAGAAGGCGCTCCAGCTCCAGGACAAGATCCTGATGACGTTCCCGGAGGTGAGGCGCGTCTTCGGCAAGGCCGGGCGAGCCAACACCTCCACCGATCCGGCGCCCTTCACGATGATGGAAACCACCGTCCTGCTCAACCCCGAGCGGGAGTGGCGCACGCGCGCGCGCTGGTACTCGACCCGGGCGCCCGGGTGGCTGAAGGTGGTGCTCCGACCCTTCTGGCCGGATCGCATCGGCTACGGGGAGCTCGAAGACGAGATGAACCGAGCGCTCCACCTGCCCGGTATCTCGAACGCCTGGACCATGCCGATCAAGGGGCGTCTCGACATGCTCTCGACCGGTATTCGTACGCCCGTTGGCATCAAGATCATGGGCGCAGACCTGGCGACCATCGAACGCATTGCCAAGGAGACCGAAGCCACCATCTCGAAGGTGCCGGGCACCCGCAGCGCGTACGCGGAGCGGGTCGCGGGCGGCTTCTTCCTCGACTTCGTGCTCAAGCGCGAGAAGCTCGCCCGCTACGGCCTCAGCATCGACGACGCCAACATGATGGTGATGACGGCCGTCGGCGGAGACAACCAGAGTGTCACCGTCGAAGGCCGCGAGCGCTATGGCATCAACGTTCGTTACGCCCGCGACTATCGCGACGATCTGCCGGCGTTGAGACGGGTGCTCCTGCCGCTGCCGAGCGGCCGGGGACAGATCCCGATGGAGGAGATCGCCGAAGTGGTGCTGGCCCACGGCCCCTCGATGATCCGGGACGAGAATGGATTGTTGGCAGGCTACGTGTTCGTCGACTTCGATACGGCCCAGATCGACGTGGGCCACTACGTGGACCGAGCCAAGCGGGCGGTTGCCGCCGCGATCACGGTGCCGACCGGGTACACGATGTCCTGGAGCGGTCAGTACGAGAACATGCTGCGCGTGAAGGAGCGGCTCAAGCTCATCTTGCCGGTGACGCTGGTCCTCATCTTCGCGCTGCTGTTCATGAACACGAAGTCCGCGTTCAAGGCCAGCGTGGTCATGCTCGCGGTTCCCTTTTCGGCCGTGGGGGCGGTCTGGCTCTTGTTCCTCCTCGGCTACAACGTCTCGATCGCGGTGTGGGTCGGCCTCATCGCGCTCATGGGGCTCGACGCCGAGACCGGGGTGTTCATGTTGCTCTTTCTGGATCTCTCGCACCGGGAGTTCAAAGAGAAGGGCCAGCTCAATACCGAACACGACCTCACCGAGTCGATCATCCATGGAGCCGTGAAACGCGTTCGGCCCAAGGCGATGACGGTGTGCGCCGCCATGCTCGGGCTTCTCCCCATCATGTGGTCCGCGGGCACGGGCGCGGACCTCATGAAGCGCGTCGCGGCGCCCATGGTCGGCGGCCTCCTGACCAGCTTCGTGATGGAGTTGCTGGTCTACCCGCCGATCTACTTTCTCTATCGGAGGCGTCAACTGCCGCGCCGGCCCCAGGCCCTGCCGGGCAGCCTGGCGGCCGGCGGTTAACGGACCTGGCTGCGGCCCGCAACCCCGCCTACGGCAAGGTCGCGTGCAGATCCGAGATCGACGCGATCCTCCCCGGGCCGTGGCAGAGCAGGCACTCCTCCTGTTGAGGTTTGGTGAAGGCGACGCTGCGCGCCTCATAGAACGAGCCGCCATTGGTTTGCATGTGATCGACGGCGATCGCGCTGTCGTGGCAGGCTGAGCAGGCCGCCACGATGGGCGAGACGACCAAGGTGGTCGGGTCGGGCGCGACGGTGGCACCGGTGAGCGCGTTGTAGCTGAAGCCGACGCCGTAGGCCTGGGCCTCGGCCACGTAGGGCGAGTGGACGGTGCCGGCCGCGTAGGTTCCTTGCCCGACCGTGCTGGCCAGCATGTTCGGATAGGCCGCCGTCGTGGCGGCGGAGCTGAAATCGTAGCTGCCGGGCAGGTGGCACATCTCGCACTTGTTGAGGACGCCCGGGTAGGTGGTCTTCCAGAAGCCCTCCGTCGCGGACTCCTCGTGCCAGGTGAACTGCGTCCCACGCATCTCGGCGCCGTGGATCGAATGGATGAAGTCCTTGGCGTTACCCGACCAGCCGCTCGCGGTCTGGATCGAGCGGTGGCACCAGGCGCAGGAGGTGGCGTCGTTGCGCTGGCCGGCGTGGAAGTCGGGCCCGACGCCGAGCACGACGTGACAGGCCTGGCAGCGGGCGTTCTCGACGATGGCGCGGCGGCCGGTGTAGCCGGTCGCCACCGTCCACACGTCGGGCGGCGGCACGATGAGACCGCCCGCCCCGGCGTACCCCGGCGTGACGCCGTCCGCCTTCAGGTTGCGAACGTACGGGTAGGCCGGGAGGTTGACCTGCGTGAAGGGCTGGGTGTTGTTGTTGAAGTCGAGGTCCGGGTTGGCCGGACTCTGTCGCGAGCCGAGACCGTAGGTGTATCCGATGCCACCGCTCAGCATCGTGGCGGCGGCGGGGACGATCGCGCAGGTGAGCTGCAACGTGTAAAAGCCGGTCGTGTCGGGGCCGGTCAGGATTCCGGCACCCGTGCGGGTGGTGGTCGCCGCGGCGTTGGAGCAGGTCCCGGTGCCGTTCCAGATATTGCGGAGAAAGGCGCTGGCCGACGCGTTGAAGTCGGCGGGCGCAGCTTTCCCATCCTGCGGCACTGCGAAGACGAAGTAGGCGCTGGGCGAGCCGACGAAGTTGGGAATGAGCTCGCTGGCCGACGAGGGATTGGGAAACACCACGTCGGTGCCGTTGAGCTGGATCTTGAAGACGATCTGCGGCCGCAGCACGCTGCCGTTGGCGGTGTCGACCCAGGTCGACACGCTTTTCACCAGGTAGGTGATGACGCCCGCGCCGGGGGGAACCGCGCCGGCCGCCGCGACGTAGGCGGCGTTGGTGTTGGCGTTGCCGGCCGCGCTCGCATCGAGGTAGGTGTTGTGAGGGTTCGGCAGGGAGACGGTCAGGTGGTTGGTGGCGACGTCTTTGGCGACGCTGCCCACGGCGTGGCAGACGTTGCAGGTCTTGTCGTCGGCCTGCGCGCCCCCGCTGTGCATCACCCGCGCGACGGGGACCGTCACGTCGAAGCTCTTGTTGTCGTGGCAGGCGCCGCAGGCGCGCCGGCTGATGGCGGTCTTCCAGTGGTCGGCCAGCGGCGCCGGGGCGCGGTGGCACTTGGTGCAGTTGCGGACGTCCTGCGGGTAGGTGATCTCGTAGGGCTGGGGGACGCCGGCGTAGGTGCCGCCGTTGAGGGTCAGCTTGTTGCCCATGTGGATCTTGTGGATGAAGACCGGTAGGTCGATCACGGCCTCGTCGTTGAGCACGCCGGCGCTGCCGGTCCAGGTCCCGTCGGCGGCGATGGCGGGCTCGGTCACGAGCGTTCCCGTGCTGCTGAACCGGCGTTGATCGTTGTGACAGCCGACGCAGGTCTTGATGTCGTAGCGAACGCCGTTGTGGAACTCGCCGCCGCCCAGCTCGCCGGTGCCGCCCGCTATCGCGCGGAAGGTGGTGTGGCACTCGAGGCAGGCATTTCCGTCGACCTTCTCGTTCTGGCCGCTCACGTCGGCGCCCGTGGCGGGGATGAAGTCCTTGACCAGGTTGATCGAGGTGAACGGGTTGCCCGCCGCATAGATGAGGACGATCAAGCGGTGGGTCTTGTCGGGTTCGTAGGTCGTGCCCGCGGTCGTCGCGCCCCCGTTGATGACCTTCGCGAACCGATAGCTGTAGGTGCCGTCGCCGTTGTCGGTCAGGTTGGCGGCGACCGCCGTCTCGCTGGATGCGACGGTGTGATCGTTGGCCGCCAGGTAGCTCACCCAGGTGTCGTTGGCGCTGTTGTTGACGCCGGCGGTCAGCTTGAGCAGTGAGAAGCGCCAGCTCACCGGCGCGAGCGAGAGGTTCTTGACGCCGTAGCCGTGGCGCTCGCTGACCTTGATCGCGACCACCGGGCGGCCGTCGGCCGGGATGGTGACGTGGGTGATCACGGCGGTCATCGCCGCCTGGGCCTCCTCGTCGGCCGTGAGCAGCGTGAAGTCGACCACGGAGTCGAGGACAGTCACCGGACCGGCGTCGCCGGCGCAGGTGATGGTGCGCGTTCCGTTGCCGTTGTTGACCAAGGTGCAGGGTGTGCCATTGGTCCCATTGGTCCCGCTGCTGACCGTCACCGAGGTGCCGTCGCTGCATTTGATGGTGGAGGTCCCATCCGGGTTGTTGACCAGCGAGCAGGAGGTTCCATTGGCTCCGCTGTCGCCGTTGGCGCCGTTGGCGCCGGGGGCGCCCCGGTCGCCCGTGCACCCCAGACCCACCCCCCAGAGCGTCGCCAGGACGATCCATTTCATTGCCAGGCTTCCTTCTTCGAGACCAATCGTTCGAGACATCGACATGGGACCTCCTGCTGCACGCCGCCGTTTGTAGTTCATGACGACTCCATTAGCGAATCTTGTGGACCAACGTCGTGTCCTCGTCGCGGCCGGCGCCGTGGCAGACGGCGCACGACTCTGCTCCGAGGCTGCTGGTCATGACGTCGAAATGGGCGCTGGCCGCGGCCCCGTCGTGGCAGCTGCCGCAGGCGACGCCCCACGATCGGGCCGGCGTCGTCGCGGCGGTGGGATGGCTGCGGTCGGCCGGCGCCTGCCAGGCGACGCTGGTTCCGTGGCAAGCGGCGCAATCCTTGACCCCTTCCGGCATGGCGGGGAACTCGACGTCGCCGTACCCGAGGACGCTGAAGTTGTTGGGGTAAGCGCCAGCGCCGAACCCCACCACCGCGTAGGTGGCCGCGTCGGGGAGGTCGCTGCCGCGGTGGATCTTGTGGAGCATGTTGCGGAACTCGATGGTGGCCCCGGGCGTGGCCGGCGCCGCTGCCGCGACGTAGCGGGGCCGATCCTCGCTGCCCGCGCTGCCGTGGCAGAGCAGGCAGGTGTCGACCCCGCGGCGGCCGCCGCCGTGGCCGAAGACATCGGTGTGGCAATTTCCGCAGGTCGCCGCCGAAGAGATGATCGCGACCGGCGTCAGGGTCGTCGCGGGCCCGACCAGGAAGTCGACCGTCGCGGGCGGCGAGGTGCTGCGGTAGCTGTTCGTCTCGCCGTTCTGTGCCAGCGTCAGCGTGCGCGAGCCCCAGACGCCGACGGTGTAGGTCCCGGGGACCAGCGGCAGCCCCTTCCATTTGCCCTCCGCCTCGCCGAGATCGGGCGAGTCGTTGAGGGGCGGACCGTACACCGCGGGCATCACGAAGTCGGTCGTGTACGAGGCGAGCACC
>JADGRB010000303.1 GCA_017881315.1 Pseudomonadota bacterium
ACCCAGCGCCAAATGGACGTGCTCGCCGCCTACGTCGCTGCTGGCGGATCCGTCCATGACGCCGCCGAGCTCGTCGGAATCCAGCCGAGCACCGTAAAGCGCCACCTCGCCGACCTGCGTGCGAAATCCGGTCTCTCGACCGAGCAGTTGATCTATGCAGGTCGTGCTGGCGGATGGCTTGTCGTGCCGAGCCTCGAGCGACGATAGGTCGCTGGGTCCCTCGGTTCGTGCTGAGTCGGTGAGACCAAGGACAGGCGGGGGCCAGATGCCAACGCCCGTCCGATGACAGCGCAACAGGACTTCAGGGCTTGACGGGCACTAGGCCGGCCACGGGCGCGGGTTCGGCCTGGCGTCCGGACTTCACACCCTTCACGAGCAAATACACGACCATCCAGATCTCGCCGACAAGGGGCGCGATGATCAGGAAGGGCTTGATCTGGAGCTGGAGGTGGGGAAGCAGGAACGCCGCGAGCGAGTCCGCCAGGTACGAGACGGTGGCCAGGACGAGCACGACCCCAAGGGCCTTCGGAAACAGCCCAGATCGGTAGGCGAGATACCCGAGCGGCGCCAGCCAGAGGCCGAAGAAGACTTGAGCCGCCAGCGTGCCGTAGTGCTGGATGTCGAGCAGAACCATTACGAGGGCGCTCGATCCGGCCACCCCGAAGGCGGCCACGTAGGATGGGTCGGTTGCGACCTGCATCCCCTCGAACAAGAAGACGGCGTTGAGGCAGATCATCCCGACCGCGATCACCACGAAGATCACCATCGACCTGGCTGCGTTCTTGTGAACGTGGTTCAGCAACAGGTACAGGGTCATCGCGGTCAGTGCGAAGAAGACCCCGTCCACCAGGTGGGCGACGACCCCCATGCGGACGAGTTCGGCGTTCGCGGCGACGTTCGCGGCTGTGGCCGCGGCATTGCCAGCGGCGTGCAGCTTGGGATCCACGAACCCTTCGGCAAAGCCGCCGAAGATGCCGACGAGTAGATAGAAGACACCGGCGATTCTCGCCAGCTGCTTGGGTGAGGACATGTTGTCTCCTGCGTGGGGCGACCATCACGGGCGAGGTCGCGGTCTGTTCGAACCATCAAGTTCAGGAAGCCGTCGACATGTGAGCGTCACGCCGAGTTCGGTGAAGGGCCCCGGAGGCGAGCTCCGGGGCCCTTCCCATCAAGTGGCGGATACCACCATGAGCGACGCCTACGCGGTGACTTCGGCACCGGTTCGAGGCTCGAGCACGACGATCGCGGTCTTCTCGGAACGGAGCGCCGCCCAGCCGTCGTACTGGTCGCTGAACTCGACCCACCGAGCCCAGAGCCGATCACGCTCGTCGCCTTCCGCAGCGCGACCACGGACGTAACGCACGCCGTCATCCAACGCGGCGACGGTGTCCGGGTGCGCCTGCAGGTTCAGCCACCACGCGGGGTCGGCCTCGGCCCAGCCGTTCATCGCCAACGTGACCAGGTTCGGGCCGTCCTCGTAGTACCCAACGATCGCGACTCGTGGCTGACCCGAGCGGCGCCCAACCGTCGTCAGGCGCAGCAGCCCGAACTTGTCGCCCGGAGCCCGCAGCCCGACCCGTCCCCCGCTGAACCGAAGGAGTGCGCGGTGCAGCAGCCAGGCAACACGGATGACCACTCGCGGCGGGACACGAGTCGGCCGCGCCTCGGTGGCGGTCACGCTGCACCCGCCGTCGTCGCGACGGCGATCGGTGACAGGACTGCCGGTGCCGATCCGTGCGGGCTCTCCGCCTCGGCCGCGGCCTCGACCATCAGCGGCGCTTCCTTGCGGAACCCCTTGAAGGTCATCCACAGGCCGAGCGACAGCTCCCAGAGAAAGATCGGGAGGAGCGCGATAAGAGACCACACCGAGATCTTCTCGTTGATGCCGAGGATCTGTCCGATCACGGAAGACGTCATCAAGACGCCGCCGACGAGTCCGATCGCGGGAATGAGTCGCGGCACGAGGCTGGATCGGTACATCAGGTACCCGAGCAGGAGGGCATTCATCGCGGGCATGAGGGTCCCGCCGATCAGGAACGCCGCGTTGTACGTCCCGACGAACGAGGCGCCACTGGTGAGAAGCGCGGTCGAGTCGGCGCCGGCCGCGGCGCCCACCTGGTGCAGGGACGCGAGCGAGAGAAGGCTCACGACACCCGTGAGGAGCATCGCGCCCTCGATGACGCGCGAGGTGACGAATCCGAGCGCGAACGTCTCGTTCTGGCGCCTGACGACCGGGTACAGCGTGATGGCGGTGCCGATGCCGGCGAGCGCGACGATCACGTCGATGAGGGCGCCCCAGCGCAGGCCGGCGTCGCTTCCGGAGCTCAGGATGTAGGCCGGATCTTTCAACACGGGGCCGTAGAGGGTCAGTGTCGCGACCGAAATGAAGGTGATCAAGTAGAGGATGCCCGCGACGAGCGCGGTCTTCCGCATCGAGTCCATCGGCGGTCGTTTCGTTGCCGCGGTTCGAACGGCGGTTGTCATGTCGGTTTCCCTTTCGTTCGTTCGTATTGGGCTATCGAGGCTCGGTGCCTGGCGTCCCGGTCGGATCGGCGTCGACGTGCGTCACCGAGAGCAGTGGTAGTCCGGTGTCGCGCACCTTCTGGAGCAGGCCATGGAGCGCCGCCTGATCGGGTACGCCGCCACGGATGACGGTGACGCCGTCGCTCTCGTGGCTGAGGCTCAGGCCGTCAAACCAGGCAGCCCATCGGCCATCCAGGTGTCCCTTGAGGCGAATCTCGTAGCGGCCGTCCTCGTGACGGTCACCGTCGATGCGTGTCGTTCCGCTCATCTGCTCCCTTCCGCCGGTCCTGCGATCTGTCTGCCGGCGTGGTCCCGAGCATCGGAGCGGACGTGGGGAGCGAGCATCCCCACATGTGGGGATTCGAGGTGATGAATCTTCGATCGAGCCGCGAGGCGACTTGCGGCGGCCGACCGGGGCTTCGCGCCTGGGCTACGGTCGGTCGCGGGCTCGCGACAGGAGGTCGAGTTCCTCGGCCCGGGTCACGGCGGACCGGCGGTTGTTCGCCCCGAGCTTGGCGTAGATGGCCTTGGTGTGACTCCGCACCGTGCTCAGCGACACCACGAGCTCACGGGCGATCTCCGGTCCGGCCAGATCCGTTGCAAGCAGCCGCAGCACGTCAAGCTCACGGTCGCTCAGCGGCTCGATGAGCGCCTCCTTGTTCCCGGCGTTGTCCTCGGGGCGGACAGCGGCCGTCAGAAGGCGGCGAACGTAGTCCGGGGCGATTCCCCGGTTCGCGGCGTCCTGCAGCAGGGCCGCCATGGGTGGGCCCTCATCGAGGAAGACGCGAACATAGCCTTCCGGTTCGCCGAGCGCCAGGGCACGTCCGAGGGCGGCAAGAGCGGCAGGCATGTCGCCTCGCACCTGGTGGGCAAGCGCCAGCAGGACAAGGATTTCGATGACATTGCCCGTCCGCTGACCGTCCTCCGCTGCTCGCAGCAGGCGACCCAGTAGCGCGAAGGCGTCACGGGCAGACCCGTCCGAAGGGTCCAGCGTGGATTGGGCCAGGAGCACCCTCGCAAGCGTGACGTGCTCGAACTCGCGCAGATACGTCAGGTCGTCGTGAGGCGACAGGCCTCGCGCCCGAGCCCACGCATTCGCTTCGGCCAACCGCCCCTGCCTGAGCAGGATTCGTGCCTCTTGCGCCGGCAAGGGACGGACGTCCGGGATGAAGTCCGGCATGTACAGGCGCTGTGCCTCGTGGATTGCATCGAGCGCGCCATCGAGGTCCCCTTCAGCCTGCCGGATGCGGGCCGTCACGACATGCAGCCGATAGCGGTTCTGCGGGTAGCCCATGTGCTCGCCCAGGTCCTTGCTCGCCTGGAGATGCCGTGTGGCGGCCTGGAGGTCGCCCTGCTCACGGGCGAGGTCGCTCAGTCCCACGTACATGTCCGCCGTGGCCCGCAGGACTGGCTCGCCATGCTTTGCCGACAGTTGCAATGCCTGCTCGTACGTCCGGATCGCGTCACGCAGCCGTCCCTGGGTGATCCGGATGTCCGCCAGGGCGATCGCACCACCGAGCGCATCAGAGAGGCTGCCAGACCGCTGCACCCGCGCCATCCCAGCGCCGTAGATTCGATGCGCGGTCTCGAGGTCCCCGCTCGCCCATGTGGCCAATCCCAAGAGCGCCTCTGCTGCCCCGCGGAGGAGATCGTCGTCCTCGGGAGCCAGATTCAGTGCCTCGCGAGCGTGCCGGACGGTCGTCGCGACGTCGCCTCGGATCTGGGCAAGCACGGCTCGGTAGACCGCGATCAGCGCAGCCAGGAGGCTGAACTCGCGCCGGTCTACGACAACCATCTCCGGCCGCCCGGCTCCGGCTTCATCTGGCACACCGTGGGGCGCCGTGAGCCAGCGCTCGCCGTCTCCCAGACGGCGCTCGACGTCCTCGAGCTCGCCGATGGACAACAGCGCCCAGGCGTAGGCGACGCTCAGGACCGGTCTTCGCCCAATGACCTCATCCGGTAGCGCCCTAAGCCACCGGAGCGCCGTCACCTCCTGATGACCCTGCCGCAGCGCCGGCACCGCCAACTCAATCAGGCTGGCGGCTCGGTCGAAGTCTTCGCCCGCCAGCGCGTGCCGGATTGCCTCGGAGCGGTCACCGTTGTGCTCGTACCAGTCGCTGGCACGACGGTGCAGGTCGGGCACCCACGCTGGCTGCTCATCGAAGAGGCGCGTGCGCAGCACGTCGGCAAAGAGCTGGTGGTAGCGATACCAGCGCCGGCGGTCATCAAGCGAGACGAGGAAGAGGTTCCCGCGATCGAGCGCCTCCAGCATCGCCGTGCCGCCCTCGTGACCAGTAACGGCATCGCAGAGAGGGCCAGTCAGCCGACCCAGGATCGAGGTCTGCAGTAGGAACTGGCGGACATGTTCGGGTTGACGGTGCAAGACCTCGTCGGCCAGGTAGTCAACGATGTACCGATCGTCGCCGGCAAACCCGGCGATGAAGTCGGCGGGATCGTCGCGGCCTTGGATCGAGAGCGCGGCCAGTTGCAGGGCAGCGATCCAGCCCTCCGTTCGACCCTCCAGCGCCACGACATCCCGCCCCGTCAACTCCAGCTTCATCACCCCGTTCAGGTACGCGGCGGCCTCCTCGGGCGTAAAGCGCAGATCCGCGGCGCGGATCTCGATGAGCTCGCCACGCCCGCGCCAGCGACCGAGCGGCAATGCCGGGTCGGCGCGGGTGGTGACCAGGAGGTGCAGCTGTGGCGGCAGGTGCTCAATGAGGTATGCCATCCCGTCCTGGATGTCGCTCGCATCCACGACGTAGTAGTCGTCGAGCACCAGCACGATGTCGCGCGGCAGCCCGCTGAGGTCGTTGAGCAACGTGGCAAGGACCGATGTGATCGGCGTTTGGGGCGACCCCAGCAGGGAGATCGCAGTCGCGCCTACCTCGGGCACCACCGTCTGCAGCGCGGCGATCACGTACGGCCAGAAGGATGCGGCCCGATTGTCGCTAGGGTCGAGCGAGAGCCACGCCGCGCGCCGTTCGTGCAAGGGAGTCGCGGCCAGCCACTCGGCCACCAGCGTCGTCTTGCCGAAGCCGGCGGGCGCGGAGACCAGGGTCAGCTTCGACTCGCCCCTGCGGCTCAGGCGCTCGCTCAGCCTCAGACGTGATACCAGACCGCGTCGCACCCTCGGGATGTAGAGCTTGGTCTCGAGCAGCGGGCTTGGCATGACCATCTGACCCCCCACGATACGGGTGACGGGCGTCGACCGGTAGGGGTCAGATCTTCACAGCGACCGCCACGCCAAGGAGCTGCACTCCGGTGTGGAGCGCATAGTCGAGCGCAACGCGCGACCGGCAACTGATCGCGCGTAGACCCTGCCCGAGTTCCCAAGGCGCTGCGATGAGGTGTCTACCGACGTAACCGTTGGTGCCTGGGGCTTAGCACCCGAGGCGAATAGACCGCAGCGCCCTAC
>JADGRB010000304.1 GCA_017881315.1 Pseudomonadota bacterium
GGGGCCAATCTCGTATTTCTCGAGATCCGCTTTGACCTCGTTTCTTCGGCATTCCCACTGCGCCTTGGTGGAGATGATCGTTCCGTCGTGCATGGCGAATGGATTGGGCAATTTCTTGTTGTCCGCCGACAGCAAAGCACCCGCAGACGAATTGCAGTTGGCGCCGGCGTTCTCGGGTGAGCCACCGGCGACTGCACCGCCTGCCCCCCCGCTACCAGCGCCTGCACCACCGGTGGCGGTCGTGCCGCCGGCTGACGAGCCGCCCGTTCCGCGGCCGGCCACCCCGCCCGTCGCGCCCGAGGTGCCCGCCGCGCCGATGCCGCCGCGGCCGCCGGTCCCGACGATGCCGGCGGTCCCCGATCCGCTGCCGCCCGTCCCGGTCGCTCCCCCCCTGCCCGCCTGGCCGGAGCCGCCCGTCCCGCCGGTGCTCGCCGAGCCGCCACTGCCGGTGGTCCCGCCGGTGCTCGCCGAGCCGCCGCTGCCGGTGGTCGCGGAGGAGCCACCGCTGCCCGTCGTCCCGCCGGTGCCGAGGGAGCCGCCGGTGCCGGTCGGCGCTGAGCCGCCACCGCCGGTCGTCCCGCCGCTGCTCGCGGAGCCGCCGCTGCCGCTCACCCCGCCCGGATTACTTTGCGCGCAGGAGAAGGCGAAAACAGAGGCTGAGACCAGACCCAGCAGTCGATTCTTGAGCATGGATTACTCCCATTGGGGGCGCTCGCCGCGGGCACTCTGCCGAGTGCCTTAGGGGATGGGTGAGGCGCGGTGAGCGTAGAGCCCGATGAACAATGGCTTCCCGCTTTCCGAAACTTCACTATTCGTCAAAGTGGCTCGATATTTTTTGACGAAAAGCGAATGACGCGAGGTCACCAATCGCGCTCCGGGATTTGACCGCCCGTCGGGTCGGGACGACCATCGGCGCGTGCGCAAGAGCGACCTCGCGATCGGCTTGCTCGCCACCGCGGGCTTCTGCGGCATCCTCTGGCTCGGCAGCGAGCGCGCGCCCGAGGAGCAGCCGGCGAGGCCCATCGAGCCGCCGTCACCGCCGGCGCTTGCCGCCCTGCCCCCGCCCGGGCCCGAGCCGACGCCGGCGCCCGGCGAGATCAGCGTGCTGACGCTGCTCCACGAGATGGTGGACCTCGACCACCTCGCGCGGCTCCCAGTCACGCGCTTCGCGGCCGGTCAGACGGCGAGCACGGACCGGCGGTCGAAGGCGCCCAGCGACGCGGCCGGTTGGTTCGCCAACGACGACTTCGTGACGGACACGGAGGCGAATCTCGTCCGCGTCGAGGCCGCCCCCGACGGCGGCAAGCGCTACGTCCTGCTCGACGCCGCCGGACCAGGCGCGGTGGTGCGAATCTGGAGCGCCAACCCCACCGGGACGCTGCGCATCTACGTCGACGACGACCCGCGACCGGCGCTCGAGGCGCCCATGGCCGCCCTGCTGTCGGGCGGGTTTCCCCCCTTCGTCGCACCGTTCGGGCAGGTCACGGCGCGCGGCTACAGCCTCTACTTCCCGGTTCCGTACCGCCGCCGCTGCGTCATCACCGTCGACAGCATCGTCTCGCCCGACCCATTCACGGGACGCCCGACCGCGAAGCTCTACTACCAGATCGGCACCCGCACCTATCGACCGGCGGCGGCCGGCGATCTGCGCCCCTACGCACCGACCGAGCTCGCGCGGGCCGGCGGCGCGATCGCGCGGACCGCGCTCCTGCTGCGCGACGGGCTCCCGGCTCCCAGCCCCCGACCCGGCCGGCGAACGATCGCGCTGCCGACGGCGACGCTCGATCGCGAGCACCCGATCTCGCTCACGGTGCCGGCACCCGCGGGCGGCGCGCGCCTGACCGAGCTGCGTCTGGCGACGAGCGAGCGCGCCCCCGACAAGCTCCGCGGGACGACGCTCACGATCGCCTTCGACGGCGACGAGACCGTGTCCGCTCCGCTGGTCGAGTTCTTCGGGACCGGTCCGGAGATCGTGCCCTACCGGTCATTGCCAATGAGCATCGAGCCGGACGGCACGCTGGTCTGCCGATTCCCGATGCCGTTTCGCAAGCGCGCCGTGCTCCGCGTGTCCCGCGACGGCACCGGCGCCGCCGAGCTACACGGCAGCGTCACCGTCGACGCGGCGGCCTTCGACGCCGCGTCGATGCTGTTCCGGGCCACCTGGCGGCCGCGCGCGGTGCTCCGCACCCGACCGTTCCAGGACTGGCACATCGCGACGCTCGAGGGGACGGGGCAGCAGGTCGGGACGCTCCTCGATGTGGAGAACCCGCCCGGCGTCGGCTGGTGGGGCGAAGGTGACGAGAAGATCTTCGTCGACGGCGAGTCGTTCCCGAGCCTGTTCGGAACCGGCACGGAGGACTACTTCGGTTACGCCTGGTCGCAGACCGAGACCTTCGCGCACGCCTACCACGCCCAGACGCGAACGCCCGCGGGCGGATTCGGCGGCCTGTTTTCGATGAACCGCTTCCTGGTGCTCGACCCGGTCCCGTTCGAGCGATCGCTGCGCTTCGATCTCGAGATCTGGCACTGGTCGGACACGTCGATCGCCGCCGACGCGATCCTCTACTGGTACGCCCGTCCCGGGGCCCGCGACGACCACCCGCGCGCCCCGTGACCGGCGGTCGGCGTCAGACGCCGACCGGCCCGGGGAAGCGTTTCACTTGCTGGTGGTTGTCACGTTCGCGATCGGGAACGAAATACTTCCGGCGCCGCCCCCGACCTCTACATTGATGTGAACCGATGACAGGCTTCCCAGGCTCCAACCCTGCTTCGCCCACGCCGCGAAGTGGTCGCTGACGGTAATGTTCCCGCATTGGTGAGCCGAGGCCCGGGTGCTCGTCATATTGGTCCAGCCGCCCGTATGACCGGATTCGCAAGCATTGGCGCCACCTGTTCCGGTCGTCTGGCTCGTGGTCAAGTAGTACGTAGCCCCGTCAATGACGGCCGTGACACTGCCCCTCGGCGCCAGACCATTGTACGAATCTTCATTGATGTACCATTCAACACACGGACTGTGCATCCACCCGTACATTCCAATGGACGAGTAGCCGCCGGCAGTTCCCGTCTTTGCCTCGACGAACTGCGCCGCGATCGTTCCGTAGGCGGTGTAGACCTTGGGGGTGTTGAAGTCCAGGCCGAGATGGGCCAGGAAATCCTGGCTGTTGTTCCAAGATGCGGAAAACGCAGCAGCATTGGAAAAGGTGGTGATGCTCCCCCCGCTTCCATTCGTCCAGATACCGTAATTGAAGCCGTCGGCCGTCCCGTTGATGTTGGTTCCGGTATGCACGGTGCCGCCGCTCGGCAGGGTGGCCGAGCAATCGACTGCCACGGCGCCGCCGGTGCCCGTCGTGCCGGCAGTGCCCGTCGTACCGGCGGTGCCGGTCGTTCCGGCGCCCCCGCGCCCAGCCGTACCGGTCGTTCCGGCGCCCCCGCGCCCTGCGGTACCGGTCGTTCCGGCGGTGCCGCGCCCGCCCGTACCGGTGGTGCCCGCGGTGCCGGTCGTCCCGGCCGCGCCGGTTGTTCCGGCGGCGCCGGTTGTTCCAGCAGCGCCGGTCGTCCCGCCCGAGCCGATCCTCCCGCCCGAGCCGGTCGTGCCCCCGCTACCGGTCGTGCCCCCGGAGCCCGTCGTTCCGGCGTTGCCGGTCGTGCCGGCGGAGCCCGTCGTTCCGGCGTTGCCGGTCGTCCCCCCCGATCCAGTTGTCCCCCCCGAGCCGGTCGTGCCCACCGAGCTGGAGCCGCAACCTGCGAAGGCCAAGCACGTCGCAACACCTGCGAACAGGACGTTCAATCTCTTCATGGGGCTGCTCCTTAAAAAGGGGACCTAGGATTCGGCGAGCTACGCACTACCAACCAGGTCCAGCCTGAGGACCGGGCCACTCGGAAGCACCTGATGCAACGTGCCAAATCCGGGTGAGAGTATAGCTCTTCAAACAGTAATTGCCTGGCCCCGCCGCCACTGTTACGAAAAGTTTCAGGGAGCTTCCCGTCCGGCCCGTTCGCCGTCGAGGCTCGCGCCCCGAAGGGAACGGGACCAGCCCTGAAATTCTGGAATTGTAATCCATGAATTTCAGGCACTTTCCCCGTGATGAGGCGACCTCGCGCCGACAATGGCCACCCGCGCCGGCGGGCTCAGCGCCGCTGGCGTTTGCCGGCGGTCCGAGCTTCAGCGTACGCTCCCGGCATGACTTATCGAGTGAGTTATCGAGCGAGTTGTCGAGCGAGCTATCTTGGAGTCGCCGTCCTCACATACCTTTGCGCAGGGGCCGCCTGCGGGTCGTCGCAGTCCGCATCGGACGCCGCGACGAGCGGAGGGAGCTGCAGTGCCAACGTCCCTCCCGGCCAGGCCTGCAACACGCTCACAAATGTGGGGGCTGCGGTCACGCCGACCTGCGTGACGGACGCGATTCCGACCGGGACAGGGGGAACGATCGTCGACGGGACGTACACGCTCACGTCGCAAACCTACTATGGCTCGACGGCCTGCCCGTCGGCGCAGGTGAACGCAACGCTCGAGATCGCGGGCGGGTGCGTCCAGGAGGTGAGCGGCTCGCCGATCCTGGCGACCACGTCCACGAGCTACACGGTCGAGGGGGCCACCGTCACGAGGACCGTGACCTGCCTCGACCTCAGGTTCGACGCTGGGCCCCTGTCGCTCGACACGCCGACTCACACCTTCACGGCGACCGCCACGACGTACACCATCTTCATCAAAAACTCGGGAACGACTAGCCAGAACCCGGATCGGGTCGAGACGTACCAGAAGCACTGACGATCCGACCCGCGCTCAGCTGTTGGTCGGCGCGTAAGGGTTCGGTCGTCGACAGCATCAGGTTGGTGCCAGCTCTCGCAATCGCCCGCGGCTGTGGTTGCCCAGGTGGCAGGCATGTCTACCTTTGTCGACAAGGAGGACCACAAATGCAAAACACAACGCAAACTGCGACGGTCGACACGCTGAATGGATTTCTGCGCGGAGAGATTTCCGCGGTGGAGACCTATCGTCAGGCATTGGACAAGCTCCAGTCCAGCCCCTCACGCGTGCAGCTCGAACAATGCCGCCGCTCACACGAGGAGCGAGTCTCGCGGCTTCGGCAGGAGGTGGTGCGCCTGGGCGGAAAGCCGGAGGAGGGTTCGGGCGCGTGGGGCGCGTTTGCCAAGCTGGTCGAGGGGAGTGCCAAGGTACTGGGCGAAAAGGCGGCAATCTCGGCGCTGGAGGAGGGGGAGGATCATGGGCTCAAGCTCTATCGCGACGAGATCGGGAAGCTCGATGTGACGGCCCGCTCGGTGATCGAATCCGAGGTTCTGCCGGCGCAGGAACGCACGCATCAGTCGTTGAGCACGCTCAAGCACTCGTTCCATTGATCCGCGACAGTTGAAACAAACTCACGGCCGCTCGGTGAGAACGGCCGTGAGTTTTTGGCGTTGGCCTGGACCGAGGGCCTGCCGCTCGACGACAGGCAGCACGACGACCGGGTCGAGCGCTGGGTCGACATCGAACGCCACCGCCTCCTGGCGCCCGTCGCCCGCTGCGTGAACGCGCCGCTCGAGATGCGGCTGTCCTCGGTGCCGATCGCCTGGGCACGCGAGATCCGGCTCGAGGTCGTCTCCCCGCGGCCGCTCGCCATCACGGTCGAGCTCGTCGACGGCGACGGCCACCCGATCTCATCGCGCCTTTTCAACGCCGTCGACACGCCCGAGCGGACGGCGGCGCTCGCGGCGCTCGAGCACTGCCGCACGAGCGCGCCGGCCGCGGTCGCCGACGCAACGCCTGTGCCTGCGCCCGCGCCTCCCCCGGGCCGGGCCTCCAAGAAGCCGCGCCGTCCCCTGGTGGCCCAAAAGGGGAGAGCGGCGGCGACCCGGGCGCCGGGCAAGGAAGAAGTGAACGGAAAAGTGGAAGAAGGGGCGCTCGCTGCGTTATGACCGCAGGTCAGCCATGCACCGCG
>JADGRB010000305.1 GCA_017881315.1 Pseudomonadota bacterium
GGCCCGAGCTGGTGGTCGAGGTCGGCTACGACCACATGCAGGGATCCCGCTTTCGCCACACCGGTCAGTTTCGGCGCTGGCGTCCCGACAAGTCGCCGCGCGATTGCACCTACGCGCAGCTCGAGGTGGTCGCGCCGCAGGAGCTGGCAGAGATCTTCGCGACCGGTCGCTGAGGCGGCTAGCTCTCCTCGTCGCTGTTCTTCGCCTTGCCGGTTGGCTTGGCGGTTGTCGCTTCCCCGTGGGAACCGTCGGCGGCGCGCTTGCGCGCCTCTGCAAATTGACGCCGCCATTCGCGCGTCGGATCGTCGTCGGGATCGGGCGTCTCCTGCGACGGGCGCAGGTCTTCCGGGATGTGGCGCAGGTTCACGCGGATCCGGGTCCAGGTCGACGATCGTCCCCGCATCGAATCGACGAGGACGTCGTCGACGGCGAGCTTCTCGGTGACCGCCGCGTGCCGCGCCTTCCAGCGTTCGAGGCCGGCCAGCGCCTCGGCCTTGTTGGGAGAGTTCGCGACGACAATCAGCGGCATCTTGATCCGGGGCGCGCGGGGTTTGGTCCCGGCGGCTCGGGCGCGCGAGGGCGCCACGCGCGGCCCCTCGCCGGCCGTCTTCTGAAAGTGCGGGGGCCAGGGGGCGTCGCCCAGGCCGGACGCCTCGTCGCGCGCCGCCAGCTCGAGGAGCGCGTCGAGCGATCCCGGCGCGGCGTCGATCCCCGCATGCGGATCGCCGCGCGCGGCGAAACGTGCGGGCATCGTCGCCACCGTGAAGTCGGCCGGCTCGCAGGCGGGGACCTCGCTCCAGTCGAGCGGCGCGGAGACACGCGCGTCGGGAAGGGGGCGGACCGAGTACGCCGAACAGGTCGTCCGGTCCTTGGCGTTCTGGTTGTAGTCGAGGAACACGCCGTGGCGTTCCTCCTTCCACCATTTCGACGTCGCCAGCGTCGGCGCGCGCCGCTCGATCTCGCGCGACAGCGCGATGGCGGCGCGCCGCACCTCCGTGAAGCTCCAGCGCGGCTGGATGCGGACGTTGACGTGCATGCCGCGCGAGCCGCTGGTCTTGGGCCAGCCGCGCAATCCCATCTCGTCGAGCAGCGCCCGGACCTCCAGCGCCACACGGCGCACGTCTGCCCAGGCGACGCCCGGGCCCGGATCGAGATCGACGCGCAGCTCGTCCGGGTGCTCGAGATCGGCGGCGCGCACGGGGTGCGGGTGCAGCTCGATGCAGCCGAGATTCACGATGAAGGCCAGCCCGGCCGCGTCGTCGACCACCAGCTCCTCCGCGGTGCGGCCGGAAGGAAAGGCGAGGGTGACCGTGCGCAGCCAATCGGGGCGCTGCTCCGGCGCGCGCTTCTGATAGAAGGCCTCGCCCTCCGCGCCGTTGACGAAGCGCTTGAGCACGATCGGGCGATCGCGGATGCCGGAGAGCGCGCCGTCGGCGACCGAGAGGTAGTAGCGGACCAGGTCCAGCTTCGAGAGCTTGGCCTCGCGCGAGAAGTAGGGCTTGTCGGGGTGGGTGACGCGCACCTCCCGGCCGGCGACCAGCAAGGTCTCGACGTCCTCCGGCTTCTTGGCCACGGCCGAAGGCTACAACAAGCCCGGCGATGGACGGAGGCCGTCGCGCTTGCTTCTGCGGCGTCTCGACCTATCGTTTCGCGAGGACAGAAACCAGGAGCGACCTATGTTCAAGACCACCAAGACGTTCAGCAGTTTTTCCGTCGATGATCTCGCGAGAGCCCGAAAATTCTACGGCGAGACGCTGGGCCTCGAGACCACGGAAGGGACGATGGGGCAGCTCGTCCTGATCCTCGCCGACGGCCATCGCGTGTTCGTGTACGGCAAGCCCAACCACCAGGCGGCCACCTTCACGATTCTCAACTTCTCGGTGCCCGATGTCGACAAGGCGGTCGACGGGCTGACCAAGCTCGGAATCCGCTTCGAGACCTACGACTCCCCCGATCTCAAGACCGACGCCAAGGGCATCTCCCGCGGCGGCCCCGGCCGGGGACCCACCATCGCGTGGTTCAAGGACCCCGCCGGAAATTTTCTGTCCGTCGTCCAAGAGACCTAGCGCCGTTCGCGGTAGATTCGCGGCGGTGGCCGACAGCAAGGAGGACGTGCTGGAGATGCTGCGGGATCTCGCCGAGCTGACGATGCTCGACGAGGGCGACCCGCAGTCGTTTCGCGTGCGCGCCTACGAGAGCGCGGCCCAGGCCATCTCGGCGCAGGCGACCGATCTGGGCGTGCTCACCGTCAAGGAGCTGCAGCGGATCGACGGCATCGGCAAGAGCACCGCCGAGAAGATCCGCGAGCTGCTCGAGACGGGGCGGGTGGCCAAGCTGGAGGGGTTGCGGCAGAAGCATCCGCCCTCCGTGGTGGCTCTGCTGCGGATCCAGGGCCTCGGCCCCAAGGCGCTCTCGCGGCTGCGCGTCGAGCTGGGCGTGCAGTCGATCGACGACCTACGCGCCGCGCTCGCCGAGCACAAGCTCCGCCCGCTGCGTGGGTTCGGGCCGAAGTCCGAGGAGAAGCTGGCCCAGGCGCTGGCGCGCCACGAGGCGCAGGGCACCGTCGGGCGAACGCCGATCTCGGTGGCGTTGCCGCTGGCCGAACGGATCGTCGCGCGCTTGCGCGAGCTGCCGGGCGTCCTGCACGCCTCCACCTGCGGTTCCCTGCGCCGCTTCTCCGAGACCATCGGCGACGTCGACATCGTGGTGGCCGCCGAGGCGGCCGAGCCGGTGATGGAGGCGCTGGTGTCGATGAGCCTCACCGACCGCGTGCTCGGCCGGGGCGCCGCCAAGACCAGCGTGGTCACCCGCCGCGGCACGCAGATCGATCTGCGGGTGGTGGCGCCGTCGCAGCTCGGCGCGGCGCTGCTCTATTTCACCGGCTCGAAGGGGCACAACATCAAGCTCCGCCAGCGTGCGCTCACCCGCGGGCTCACGTTGAACGAATACGCGCTCTCCGAGATCGAAGGGGGCCGCGTGGTCGCCAGCGAGACCGAGGAGCAGATCTACCGCGCGCTCGATCTGGCCTTCATCCCGCCGGTGCTGCGCGAGGACGCCGGCGAGATCGAGGCGGCGGAGAGCGGCCGTCTGCCGCGATCGCTGCCCGCGGTCATCGGCGACTTCCACGTGCACACCACCGTCTCGGGCGACGGGCGCTCGCCGCTCGAGGAGGTGGTCGCCGCCGCGATCGGGCGTGGCTACCGGGTCCTGGCCATCACCGATCACGCGGAGGGGACGCTGTCGGGCGTGAGCCGCGAGGTCTTGCTGGAGCAGCGGGCGCGCTTTCGGGCCCTCCAGAGCGAGCTCGGCGACGCGCTAAAGCTCCTGCACGGCGTCGAGCTGAACATCGGCCCCGCCGGCGAGCTCGACTACGATCCGGAGTTCCGCCGCGGCTTCGACTGGTGCCTGGCGTCCGTCCACGATCACTTCGAGCTCGACCGCGCCGCGCAGACCCATCGGGTGGTCACGGCGATGCGCGATCCGTCGGTGCGCATGATCGGTCACCTCTCGGCGCGCATGATCGGCGGGCGGCCGCCCATCGAGCTCGATCTGGAGGCGATCGCCGCGGCGGCGGCGGAGACCGACACCGCCCTCGAGATCAACGGCGCGCTCCCCCGGCTCGATCTCTCGGTCGAGGCGTTGCGACGAACCGGCGGCAAGGGCGTGACCTACGTGCTGACCAGCGACGCGCACCGGGCCGAGGAGCTCGACCGGGTCCGCTTCGCGGCGCTCAACGCCGAGCGCGCCTGGGTCGACCCCGACCGCGTCGCCAACACCTGGTCGCCCGAGCGCCTGGTCGCCTGGGCCACCCGGGGAAGTTGACCCAGGCTCGGGAGGCCCAGAAGGATCGAGAGAGCTCCGCTCACAGCGATCACCGCGACGCCAGCAGGGCGCGGGTCCGGGCGTCCCGCAGAAAGAGCCCGCCCCAGATCAGGGCCGCGAAATAGATCGGAAAGAGGACGTAGCCGAAGAGTGGCGCGCCCACGCGCACCTGGGTCGCGATCGCGCCGCCCAGATAGCCGGTCAGCAGAATCGCGCCCAAGATCGCGGTGCGCGGGATCAGGTAGAGCGCCGTGCAGGCGAGCAGGACGATCCCGATCGGAACGATCGCGGCGACGGGGAATCCGATCTTGGTGGTTCCTTCCACGACCGGGGCCAGCTTCAGCAGCTTGCCTACGCTGTCGAAGAGCAGGAACAGGACCGCCAGGGTGCTCATGACCCGTCCGGTCCAGATCCCTTTCTTCGAGGAAGATGCGGACGGGGTCTCGGAGATCCCTCGCGCGGGGGCCTTCCCCAGCCGCTCGGTCGTCTGGAATGTCGGGTTGGTCTCGTCAATCAGCATGGATTGCATGGTCGTTGCCTCCGGTTTGGGTCGAGCCGGATCCGGCGTGAACCCGGCCCCTGTGGAGACGACGAAGGAGCGGGACCGAATTCGACAGGCCGCCGGCGCTTTTTTTGGGGCGCCCGTGCGCGACGCGACTCAGCCGCGTCTTCGGGTTCGGCGGGCTCCAAGCGACAGCCCGACCAGAATCAGGGCCGCCAAAGACACCGGCCGGCCGAGATTCGCGTCCCCGGCGGCGGTGCAGCCGCTTCCCCCGGCCCCCGGGGGAGGTGGCGCGCCCGTCGCGGAAAGCTGGGTGACGTCGGCGCAGACCTGATTGCCGCCGAGCGGCAGCCGCGCCTGATCGCCGTCGCCGAAGGCGCTGACGCTCAGACAGTACCGCCGCGTGGGGTCGAGCTCGGGCTGCCACTGCCCGAGCGGGAGAGGATAGGCGCCCGACGGGGCCAGGCCGGTGAAGGCGTCCCCGCCCGTGTACACGAACGTCTGCTGTTCTCCGCCGGTCATCGGCGCGAGCCGAAACGCGTGGACGACCGAAGCCGGAGGCGTGTTGGGGACTGTCGCCGGGTCGTAGTCGATCGTGATGAAGCTTTGATACTCGGCGAACACGCAGTTGCCCGACGCGATGTCGGCCACCGGATAGCGGACGCGCCAGAGCTGAAATCCGCGCAGGTTCGGCGCCGTACCGGCGACCTTGTCGTAGCCTGCGGCGGTGGTGAAGTCGGTGAGTGGCGTGGCGCCGGCGTCGCCGCCGGGCAGCGACAGGACGTATTGGGTGGTCCCGAGCAGCATGCCCATCCGAAGCTCCCAGAAGCTGGTGGCGCCCAGGACCTCGTCGGCGCCGCTTCCCAGCGCCGTCCAGCCGGCGAGCGGCACCTCCTGCCCACCAGCGACGAGGCTCAGCCCGAAGGGCTCGTTCGGGGAAAGTACGACGATGGACGTCGCCGTCGACACGCCGGTCGCGCCCGTCCTGGGAAGGGCCGTCGGCGCCGAGGGTTGCCCGGGGCCACAGGCGCGGGCCCGCGCCGGGGCACCCAGCAAGGCCGCGAGGGCCGGGACCAGCAAGACCGCCACCCTCATGACCGATCACGTTACCGGGCGGCCGGACAAAACAAAAGGGAGAGTGAGCCGCCCGCCCGTGGTATCTCCTGAACCGTGCTTGGCTTAGAACGTCATCAAGCGTCTGCCCGATCCGCCGATGATTCGAGAGGCCCCAGAGTATGACCGCCCCTCGACACTACCTGCACGGTGACTTCTTGGAGCCGGCCGACCGTCGGCCCGGCAGCGTCGTCTATTGCGCGTTCTGCGACGGGTTTTGTCTGCCGGAGCACCTCTACGACGAGCACGAGCTCGACCAGAACTTCGTCCGGCTCAACGCCGGCCGGCGGGTGCTCTACCGTACCCGGCAAAAGGTCGAGCGCCCGGTCGACGCCCCGAATTACTTCGACGGCACGCCGGATCCGGTCTGAGCTCGACCGCTTAATCGGCGGCCTCCGGACGATATTTGTCCGCGACCGCCAGCTTGCGAGTAGCCTTACGGCCATGTCGCTCGCTCATCTCCGGGCCTTGAAGTCGGAACGCACCCGCACGGCCGGTGCCG
>JADGRB010000306.1 GCA_017881315.1 Pseudomonadota bacterium
CCGGATCGTGCTGGCTGATGATCAGCTCCTCGACGCCGTAGCTCTGTCCTAGACCGCGGACGGTGAGCGAGCCGCTCTGCCCGTAGATCTCGAACTCGAAGAGGTTGGTCCACTGGGTCAGGCTGGAATGGACGCTGGCGATGACGCCGCCCGCGGTCTCCAGCAGCGCGAAGCCGTTCTCCTCGAGCGGCTGGATCGGCCAGCGGCTGGTGCTGGTGAATCCGGTCACCCGGCGGATGGTCCCCAGAAACCAGGCGAACAGGTCGACGACGTGAATCCCCTGCTCCATGAGCTGTCCGCCCGACACGATGGCCGGATCCGATCGCCACTCCGTTTCGATCCCCGCGCGGCCGCCGATGCCGTACCGGGCGCGCCCGAAGACCGCCTGGCCGATGAGGCCGCTCGTGTAGAGCCGGTGCGCCTCCCGGATCGCCGGGTGGTGGCGATGGTTGAAGCCGCACTTGAGCGTCCGACCCGTCCGCCCGGCGGCGGCGACCATCGCGCGGGCCTCGGCCTCGGTTCGCGTGAGCGGCTTTTCGCAGAGCACGTCCTTGCCGGCTTCCAGGGCCGCGATCGAGATCTCCGCGTGGGTGTCCGGGTAGGTCAGCACCAGCACCACGTCGATCGCGGGATCCGCCACCACCGGACGCCAGTCGGTGGCGACGGCGGCCTGGAGCGGCGTGGCCAGGCGGGCGGCCTTCTGCTGGTTGCGGTCGACGACGACCGAGATCTGAAAGCGGGGATCCTCGGCGATCGGGGCGCTTCGCCGTTTGGCCTGGAGACCGGCGCCGATGATGGCGACCTTCTTCATGCGGCCTCCGCGGACGCCGCCAGCGACCTGCCAAATCCCTGGTACTCGAATCCCGCGGCCGACACCCGCGCCGGGTCGAGGAAGTTCTTGCTGTCGACGATCAGCGGACGTTTCATCAGCTTCGCCAGCCCCCCCCAGGGCAGCTCGCGAAACTCGGGCCATTCGGTCACCAGCACCAGCGCGTCGGCGCCGGTGGCCAGCGCGCGGACGCTCCTCGCGCGGGTGAAGGATTGGCCCTCGGCGGCCAGCTCCTCGGCGCTGGCCTTCGGGTCGTAACCGGCGCAGAGCGCGCCGGCCTCCTCCAGCTTGTTCATGATCTTCAGCGCGGGCGAGCGGCGCACGGTGGAGGTGCCGGCTTTGTAGGTGAGACCCAGCACGCCGATCTTCTTGCCGGCCAGCGGACCGAGCTTGGCGGCAAGACGCACGATGATCTCGTCGAAGGTGCCTTCGTTGACGTCGACCACGGCGTCGAACAGCTTGGCCCGATGGCCGAGCTCGGCGGCGAACCGCCGGAGCTGCGTCACATCGCGGGCCAGCGTTCCGCCCGAAAAGCCGAGCCCCGGCATCATGAGGGCCGACTTCCCGATCCGCTTGTCCAGCTTGAGCGCGCGGCCAACGGCGACCGCGTCGGCGCCGAGGCGGTCGGCCAGGCCGGCGATCTCGTTGATGAAGGTGATCGAGGTGGCCAGGAACGCGTTGAGCGCGTGCTTGACCATCTCGGCGCTGCGCAGATCCATGGGGAGCTTCTCGGTCTTGAAGGGCCGATAGAGCGCCAGCGCGGATGCGGCGGCCCCGGCGTGGTTCGCGCCCAGCACCAGCATATCGGGCTCGAGGAAGCGCGGGATGGCGGCGCCGAGGCGGAGGTTCTCCGGGGTGTAGACCACGCCGGATCGCCAGCCCGGATTGGCCTTTCGAACGTCGGCCTCGATCGTCTCGCTCGAGCCGAGCGGCAGCTGGCTGGTGATGACGATGGGCGTGGTGCTCCGCAGGAACGGGGCGGCCAACCGGGCCGCCTCGACGATCGGCGAGATGTCGACCTCATCGCGATCGTTGACCGGCGAATCGTAGGCGATCACGACGTAGTCGGCCTCCGCGACGACCCGCGGATCGGACGAGAAGCGGAGCCGCTTGCGGGCGAGGTGCTTGCGGGTGAGCTCTTCCAGGCCGGGCTCGAAGAGCGGGGGCACACCCCGAGCGAGCCGCCTCGCCTTCTTCCGATCCAGCTCGAGGCCCACGACGGCATAGCCCTTCTCGGCGAACCCGGCCGCGTTGACCGCGCCCAGGTGCCAGATCCCGATCACGCACACCGTCGGTCTTCGCTTCATGACAGCGTGTCGACGGTGAGGCGGAACTGGTCGGTCCCGAGGAGGCGCCGGGCCGCCGTTCGAACCGCGTCGGTCGAGGTGCGCCTGGAGTACCAGCCGAGCTCGTGGATCTTGTGGGTGTCGAGCAGCACCACCGGCTGATCCCCCGGCCAGCCCCGGGGCGTGCCGGTGAACGCGTAGCGTACGTCGGAAAGGCCCATCTCCTCGATGATGATCTTGCTGATGTCCATCACCTGCGTCGTCGAATCCGTGCCCAGGTTCACCAGCACCGGGAAGGGTCCGTCCGGGACCTTGCCGTGAACGTAGAGAATGCCGTGAATGCATTCTTCGACCAGGAAGTAGTTCTTCTCGCCGCGGCCGGTTCCGAGGACCTGGAGCTCGCGCGGGTTCTTCTTCAGCTTGGCGATGAAGTCGTAGATCACGCCGTGGTTGGTGCGCTCGCCGATGACGTTGCCGAAGCGGTACATCCAGGCGCGCAGACCGAAGAGGTTGCAGTAGGCCGAGATGAAGGCCTCGGAGCCGATCTTGCCCGCGCCATAGAGCGAGACCGGCAGCAGCGGTCCCGAGGTCTCGCTGAACGTCCCCTGGATCGACTCGCCGTAGACCGCGCCGGTCGACGAGAAGAGCAGCTCTTTGACGCCGGTCTTCACCATGGACTCGAGGACGTTCCAGGTCGCCACCACGTCGTTGTCGAGATCGATGCGGTGCTTGGTGAACCCCGAAGGAATGTCGGTGTTGGCGGCCAGATGAAAGACGATGTCGTGGCCGGCCATCGCCTCGGTGACCGCGGCCAGATCCAGCAGGTCCTTCTGGTGAAAGGTGATCCGCTTGTCGTGCACGTACGGCGCGATGTAGCGATCGGTCGACAGGCTGAGGTTGTCGTAGACGGTGACCTCGTGCCCGGCCGAGACCAGCAGATCGACCACGTGGCTTCCGATGAAGCCGGCGCCGCCGGTCACGAACCAGCGGCGGGGTTTTCCGGTGAGCGCGGTCTGGACGGAGTCTCTGGTGGTCGACATTCTATTTTTGCCTATTCTTACTGGGCCGCGAGTCGATCGAGACGCGGGTCTTTCAGCAGCGCGGCGATGGTCGCCTTGACGGCCGCGGCCGAGGTGTACTTGGCGCGCCACCCCAGCTTGGCGATCCGGGTGTTGCGTAGCCGGATCACCGGCACGTCCCCCTTCCATCCGATCTTCCCCGCCGTGTGGGTGCGCTTGACCTTGGAGAGCCCCATGCCCTGGATCACCAGGTCGGCGATCCCGTTGACCGTGATGAACGAGGTCGACGACAGGTTGAAGAAATTGATCTGCCCCTTGGCCTTGCGCTGCACCAGCAGAAACGCGTCGATGACGTCGTCGACGTGGAGGTAGGCCTTGCTCTGCTTGCCGTCGCCCAGGATCCGGAGCTGGGTGGGATCTTTCTTGAGCCGGCGCATGAAGTCGAACACCACGCCGTGAGTGGCGCGCGGGCCGATGATGTTGGCGGGGCGCAGGATCCAGGCCTGCATGTCGTAGAGGTGCGCGAAGGCGGAGACCAGCCCCTCGGCGCCCAGCTTGGAGGCGCCGTACATCGACACCGGCTCGAGCGGCCCGGAGCTCTCGGCGAAGTAGGTCAGGCCGCGATCGCCGTAGACGCCGCTGCCAGAGGTGTAGAAGATCTTCTTGATGCCGTGATGGCGCATCGCCTGCAACATCGAGAAGGTCGCCACGATCGAATGCTCGAAGTCGAGCGTCGGGTCTTCCACGCCGCGGGCGATATCGGCGTTGGCGGCCAGGTGAAAGACCAGGTCGATCTCCGGGCCCATCGCCGCGATCAACTGGCCGGTCCGGCGGACGTCCTCGACCACCAGGCGGAAGCGGGGCGAATCCCGGTGGTGAGCCAGAAAGCTCTGGTCACCGCCGCTCAGGTTGTCGATGACCGTCACCGAATGTCCGGACGCCATCAAGCGGTCGACGAGCGTCGAGCCGATGAACCCTGCCCCGCCGGAAACCACGATGTTCATGGAGCGTAAGGCCCCGTAGATACTCTGTCCGGTCGGGGGGGGCAACAGCGAATCATGGCGGGACGAACCGCGCTCAGAGTACGACGACCTCGGTCGTTTGCGGGCGGCCGACCAAGGCCGGGACCCGCTCGCCCCGCGGAGAGACGAACTTCCCGACGAACCTTTCGGTGCCCGGACGCTTCCTGTAAGTGAGCTTGATCGAGTAGATGTGCCCGGGGCGCCAGAGGTCGGTGGGAATCGACGGCGGTTGATCGACCTCGATGACGACCGGGTCGAGCGGGAGCGTCGATAGGCGCGGCGCGGCGATCACCTGGGCCGAGACCGCGAACTTGGCGTGCGCCGCGATGCCGTGCGCACCAGCCATGAAATAGAGGATGAGGCTCCGCTCCGCTCCCTTCCCCTGGATCGCGCCCAGCAGCTTCGTGCCGTCGTCGAAGGTCGCCGTGTGCTTGACGTTCAAGCGCGCGCCGAGCGCGCTGCGCCAGCGCGCCACCTCGGCGAAATTCGCGGCGACCACTGCGACGTTGTGCGCGACGCGAATCTGCTCGGGCGTCGCGGGCGATTCCGCGGGCGGCGTCGCGGGCTGGCCGAGCAGCGTGCGCCACTCCCAGGTGACCCAGGGATCGGCGCGCACGTTCCGCACCGGCTCGGTCCCGCCGCCGACGTACCACCGAAACAGGCCTGGCTCTCGCTCCTCGAAGCTGTAGACGTCGAGCGGCGCCGGCGGCGCGTTGCGATCGATGAACCAGAAACAGCCCACGGCATCGACGTGGAAGCTCCGAACCGCCTCACGCAGCTCGCCCGTATCGGCGAAGCGGCTGTCCATCAGGTACGCCCGGGGGGGGGTTCCGTGGCCGCCCAGCGGCTGGCCGGCGAGGAGCTGGTGCGGACGCATCTCCCAATTGAGCGACCAATGCACGGGGGTGATGCCGGGATGAAACGCGATCCGCTCGAGCGGCGCGAGACGTGGGAGCCACCAGCCAATGGCGTCCACCCGATCGATGTCGCTCTTAATGTCCGGCGAGACGAAACGCCCCCCGCTCTCCCGCGCCAGGCGGATCATCGAGGCCCCGTCCTTGAGGACGAAGAGCAGCGGGAGCGCGACCAGCCCCGCCGCCACCCAGCTCCCCCGGCGCTCGAGGAACGTCCGGAGCCGTGGGTCCAGTTGGAATCGGAATCGCCGCCGAGCCCAGCCAAGCGCATCGCCGGTTGCCGCCACCAGCGCCCCCATCGCCATCGCGAAGTACTCCGCGAAGTATTGCGGCCAGAAGATGTGAACGTCGGCGCCCTGCTTGAAGTGCAGGTACTGAAAGGTCGCGGTGAGCAGGATGACGATCGGCATGAGCTCGAGATCGCTGCGGCGGAAGATCAGCCGGGCAACGATCACGGGGAGCGCCAGCTTGCCGAGCGCGATCGCGAGCCCTGGGAACATCATCTCGATCCAGACGTGCCTGGCCGCGAGCACGGCGCTCACCGGCATGACATTCCCCGACGAGCGGATGGTGTACATGCTGAGCAGGTCGGAGATCTTGTTGCTCTCGATGAGGAGCGCGACGAACGCCGAGAGTGACGCGAGCGCGACGGCGATCATCAGGGCCCAGTAGCGGCCGAACGCGCGGGCGTCGAGGACGCCGAAGAGGCGCTCGGGGAGGACGAACCCGCGCAGGAATACCCAGCTCAGAAACAGGGCGCCCCAGATGTAGCCGACCCAGTCGTGGTTCAGGGCCCAGAAGAACCCGAGCACGCTCGCGAGCGCGTAGAGGGTACGCCAGGTTTGCGTGAACCGCGCGTAACCCC